>JAUYEG010000105.1 GCA_030691505.1 Bacillota bacterium | reverse complement strand
TCCTCCACCCCCTCTAGCATCCGTTCCGCTAAACGCCTGATCCTCTTTACATCTTCTTCTCGCCCCTTATTCCAGTCGCTCTCCTCGGCAATAGCCGCCAGGCTATCCGCTAGCCAGGAAAATCCTTCCCCCAGCCTTTCTACCGCACCCCGGTAAAGACTGTATTCCTGTTCAATACTCTTGCTCTCCCTTTCTCCGATCCAATCATACAAGAGGACAGTCTTTTTAAAGGCCAGATAGTCTTCTAAGGTAGTTTTTCCTTTGGTTAGACCATTTTCCCCCTGATAAATCTCTTTACCTTCTTCTCCTAAATTAAAGACTAAAGCCAATAGCTTATTGCGGTAGATCTCCTTCCAATCAGTATAATTATAGCGGTCTATCTGATAACCTTCTCGGTAGAATTGAGGATATGGAATAGGCAGGGATTTGCCGTCTTCACTTCCCGTTAAGGTGAGGATAATCTCCAGATCACTTATTTCGCCTTTAATAGATTTCTCTATCCAGGATAAAAAATAGAGATAGGTGGCCACTTTAATCCCTTTAGCGCTGATCAGGAGGCCGGTAGAAGTAGGAGCTAATCTGCCTTTCTCATCCTCTATTACCAACTGATTATTTTTTAAGCTCTGCAGGGCATCTTCTATTTCTTCTTTAATTCTTTTTTGATCCAGCACTAATTGCCAATAACCAGCCGGCTGATCTAATAAGGCAGCCAGATTATCTTTACCATTTACCATTAGTCGAAGTAAGAGGGTATTCAATTCCCTTTCCTTCTTTTTAGGACCTACCCCGGCAAGGGCATTGGGATAGGGTATTATTTCCTCTGCTACTTGTCCCCTTATCTGGTTATCCTCCGCCAGGGTATCCCGCAGGAAATTAAAATAGAGATTTTGATAGATAGTCTCCGAAAGCAGGGAATGGGCTAAAAAAATGACCCTTCCGAATTCTTCCTCTCTTCCGCTATTTAATCTTCCCGCCCTTCCACCCATATTCTCTATATCGGTAAAGCTAAGACTGGTCAGCTGGACCTCCTTACTATCTCCGTTAATATTTTCTATCTTATCCATAGAGAGAATGACATTCTTAAAAGGAAGGTTAATCCCCATCGCCAAAGTGGTAGTAGCACAGATGACTTTTATCTCCCCCTGGCGCAGATAATTTTCTACCAAATTTCTTTCTTCCCAGGAAAGGTCAGCATTATGATAGGCCATCCCTTTCTCCAGAAGAGGGAGCAGGATATCCCGGGATAGAGTCTCCTCCATCTGGTTAAGCTCCTCTATGGCTGATTCGGCAGGAGGGCATTCCAGTCTCTCGGCCAGCCACTCCGCCCACTTTTTAGTTTCTGATTTAGTGGGAAAGAAGAGGAGGGTAGGTTCATGATGTAAAATAAAATAACGGACCGTCTCCAGGACATAATCTTCCTGGCAATTATCTCGGACCGCCAGTGGAGGGAAGAATACTTCTTCCCCGAACTTCTTTTCATTATGGGTAATGTATTTAAAGACTCCTTCTCTAACGATTCCCTTGCGCAGCTCTACCGGACGGTGGTAGGAGGTGAGCAGCCGGGAGGGAAACCAGCTTAAAAAAGCTTCTTGATTTTCTAAGAAGGCCGAGAGAGAAATGATCTTGATCTTTTGCTCCTGTTTTTGCAAATTAACCAGCATCTCCTCCAAAAGGGGACCTCTTTCCGGATCATTGATTAGCTGCAGCTCATCGATTACTACTAAAGAAACCCCGCTTAAAAAGGAGGGGTATTTTAAGAGAAAGTAGTTAAATTTTTCATAGACCATGATGGCTACCTGAAATTGTCCTCGGCTAATCTTCTTATCATCTTCTTTGCGGTCGCGGGAAGAGATGGTGATATCGATTCCACAGTCACTATATAGTCTTTTAAAATTTCGGTATTTTTCTTCCGCTAAAGTTTTTAAAGGGACTAAATAGATGGTCTTCTTTTT
>JAUYEG010000091.1 GCA_030691505.1 Bacillota bacterium | reverse complement strand
GGGCCCCGCCCACCGCACCCGCATCGTCCAGCCTCTCGCGCATTGTCCTAGTACAGGCAGTTAAACAGCAGCTTGAACGTCCCGTGCGTCTGCGCCCGGAATTGCGGCCGGCAGCCGAGGAGCACGACCTCGCCCTCGCCGGACTTGACGCCGAGCACGGCCACCTTGCCTTTGATGAGCTCCTCGCCGATCAGCCAGCCGCTCCGGAGCAGGTCGCGCTCCGGGTACCGGGCCACGATCCGGTACCGGTCGGCGTTGAACGTCTCCTGGATGTCAAACGCCGGGCTGTCGAAGTTGAGCACCAGCGCCTCCTCCGGCATGCCGTACGCCAGCGGATCGCCGGTGTCGACCTTGACGTGCAGCGTGGCCCCGTGCGTCGAGTACTGCTTGGTGGAGAGCTTGTCGACCACGTTCTTGACCCGCAGCTCGCACGCGTCAATCGCAAACCCGGCGGCCAGGTTGAGCGCGACGAGCCGCCCGCCCTGCCCCACAAACTCCTTGACCGCCTTTACGCCGTCAAAGCCGATCCCGCTCCGGTACTCCGGCGGCATCTGGCCGACCCACATCAGGGCCCGCGCCACCACAGGGCTGTCCTTGAAGTTTTCCGGCCCGACAATCATCTCCTTGACGTCGTCGGGGATGATCAGCACGTCGATCTTGTCCTTGAGCGGGCCAGCCTTGAAGTCCGCGTCCATCAGGGTCACGTACGGGAACTCGTACTGCTCCAGCAGAAACCGCGTCCAGCCCTCGTCGATGTTGCCGGCGTAGTACCGCTGGTACATGCCGATGCGCTGCTGCTTGACAGGCGTCATCGCCCCCGGCGCGTCCTTGACGGCCACAAGCCCGACGCCCAGCTCGCCCGCCAGCGCGGCCACACCCGCGCCCTCCGCCGCCGCCCGCGGCACGTAGAAAGCCCCCGGCGGCAGCTCGCACGCGCCGGCCACCGCCGGCACCTTGCCGCCGACCCGCAAGACATCCACACCCTTGCCCAACAACCGGTTTACGACCCGGTAGCTGTCATTGAGGCGCCCGTCGAGCACGAACCCGGCACCGGCGCCTCCGCCGGCGCCGCCGCCCGACGTCCCGGGCTGGACCGCCGCACCCACCGCCGGCAGCCCGGTGATAACCACGAAATCGCCCTGCGGTTCGCATTCAGCCGGGACGGTTTTAACACCCATAAACTCGTTGACGTTGTCCGTCGTCGTGTCGTAGATCATCGGCTCGCCGTCCGGCTTGCGGGTCCACATGTTGTCGGGGAACAGCGTCCTGGCCAGCAGCGTCTTGATGACGCCCATCTTGGGCTGGGCCAGGCTCACCACATAACTGCCCGCTCCGTAGGTGCAGTTGCCGACCTGCACCGGCGTCCTGGCCACCTTGACCTCAAGGCCCTGGTTGAGCAGGATCTTGACCAGTTTGCGGGCCGTCAGCGGGTCGTGCTGCTCGGCCGGGATCACGTACGCCTTGACCTCGTCGGCGGCCCCGCGCGCGGTCTGCCGGGTGGCCTTGAGGTAGGCGTTCCAGAGGACCGTCTCCTTGCACCGCGCCGCGATGTCAAGCAGGGCCCAGGCGGAGATCTTCTGCTGCTCGACGATGTCCCGCAGGCGCCACCAGCCGCCGGGCCAGGGATGCGGGAAGTTGGTCTGCGCCTCGTACTCGGGCATGGTCCGGGCGTGCGCCCCGCGCAGCTGGGTCGGGTGGATGAAAAGCGGCGTCGCCAGCTTGGCGCTAGCCGACTCGGTGAGCATGCCCGCGATGTTGTGGTAGATCGTCAGCCAGTGGTAACCCATATGGGCCCACCCGGCGAACTGCATGGCGTTGCCGATGCCGGTCTTGCCCGCCTCCTCCAGCTTGTAGGCCATGTGCGCGCCGTACCAGGAATGCTCGCGCCAGATCAGCGGATCGCCGTACGGGTGGATCGGGTCGCAGTACGGGGCGATGTACAGCCGCGGCCCGTAGCTGCCCATGTGGTGGTGATCCTGGTAGGCCTGCGGCTTCCAGTCGCGCAGCATGACCTGGCCGACGTAGCGGGACTCGGGCATGTTCTGGGCAAAAGCGTCCCGGTTGTTGTCGTGGCCGACATACTTGTGGTATAGCCACGGCAGCGTGCACCCTTCATACTCGGTCCCCAGCGTCCTGTTGTACCAGTCGGTGACCATGATCTCGCCGTCCGGGTTGAAACACGGGAACATCAGGAAGATGACCTCATCCAGGATGCGCCGGGTCTCCTCGTCTTCCCGGGTCAGCAGGTCGTAGGTCAGCTCCGGGGCCATCTGCGTGCCGCCGACCTCCGTCGCGTGCAGGCTCATCGACTGGCAAATGACCGCCTTGCCCTGAAGCGCAAGCTGCCGTGCCTGGTCCTCCGTGATCCCGCGCGGGTCACTCAGCTTGAGGTTGATGGCCCGGTAGTGCTCGAGCTGCTTGATGTTGTCCGCTGAGGAGATGGTGACCAGCAGAAACGGGTTGCCCTCCACCGATTCGCCCATGTTTTCCACCTTGATCTTGGGCGACTGGGTGGCGAGCAGGTCGAAATACTCGACAATCTTGTCCCAGCGGGCCAGCTTGCGATCGCTCCCAAGCTGGTAGCCAAAGAACTCCTGGGGTGATGTGACCCTACTTGCCGGCAACCGTTGACCCCTCCCTTTTTGAGAATAAGTTAGGGTAGCGTAATACCATTTCGAAACCGGAGAACAGAATCCTCCCGGTACGTTGCAGCCTGCCCCGAAAAACCCCCTTCTTGCGCATCCTAGGGTAGTCAGGGCCGCCGGCGCCAGGGCTTTCCTGCCCCCGGCAAGCGAGCGCGAAACACCGCCGGCAGGCACTGCCCGCCCGCCGGCAGGGTACTGCCAGGGCCTTGGCGAAACACAAAGTTCGTGTCTCGAATCTTACAACGGGAGGTTGGAGAGTTGCCCGAGAAAGTCAGGATCGCCTGGAATGTGTACCACAAGTACGATGAGCTGACGCGTATCCTCCATGAGTTGGCCGGCGCCTATTCCGGTCTTGCCTCCCTGTACTCCATCGGCCGTACCTACCAGGGACGGGATATCTGGTGCCTTGAGATCACGAACAAATCGACAGGGCCGGCCCTGCACAAGCCGGGGTTCCAGATCGACGGCAACACCCACTCCGGTGAGGTCACCGGTTGCGCCGTCGCGCTCTACGACGCCTACTACCTGCTCTCCCGGTACGGCGAGGACGATTTCGTGACCGGCCTGGTTGACACGCGCGTGATTTATGTAATCCCGCGCGTCTCGGCGGATGGGGCCGAGCACTACCTCACGACCCCGCACTCGTCGCGCAGCAGCCTGCGCCCGTATCCCCTGACCGAGGAGGAGTGGCTGGAAACCGACGGGCTCTACCCGCACGACATCAACGGCGACGGCTGGGCGCTGCAGATGCGGCTTGAGGACCCGCAGGGCGAATGGAAGGCCTCCGCCAAAGACCCGCGCCTCATGGTCAAACGCCAGCCCAAAGACGGACAGGGGCCGTTCTATCACATCTACCCCGAGGGGCTCATCCGCAACTATCGGGGCGGCGGCATCAAGATGGCGCCCCCGTTGTACAACCTGGATTTCAACCGCAACTGGCCGTCCAACTGGGCGGTCACCCAGGACGGGGCCGGCCCGTACCCGCTGTGCGAGCCCGAGAACCGGGCGCTGGCGGACTTCTGGCGCGACCACCCCAACCTGACCGGAGTCATGACCTACCATACGTTCAGCGGCGTCATCATCCGCACGTTTGTAACCAAGCCCGACGACGCGTTCAACGCCCATGACCTCAAGGTGTACAAGGAGATCGGCCGGATCGGTACCGAGGTCACCGGCTACGAGAGCGTCTCGGTCTTCGAGGGCCTTACGGACGACAAGAAAAACCCGCGTCACGGCAACTCCAAGGACTGGTGGTACGAGGACCTCGGCGCGTACGTCTTCTGCATCGAGCTGTGGAGCCTGGCCAACCACGCCGGCATCGAGGTTAAGGACTACATGGGCTTCCTGATCGGTCGCAGCGAGGAGGACGACCTCAAGCTGCTGGCCTACAACGACAGCGAGCTCGGCGGGCAGGGCTTCATGCCGTGGACGCCCTTCGACCACCCGCAGCTCGGCAGGGTCGAGATCGGCGGCTGGAAGACCAAGTACACGTTCCAGAACCCCCCGCACCACCTCCTCAAGGAGGAAATTGACCGCACGTTTATGTTCTGCCTCAAGCACGCCGCGCTGTCCCCGCTGGTCCGTGTGACCGGGGCGGCGGCAACCGCCGTCGGCGGAGGCGTCCACAAGGTCACGGCGACGGTGCGCAACGAGGGCTGGCTGCCGACCAACCTGACCAAGCACGCGCAGCGCATCGGCGTGGCCAGGCCGGACACCGTGCGCATTGACATACCCGAGGGGGCGGAGATCCTCAGCGGCCGGCAGATCACCGAAATAGGCAACCTCGAGGGCAAGTGGAACGTGCAGGGCGGCATGTTCGGGGCCCGGCCGGCGGACAGCAGCCGCACCCTCGAGTGGCTGATCAAGGCCCCCGCTGCAAGCGGAGCGGCGGCGGCCCCGGGCGAGGTCAAGGTGCAGGTCCGTTCGCATAAGGGCGGCCGCCACACGGCGACAGTCAAGCTGGACGGCCGGCAGGGGGAGGCTCGGTAGCCAATGGACAAGCAGCAGCTCAAGCAGCGCGTTTGGGACGCCATCGACCGCCGCGCGGACGAGATCATCGCATTCGGGCGCGACGTCTTTCAGCATCCGGAGTTGGGCTACAAGGAGCACCGCACGGCGGCCAAGGTGGCGGACAAGTTCAGGGCGCTCGGGCTCGACTTCCAGGAGGGCCTGGCGATCACGGGCCTCAAGGCGGGCCTCAAGGGTAAGTCGGCCGGGCCTAGCGTCTGCGTGCTCGGCGAACTCGACTCGGTCCTCTGCCCCGGCCACCCCGACGCGGACCCGCTCACCGGCGCGGCGCACTCCTGCGTGCACAACGGCCAGCTCGCCATGATGCTGGGCGTCGGAATGGGCCTGGTGGACGCGGGGGCCGCGGCGCATTTCGGCGGCGACGCCGTCTTGATCGCCGTGCCCGCCGAGGAGTACGTGGAAATCGAGTACCGCGCCCGCCTCCGCCGCGAGGGCAAGATCAGCTTCCTTGGCGGCAAGCAGGAGTACATCCTCAAGGGCCTGATGGATGACATCGACATCACCCTGATGATCCACGCCATGTTCGAGGAAGGGCGCGGCGGTCAGCCGCAGCCCCAACCCAAAATGGGCGTCGGGGGCACCAGCAACGGCTTCGTCGGCAAGTTCGTCAAGTTTACGGGGCGCGAGGCGCACTCCGGCGCCGCCCCGCACGAGGGGATTAACGCGCTCAACGCTGCGATGCTTGGTCTTTTCGGCATCCACGCCCAGCGTGAGACGCTCCGTGACGATGACACCGTCCGCATCCACCCGATCATCACCAAGGGCGGCGACCTGGTCAACATCGTCCCGGCGGACGTCCGGGTGGAGCTCTACGTGCGCGGCAAGCGCATGGAGGCCATCATCAACGCGGCCGCCAAGGTTGACCGGGCCCTCCAGGCCGGCGCGATGGCCGTCGGGGCCGAGGTTGACATCGAAACCCTGCCCGGCTACCTCCCCAAGGTCAGCAGCCCCGGCCTCGACGCCCTCAACCGTGCCAACGCCGAGGCCATCGTCGGCAAGGACGAGGTCGGCGACCGCGGTCACACCACGGCGTCCGGCGACCTCGGGGACGTCTCGCACCTGATGCCCGTCGCCACCCTCAGTGTGGGCGGGGTCAAGGGCCAGGGCCACTCCGAGAACGTCCGCATCGCGGACGAGAACCTATCCTACGTGGCCTCGGCCAAAGTCGTCGCCGCCACAGTGGTCGACCTCCTCTGGGACGACGCCGGCCAGGCCCGCAAGGTCATCGCGGACTATAGGCCGGTGTACAACAAGAAGAGCTACCTCAAGATGTGGGAGGACCTGCTGCGGTAGCGATTTCGGGCGTACACCAAAGGGAGACGGCGCGGCTCTCCGCGCCGTCTCCTCTCTGCCAGTCGATATCGCCCCTTGCCTACAGCAGGCAGTTAAACAGCAGTTTGTACGTGCCGTGGGTCTGCCCCCGGTTCTGGCACTTAAACCCGATCAGCACACAATCTCCGTCGCCGTACCTGGCCCTGACCACCGCTGGCTGGCCCGCGATGCGGTCCTCGCCGACCAGCCAGCCGCTCTGGAGGATGTCCTTCTCGGGGTAGCTGGCCACGACCTCGTAGTGGTCCGGGTTAAACCGCTCGGTGATCTCAAACACCGCGGTATCCCAGCTAAACGCCAACCCTTCCTCCGGCATCCCCCAGGCCACCGGATGCTCGTTGCATACGTTGATCCGCAGCGTGTCGCCGTGGCTGTACCACGTCTTGCCGTCGAGCCCCGCAACAATGTTGCGGACCCCGAGGTTGCAGGCTTCGATGGCCAGCTCGGTCGCAAGGCCCATCGTCACCAGTCGCCCACCTGGGCGACAAACTCGCGGATCGCCTTGACGCCCTCGTCCCCGAAACCGCTCCGGTACTCCGGCGGGCACGACCCTGCGAAATGGCGGATGAACATCTGCACCATCGGGTCTTTGCGGTCCGCCTTGTTGAAGTCGACCATGATCTCCTTGCGGTCGGGCGGCAGGACCAGGACGTCGTACTTGTCCCTCAGATTCCCTGCCTTCATCTGCGGATCCATGACGGTCTCGAACGGGAACTCGAACGTGTCAAAGATGAACCGCGTCCAGCCCTCATCCATGTTGCCGCCAAAATACCGCTGGTACATCGCCACGCGCTTCGTGCTCACGGGCACCTCGGGGACGTCCGGCCTGACCGCGACCCCCTGGGCGCCGACGCCGAGTTCCTGCGCCGCCCTGGTCAGAATGGCCTCTGCGCCCGCGCCCGGCTCAACCAGGAACGATCCGGCACCGAAACACGCGGCGCCCGCGCACGCCGGCTTGGCAAGCCGCGACACCTTGACGCCCGCGGCGAGCAGCCGGTTGACGACCCGGTAGGCGTCGTTGAGCCGCCCGTCGAGGATCCAGCCCGCGGTAGCGCCCGCCCTCTTGCACACGGCCGCCGCGACCGGAGCCGCGCAGCAGATAGTTTCGGTTTCGACTGTAACCGGGGCATCCACTGGCTCGGCCGTGACGCCCATAAACTCGGCGATCGTGTCGGTTGCCGTGTCAAAGACGCCCGGCGAGTTGTCCATCCGGCGCGTCCAGTAGGTGTCCGGATACCGGGTCCGGCCCAGCAGGGTCTTGATCAGGCCCATCTTGGGCTGGGCCAGCTGGACCACGTAGGTCCCGGCCGGATAGCAGCACCCGCCGGACTCGAAGCCGGCCTTGGCCCGCCCGACCTCGATACCCTGGTCAAGCAGTTTCTGCACCAGCTTGCGGACGGTCAGGGCGTCGTGCTGGTCTTCGCGGATAGCGTAAGCGTACGGGCCGCCCTCCGCACCGCGCTCGGTCTGCCGTTTGGCCTTGAGGTAGGCGTTATAGAGGACTGTCTCCTTGTGCCGGGCCGCCAGGTCGAGCAGGGCCCCGGACGAGATCTTCTGCTGCTCGACGATGTCGCGCAGCCGCCACCAGCCACCGGGCCAGGGGTTCGGGAAGTTTGTCTGCGCCTCGTATTTGGGCCAGGTCTTGGGCGCAAACATCCCCGCGCCCGTCAGCTGGCTTGGATGCACGTAGAGTGGCGTGGCCAGCTTGGCGCTCGCCGATTCCGTGAGCATCCCGGCGATGTTGTGGTAGATCGTGATCCAGTGGAAACCGAGGTGGCCCCACCCCGGGAACATCGCCCCGTTGAGGATGCCGCTCTTGCCGGCCTGCTCGAGCTTGTACGCCATGTGGGCGCCGTACCAGGAGTGCTCCCGCCAGATGAGCGGGTCGCCGTGCGGGTGGATGGGATCGCAGTACGGAGCGACGTACAGCCGCGCACCGTCGCTGCCCATGTGGTGATGGTCCTGGTAGGCCTGCGGTTTCCAGTCCCGGAAGAGGATCTTGGCCATGTGTTGCGCCTCGGGCATGTTCAGCGCGTACGCGTCTCGGTTGTTGTCGTGCCCGGTGTACTTCTGGTAAAGCCACGGCAGCGAGCTGCCTTCCCACTCGGTCCCCAGCCATTTGTTGTACCAGTCGGTCACCATTATCTCGCCGTCGGGGTTAAAACACGGGACCATGAGGAAGATGACCTCGTCCAGTATCCGGCGCGTCTCCTCGCAGTCGCCTGCAAGCAGGTCGTACGCCAGCTCGGGGGCCATCTGCGTCCCGCCGACCTCTGTAGCGTGCAGGCTCATGCTCTGGCAGACGACGGCCTTGCCCTCCGAGACGAGCGCCTCGATCGCCGCATCGTCCAGGCCGCGCGGGTCGGCCAGTTTGAGGTTGATCTGCCGCAGGTGCTCCAGGTTGGCCAGGTTGGCCGGCGACGAGATGATCACGAGCAGGAACGGGTTGCCCTCGGTGCTCTTGCCCATATCCACGACTTTCAGGCGGTCTGACTCGCTATCCAGCTTGTTGAAATACTCCACGATCTTGTCCCATCGGGCCAGCTTGCGATCCGCACCCATCTCGAAACCGAAAAACTCCTGCGGGGATGTCACTTTGCCCAACAGCCGAAAACCTCCTTAGTGGGGCGAAATATGTTTCCGTGAAAAGGGGGGGCGCAATGCCCCCCCCTTCTTGTGCCTGTGTCTAGGTCTAGCTGCCGCCCGGCGTCAGTTTCAGCCACTGAAAGAGCAGGAACTGCAACCGGCCGGTGAAGAGTGAGATACGCGACATGACCGTGTTGCCGAACGTGGCGCCGAACGCGATCATCATCCCGTACTTGCCGAGGTCCATGATCGGGCTCGCCCACTTCGCCTGCAACGTGAAGACGAAGTACATGGTAGCAGCCGCGGTTATGACAAAGAAGATGATGTTATTTGCCGAGTTGAGCGGCATCATCGTCGCCGCGACCTGTGCAGTCAGCTGAGCCTTGATCGCGCCGGTCATGACAACAGCAGAGAGCGTGCCGACCAGGAAGCCCATCGACGACCGGCTGACCCACATGTACTTCTTGGACCACCGGGAGAACAGCAGGGCGCCCAAGATCAGCGGGACGTAGAGGAGGGTCTTACCCTGCTGGGTTGCCGGTTTCCATGCAATGTCCATGACGCTCTGATAGCCCTGCGATGCGAGAACGCCGAGTGCCGCGCCGACGTAGATGTGCTCCACGAGGCGGAACCACGGGTTCTCCTTGTACATCCAGCTAAACAGACCGAGCGTCAGGAACGCGGCTAGCCATGTACCTGTGGTTGCATTCAACATGGCAGTCACCCCCTATTTCCGACCCTTGGCCTTGGCTTCAGCGTTCCTCTGAACGATGTAGCCGATGTTGCCAAGGATCACGAACAAGATGATCAACGCATGCCCCATGGACTGCGTGTCCATGGCTGCCGCTGCGGAGCCGGGCTTCTTCACGAGAGCTTCGTACTCAGCGGCGCCGGCCATGCCGTAGATGAACCCAACCATCTGGCCGGACTGGTAGAGAGGCGCCATTGTGGACGCGCCGCTCGCCACAGTGCCGTTCCAGAGCTTAAGACCAGGCACCTGGCTCATTGGACGCAGCCACCAGTCGGGGGCGTCGGCGAGCTCAACATACATGTCAAAGTCGCCCGCACCGGTGATCTCGTTCCAGAGCGGCAGGGTGTTGAGTGCCGCACCGGCGAGGTCTACCTGATAAAGGCCCTTGAGGTCCGCGACTATCGAGTTGAACGCGGCTTCGCGGCCGGCTGTGAACGGCAGGGCGATTATGTTAACTCCGTACTGGTAGTTCGGGTACTCGCTAAGGATGAAGTCGCGGATCCGCTCTTCATAACGGTAGGCGCCCTCGATCATGTTGAGCATTACCATCTTGACGCCGCGCTGCGCCAGGTGATGGCCGATCGCGAGGGTCTGCGGCCACATCTCGGCTTCCTGGGTCGGGCTGTAGTCGATCCCGAAGAATACCAGGTCTCCCGGCCGCAGGGCATCGATCGCGGCGAACGAATTCCGGGCGCGATCGGTGATCGGCAACGGAAGGCCGATCGGCCTGAGCAACGGGTAGATCGCAAAGATGACCATGATCAGATACAACCATCTTACGTCAATGTCGCTAAGCTTCTTTATCATCGCTATGCACCCCCTACTCGCCGCCGCCGAGGTGGCCGCGCTCGAGCCCGGTGATGACCCGGAACGCATTGCCTACCACGGAGAGGGCTGCGCCGATAGTCACAGCGCGCATACCCGCGGTCGTCGGGATGTTCCAAACCCAGGCAGCGATCTTCGGTGCAACAGGTAGGTAAACAGAGAACACGCCTACCTGAAGCATCATCAGGATCGCTGAGATCATCAGGACGGCTGCGTAACTGTTCTTGATCCTGAAGGCCCGGTACGCAGCTGAGGTGATGAAGAAAAACGTTGTGGCATACGACGTGGCCGCTACCGGGTTGTAGATGAAGTCGTACAACCAGGTATAGGTCTTGCCACGTGTGGTCTCGTAGAGGCCGACGAACAGGAAGATGGCCAACGTGATTAGAGTGGCAGCGCTGTAAACGGCCGTGGGCTGCCGCCTGGAGATCCTGCCCCAGTGCAGCTTGACGATACCGCCGATGCCGAGCGCAAGGGCGAAGGCCGCGATGATGACATTCCACCGGAGAAACTCGGCCGCGAGAGTCTTCCAGGCGGGAATGTTGAAATAGTACTGCGCAACGATGATGAACGCGGCCCCGAACGTGACGACAACCGGCAGTTTAGATTTGACAAATTGCATGCCCGTTCACCACCCTACTTTAGGATGAGGGTCTTCAGGCTGGTGTTGCCGGCCGTGACCAGAAGAGCCCCGATGATCATGAGACCGACGAAAACGACGTTGAGGACGTCTGCCGCCCATACGGACCCGACGCGAACCGGAGTCGGCTCAAGCTGGGCCGCTGCTGCGAACATCTCCGCGCCGATGAAGATGGCGTCGCACCCTGCAGCGATGAACGGCAACTGGTGGGTGTTCTGGGTGCCCATGACCTGGATCGCGTTATAGCGGGCGGCTGCCTCAATGCTCAGGATCGACTCGTGGAACAGCGATCCGATCATGAAGTTGCCAGCGACCTGCTCGCGCGAGATGGTGCCAATCATTGCCGGGTTGTGCGAACCACCCCAGAACCGCACATCCTCCGTGTGCAGAGTATCAAGCTTACCCTGCTCGATGTACGCCTTGCGGATGACCTCCTCGGTCATCGGAACGACCTCAGGCAGAGCAATGCTGACGATCATGCGGGTGTCGTACTTGGCGCACAGGCTCGCAGCGTACTCAAGGAGCACGAACGCCGCCAGGTACTGAGCGTCGAAAGCTCCCATGCCGTAGCTCCAGTGCACCGGCTTGCCCATTTCCGTCGCACGGCCAATGGCTTCTTCCATCTTGCCGAGCGCTTCGAACTTGCGCGCGCTGAACTTGCCCGTCTGCTTGAAACGGGCGCCGGAGTAGTAGAAAACCCCGACGAATAGGGCGAAGACGATAAAGGAAACCGTTACGCCTGCATTCAACTCTTTGTCCCTCCTCCTGCTTACACATCGTCCCGCAGTCGACTGCGAACCAATGCGATCCCTCGGCGTTCAGTCGGCACGACGAACAGTTTAGGGCATTCCCCCCCTCACGCAAACTGTAATCCTGCATCTGATCCCCTGGTAGGCACGGGTAGAGGAAAGCTGTGAGAGTGCCTGGTCCGCATCGGGTTCGCGCCCAGCGCCACAAAGCTTATACGCGCTGACATGCCTGATTATTTCCGCAACACAGAGGCCGCTCCTTCTTGGAGGTATTCGGGAATGATGGCATACCTGCGCAAATAAGCCCTGCTATAGGTGCGGCTGTGATGCTTGGCGAGGTTAGAACAGCCATAGAACATTCGGGACCCAAACAACATAGCTTGGGCCACATGTTGGCAAAGGACCGCCAGACGCCTCCGCAGCGGTTGCTCAGCTAACTGAAGGCTAGGCTAGCGGATCTCCTGCGCCGCGCGGCGGCTTGGGCGGCGCTCCTGGGTCCTGTTGCGCCGCGCCCTGCGGAGGTTGCGGGCCCGCGCCGCGGCGCCCTCGCCCGCCACGCCGGCGGCGCCGCTTTGGAGCATTGCCGGCCGGAGGCGCGGCGGACGCCTGCGCCACCGGGCCCTCAGGCGTAGCGTCAACGGGCGCTTGGGGCGCGGGAGGTCTAGGGGGTCTGGCTGGCCTGGACGGTCGTTGCGGCGACGCGCTGGAGCTATCGCGAGTACGGTCCCGGCCCGCACCTTGCTCCGGGCGTCTGGGGCCCCGCCCGCCCGTCCGTCTGTCGCCGCCCTCTCGTCCCGGCCTCCGTCCGGCACCATCCCGCCCTCTCGGGGGGTACCGGTCGGCGGACTCATCGCGGGGCGGCAGGGGCTCGGGCGCGGTGGTCCGGACCAACACGACGATGACCCGGTGTCCCGCAGGAGGCCCGTCCTGCCTGCTCTCAACGTCAAATTCACGGTACATGGCGGCAAGTCGGAAATGGCGCGACGCGTCGACGGCTGCCTGGAGGTCCTGTGGTCGGAGCAAGTGGACGGTGGCTTCTTGCTCCCATACCCGTTCCCAGCCCCGCTCGAAGCCGCGTAGCGTAAGCCGCTCGGTAGCCAGCCCGGTATCCGGATCTGGCGGCCCCAGAAGCTCCCAGCGGGTGGCCACGCGTACCCGGTCACGCTCCGCCGTCCATTCCTGGACGGGAGGCACGCCCGAATCCGGCAGAGCGAGGGGGACATCCATGACGTACAGCCCGCCCTGCACGAGATGAGTGGCGACCCGCCGCAGGTGCTCGACGAGGCTCTCAATCGTATGAAGGTAGTAGATTGAGCCGGTCATACAGATTGCGGCGTCGAAGGTGCGGTAGAGGGCAAAGTCGGACATGTCCTTGAGGAAGAGCTCAACCGATAGGCCGTGCTCGACCGCTTTCTGCCGGGCATAGCTCAACATATCGCGAGATAGATCGAGGCCCGCAGCAAGGTACCCGCGCCTGGCTAGCTCGAGCGCAAAGCGGCCCGTCCCACAGGCCAAATCGAGCACCGAGCGTACCTCATGCGCTGCTAAATCGCTAAAGACCCTCTCGAGGAAATCCGCCTCGGGGCTGATGTCCCAGCCAAAAGCGATGTCATAGTACCGTGGCTCATCGTACAGCCTGACTCTGCTCAAGCGACTGCCTCCTGCGCTGCGATCCGCATGCTTATCCTGTCCCCAAACCAAATCTGGGGTCGATGACCGCCTTGATGACCTTGCCCGACGCCACCTCAGTCAACGCCTGCTCCGCTCCACCGAGCCCGTAACGGCGGGTGATAAACCGCTCCCAGCGAAACCGGTCGCCGTGCTTGGCGACTACCTGAATGCCACGGTAGAGATGCGAAAAGTCCGTGCCCCACGTCGCGCGCACCTCGATATGACGCCGGTTGAGGTCCTGGTGGGGGTTGTAACACGTCTCTCCGGCGTCCGTGTACTGGCCGGCAACCGCCAGGACACCGGCGTCACGCGTCAGTCGCATGCCCTCGGTTACTGCGGCCGGGTTGCCGGTCACTTCAATGGTCACATCCGCCCCGCGCCCGCCGGTCATGTCCAAAACAGCGGCCCGCCGCAGCTCGGGCGTCGTGTCGGCGATGTCAAGCGTTGCGTCGGCGCCCAGCGCACGCCCCATGGCCAGCCTGATCGCGGGCGAGCCGATGAGAATCACTTTGACAGCTCCGGCCAGCTGGGACAGGATCACCGCGTTAAGGCCCACGGGCCCGCTGCCCTGGACGGCAACAGTGTCTCCCAGCCCGACCCCGCCTCGCTCAACAGCGTGAAAGGCAGTGGGCAGCCCGCAGCCCCCACCGATGAAGCGCTCGGGGCTTACGTTGTCCGGCAGGTGAACGATCTTGACCCCCGGCTTAAGGTATATATGCTCGCTCCACCCACCGAGCAGGCCGTCAGCAACCCCGTAGGTGATCCCGTAGACTTTTCGATGCGGGCAGCGCGTGCTGGCCTTGGCCACAAGGCAATACCAACACAAACCGCAGGTCTCATGCACATCAAGGAAGGTCACAACTTCCCCGGGCGCCACCGGCCTGCCGTCTACGTCGACGACATGCCCTCCCGTCTCCACGACTTCGCCGACGCTCACATGCCCAGGGATAATTGGGTACGGCACCCCGCTCAAACGGCCGTGCCAGATGTGCACATCGGTGCCGCACACCTCGCTGGCGATCGTACGAAGCAACACACCACCCGGCTCCACGCGAGGCATTGGCAGCTCCTGCAACACCAAGTGCTCGTGCGGTCCGGTCATCACCGCCGCGAGGTTGGTCTTTGGCCCACCGGTCAAATCACGGCACCTCCATCGTCATGCCGACCGGCTATCTTCGCCCGGTAGGCGCAGCGGTCCTGCAGATCGCAGGCGTGGCACCGCGGGTCGCGCGGCCTGCAGACGCCGCGGCCATGCCGCACGAGCCCGACGTGAAGATCATAGGTCAGGTAGTCCGGAACGCACACGGAAAGAATCTCGAACACCTTTTCCGCGGTGTCCCTGTCCTCCGCCCACCCCAGCCTTCGCGCGACCCTGTGGACATGCGTATCGACGGGAAACGTGGGCCACCCATAGGCAAAAAGCAGAGCACAGGCCGCGGTCTTGGGCCCGACGCCGGCGAACGAGGTGAGGTACGAGTGCGCCTGGTGCGGCTCCATGCCGGCGAGATGGTCCAGCGTCGGCTCGCCGCCCGCATCACGAGGCAGCTCTCGCACCAGGGCCATGATGCGGGGCGCTTTCTGGTCCGCGAGGCCGCCGCAGCGGATGACGTCGGCGACCTCACCTGCGTCAGCGTCGAGGACCTGCGACCACCGCGGGTATCGCCGTTTGAGGGCCGCGAATGCCCGGTGGCTGTTGTGGTCGGAGGTATGCTGGGAGAGGATCGCCGCGACAAGCTCGTCCACAGGGCGGCCGGAGAGATCCGGCGGGCCGACCGCGTGCGCCGCGCGGAGTTGCCCGGCCGTCCTGACTAGCTCCGCCTCATCAGGGCCGGACCCGGAAGGCGGGGCGGCATTACCTTGCACCGGCATCAGACACCCCGGTCCGGGAGGCCCCGGACAAGTTCCTTGAACGAGCGCCCGCGCTCCTCGAAGTTCGCGAACATATCGAAACTGGCGCACGCAGGCGACAGCAGCACCGTGTCTCCCGGATGCGCATGGCGGCTGGCCAACTGGACGACATCCGCCAGATCCCCCTGGGCCCTGATCATCTCGGGCAGCCCCGGCGCGAGCCCGGCGGCCCGCCGGCGCGCGACCTCATTCAGGAGCGCCCGCTCAATATTGTCGGCGGTGGCCCCCATCAGCAGCACCGTCCGGACCTTGCCGCAGGCAAGCAGCTCGGCGGCCAGTTGCTCGAAGCCGATCTTCTTGTCGTAGCCGCCGAGGATCAGCACCAGCGGGCCAGCCAGGGCCTGTAGCGCCGCTGCGGTCCGGTCGGGCGCGGTGGCGATGCTGTCGTTGTAGTACCGCACGCCGCCGATCTCCCGGACCGGCTCAAGCCGGTGCTCGACGCCGCGAAAGGTCCGGGCCACCTCCCTGATGGCCTCGACTCCGGCGCCCGCGAGCCCGGCGATTGCGGAGGCCGCCAGAACGTTCTCCACGTTGTGTTCGCCGAGGAGCTTGATCTCGTCCCGGCCGCAGATCTCGGCGTCCGGCAGTCCCGCACCGAAACCTCCCAATCTGAGCTGCAGGCGCCCCCCGCGCAGGAAGGCCCCCTCGCCAAGCTCGTGCCGCCTGCTGTACAGGACCGCAGTGCCGCCCCCCTGCCCCGCGCGCATCATCCGGTCATAGTCCCCGGCCATCGCGCGGGTGGTCTCGTTGTCGTGGTTAAAGACAGCGAAGTCCCCGGCAACCTGATGGCGGTATATCGTCCGCTTGGCGTCAATGTAGTGCTCCATGGTCGGATGGATGTCGAGGTGGTTTGGGCTGACGTTGAGCACCGCACCGACGTGCGGGCTGGCTCCCAAATCCTGCAGCTGAAAACTGGACAGCTCCAGCACCGCGATGTCGTCCGCGGCGATGTCCAGGGCCCGCGCCACGAGCGGCCGGCCGATGTTGCCCCCAACCCATACGCCGGGGCGGCTTCGCTCCAGCATCAACCCTGCTAGCGTCGTCGTCGTGGTCTTCCCGGCACTGCCGGTGATGGCGACGATGGGCGCGGCGCAGAGCTCGAAAAACAAGCGCATCTCAGTGCTAAACCGGACTCCGGCCTGCCGCGCCTGCTCCAACTCCGGAAGGTCGCGGCGCATCCCCGGCGTAAGGAATGCGATGTCCTGCCCTTCAAGCGCCCCTAGGTAGCCTGGGCCCAGGACCAGGCGCACCGGAAGCTCCGACAACGCCCTGTAGCGATCACCCAGCTCGGTAGCCGTCTTGCGGTCCGCGGCGGTGACCTGCGCACCGGCGCGCAGCAGGCACTCGATCACAGCGACGTTCGAAATCCCCACACCAAGCACTGCCGCCCTGGTATCACGCAGGGCTGCGAGCACGTGGTCCCTATCGGCGAGGCGGGATTGTCCTGACGCCGGCACGATCGACCATCCTTTCAGCCCTGGCTAAGCAGGCCACAGCAGCCTGCGTTTCCCGGGCCACCCGCTCCGCGGACCCCGCGGGGCCAGCGGCAGCCCGCCGGCCCCGAAAGGCATAGCCTCTACCGAGCCTCCCGGACCAGGCCCTCGATCCGGTCAAGACCGGTGGTGATCCGCTCCATCGAGGTGGCGTAGGAGAGCCGCACGCAGTTTGGATTGCCGAAACCGCCGCCGGGCACGATCGCGACGTGGCCCTCGGTCAGGATCACGTTCACGAGGTCCATGTCGCCGCCGATCTTGTGCCCGCGAATCGTTTTCCCGTACAGCGCGGAAACATCCGGGAAGCAGTAAAACGCACCGGGCGGCTTGCGCAGACGGATGCCCGGCATGGCCGCGAACCGCCCATACATGTAGTCCCGCCGCCGTTTGAACTCCTCGACCATCGCCGCCACGGCGTCCTGCGGCCCGTTAAGCGCCTCGGTGCCCGCGACCTGGGTGATCGAGCTCGTGTGCGTGTTCATGTGCTCCTGGATGCTGGTCATCGCTTTGATGAGCGGAGCGGGCCCCGCGGCGTATCCGAGCCGCCAGCCGGTCATGGCGTAGGCCTTGGAAACCCCGTTGGTTGTAACCGTGAGATCGTACATCTCCGGGCTGACGGCCGCGAAGCTAAAATGCGGTTCTCCGTCATAGATCAGTTTCTCATACACCTCGTCGCTGATGACGCAGACGCCGCGCTCAACGCATACAGCCGCCAGCGCCTCGATTTCGGCGCGCGTGTAGCTGCTGCCCGTCGGGTTGTTGGGGTAGTTGAGCACTAAGACCTTGGTACGCGGCGTGCACGCGGCCCGCAGCGCCGCCGGGGTCAGCTTAAAGTCGTCCTCCAGCTCGCAGTCCACGTATACCGACACGCCGTCGGCTAGGTGGACCATCTCCGGATAGCTGACCCAGTAGGGCCGGGGAAGGATGACCTCGTCCCCGGGGTCAACCAGCGCAAGCAGAGCGAGGTAGATGGCCTGTTTCGCGCCGACGCAGGCCATCGTCTGGGCTGGTGTGTAGTTTAGCCCGTTCTCCCGCGCCAGCTTGTCGGCGATGGCCTTCCTCAGCGCCGGCGTGCCCGGAGCCGGCGTGTACTTCGTAAACCCGCTCTGAATGGCCTCGATGGCTTTGGCCTTTACGTTGCCGGGAGTGTCAAAGTCCGGCTCCCCAACGCCGAAATTGACCACATCAATGCCCTGTGCCTTCATTTCGCCGGCCTTGGCGTTGACCGCCAGCGTGGCTGACGGTGCTATCGCCGCAGCACGTTTCGAGATCCGCGCACCCATCGACTACTGTCCCCTCCTACGTTAGATAGTGCCTGGCTGGAATATCTATGCCTGCTCATCGCGGCAGCCGACCTTGACGCCGCGGTTGACCGCGATGTCGCCGCCCTTCATGACCAGACCGATGTCGTCCGCAGGTAGAAACCGTGATCGATCGAATCAATCCCCGCCAGGATCGCATTCTCGATTCCCTGGTTGCCCTGCGCGTGGGCAAGCGTTTTGGCCCCGACGTTGTGGGCCTCCTCGATCGCCGCCCGCATTTCCTCCACAGTCAGGCCGCGCGCGGTCGGCTCATCGCGCTCGGACATCACGCCTCCCGTCGCACAGACCTTGATGCAGTCGGCACCACTGCGGAGCTGCTCCCGGGCGGCCTTGCGGGCCTCGTCCGGGCTGTCGACCACGTATCTGCCCGCAAACTCAATCTCCGGCGGGAAGAAATGGTCGCCGTGGCCGCCCGTGATGGACAGGCCCTTGCCGCTGACCTTCATCCGCGGGCCGGGCACGAGGCCCGCGCTTACCGCCTCGCGCAGGCCTATATCGAGCATAAACGCCGCGCCCGCGTCGCGGATCGACGTAAACCCGGCCTCCAGCAGGGCGCGCGCGTTGAGCGTGGCCTCAATTGCCTGATACGGCACGGTCTTTCGCATCCGCCGGAGGATATTGGGGTCGCCGTTGCCCGTGATGTGTATGTGGGCATCTATGAGCCCGGGAAGGATCGTCTTACCGCGGGCGTCGATGTAACGGGCATCGGCTGGCACCGCCATCTCCCCAGCCCGCCCTACGGCCTCGATCTTGTCCCCGTAGATGAGCACGGCGGCGTGATGCCGCGGCTCGGCGGTGACACAGTCGATGAGGGTGCCGTCGTAGATCACCAGGTACTCGTCCATTGACTCCCCTATCACCCCTCAGCCAATGGTCCATCGCCCCGGCCCATGGCCGGAGCGCGGACCTACTTCGCGCCTGCAAGCCGCGATGCCTGCCCGCAACGCAAGGGCCCCCGGACGGCGGGCTCCATACCGACCGCTTCCGGGGGCCTCGACCATAGCGCCGTCAAGCCGGCGTCCGGCATCCTGATAGGGGATGCTCCGTCTACTTCTGCTGGCTTTTCTCGTCCGGTTTCTCGCGGGCCTTTCTCGTCATGTAGCCGCCGACGCGCCCTGTCTCGGCGGCGGTAAGCCCGCCCCAACCCACGCGCCGGACCTTCTCACCCAGCCCGAGTTCCTCGGCCACGCTGAGCTTGTACATGTCCTCCGGCGTAAGCGGCTTTTCCTTCTTGGGTTTGGCTCCCCCGGTGGGCCGCTTGGCCTCTGCCGACCGCATGATGCGACACCTCCCAAGGCTTGCTGTGCCTGCCTTTCCTGGCCTATCCTGCCGCGTGCGGGAGAGCCGTATGCGCAGCGGGCCGCTGTGCAGGTGCGGCACCGAACATGCCGAAAGCTTGCTGTGCCACAACATTCCCGGCCCGGAGGTGGGTCGCCGTGTCCAAACAGCCCGTCAAAATAGTTGTGGACAGCACCGCGAGCCTAACCCCTGAGTTGGTCGCCCAAAACGACATTACCGTTATACCGGTCGCCATCCAGATCGGTTCGGAGACCTATGACGAGGACGTCACCATCACCAAGGAGCAATTCTACCGCTACCTGGCCGAGGGCGCGCAGCCCATAACCTCGCAGCCCTCACCGGGCAAGTTCTACCAGACCTACCAGAGCCTTGTCGGCCAGGCCCGGTCGATTATTTCCATCCACCTCACCGGCAAGCACAGCGGTACGGTTCAGAGCGCCCGGCTGGCGGCGGAGATGCTTCCCGAGGCCGATATCACAGTCGTGGACTCCGGGTTGACCAGCGCCGCCATGGGACTGATGGCGCTGGTCGCCGCGCACGCAGCCAAACTCGGTCAGACCAAGCAAGAAGTGCTGGAGGTCATCGAGGGGGCGCGGGAGCGCATCCACGTTTACGTCTGCGTACCCACGCTTGCCTACCTGCGGCGCAGCGGCAGGGTCAGTTTCGCTCAAGCGGCCCTGGCCGACATGCTTGCGGTCAAGCCGATCCTGACAATGCGCGACGGCCTGCTGCTCGTCGCGGAGAAGGTGCGCACCTACAGGCGGGCGCTCGACCGCGCGATCTCCCTGGCTCAGGAGCAGGTGGGCCTCTCACCGGTCCAGGTCGCAATCGTGCACGCCAACGTGCCGGAAGCTGCGGAGGAGTTCAAGCGTGAAGTCGAGGCGAGGCTCAACGTGGTGAGTATGATGGTCTCCGACATCGGCAGCGCCTTGGCCGCCCACGGCGGACCGGGCATGCTGGGGTTGGCCTGTCTGAGGCTGTAACGCGTTGAGCGGGGTCTGCGGGCCTAGCCCCCGCGCTCGAGCAGACCATAGCGGCCGAGTTTTTCGTAGAAACTCGACCGGGGCAGGCCAAGCATCTTCGCTGTCCGCGACTTATTGTGGCCCGTTGCCCGCAGCGCCTGCAGGATGACGCCGCGCTCGACCTCGGCAACGATCTCGTCAAGGGTCTTATGGCCGACGACCTCGCTTGACACCTTTCCGATCTGCTGCAGAGCCAGAGGCAGGTGCCGGCTGCTGATTTCGTCTCCGTCGCTTAGCGAGTAGGCCCGGCTGAGCACGCTCTCGAGTTCGCTCGTGTTCCCAGGCCAGCTGTAGCGGAGCAACGTCTCCATCGCGTCGGGCGTAAGGTGCCTGTGCCATCCCTTGTTGGCGTGCAGGCGGTTCAGGTCGACCAGATGGTGCTCGGCGAGAACCCGTACGTCCTCGGGACGCACACGGAGCGGTGGGATGTCGAGCCTGATGACGTTCAGACGGTAGTAGAGGTCCTCGCGGAACCGCCCCTCGCCGACACGCGCGGCAAGGTCCTGTTGCGACGAGGCGATGACACGGAGGTCGATTCTTCCGGCCGGAGTGTCCCCCGTCAGGCTCATAACGCCCGGGATTGGCTCCGGCGGAGGTGAAAGCTCGCCGGCCTTGATCACCTGGAGCAGCCGCGCCTGCACCCGCAGGGGCATCTCGCTGATTTCCTCAAGGAACAGGGTTCCATCGTTGGCTACCGTGAGCTTGCCGGGGTGAGCCCTGCCGCCCCCTGGGCCTCTGGCCTCCTCAAGGCCAAACAGCTCCGCCTCCAGCAGCGCCTCCGGGATGGCCCGGCAGTTGACCGAGACCAGCTCGTTGGCGGCCCGGTGGCCGGCGCTGTGAATGGCGTGGGCAAATACCTCAACCTCGGTGCCGATGTCACCCTGGATCAGGACCGGCATGTCCGTCTTGGCCGCTCGAGCGGCTAGAGCCTTGGCCTCGCGGATTGCCTTGGACGTGCCGCGGATGTCGTCAAAGCCGAAACGTGCCGCCCCGGCGCGCACGGGCTGCGGCCGCATCATCAGTTTTTGAGGCGCTTCGGGCTCCCCGTCGCCGTCCTCGCGCGGCAGCTTTTGGAGCACTTCGCGGACGATGCCCATGTCCCGCGATAGGAAATGGGCCAGCACGCCAAGCACCCGGCCATCAGCAAACACCGGCAGTTCCACACGCACAAGGGTGGCGCCGTCCACCGTCACCCGGCGTGTTCCACCCGGTAGACCGGTGCGCACAATCTCCTGCCACTGCGAATCATGACACAAGCTGCTCATCTGACGGCCCAGAATATCACGGGAGCGCTGCTTGAACACGCGGCGGCAAGCGGCATTGATCCCCACCACCGTACCCTGGGGATCACAGAGCACAGCCCCGCCCGGAATGCTCTCGAGCAAGGACAGAGCCACCGGCAACATCTCGTTTAGCCGGCGTGAACTGCTTGAGGTCAAGCTGGCCTGGATCGCCAATTCCTGTCCCTCCAGAGACGCGCTCTATCCGCGGCGGTCTAGAAAACGTGCCTGTATCGGCCCTCCCGCGTACGAGTGAAGACCGTTTTGCCAGACCCGCAGCAACCCCAGTTCCTCGCGGGCCGCAGCCAGCATCTTTCCGAGTACTTCTCCAACCAACTGGTCCGCCTGGCAGAGCCGTGCAGCCTGGGCCGCTTCCAGCGCCACCGCGGCACCGTGCGAGCTGAGCTCGTCGATCAGCGCGCCGCGTTCCGTCACCAGTTCACCCAGGAGTCCGGCGTCGTCATCGCCTGCCGCCCTCAGCAAGCGCTCCGTCAGTTCCAGAACCTGCGCCCAGACCTCGGCGCAACGGTCAGACGGCGACATTGCCGCTCTCCATCCCGCGGTTCGCCCGGACGGGCATGGCCGCCCAGGCCTCTCGAAGTTCGGTAAGCAGACGTTGTACCAGATCCAGGGCATCCGGGCGGTGTCTCAGGTTGGCTTCAATGAGCTGATAGTTCATGTATTCGTACAAACGGAACAGATTGCGGGCTATCTCCCCCGCGCTCATGTCAAGCGAAGCTGTCAATTCGCCCACGATAGCCTGGGCCTTGAGGATGTTGGTCCGGGCAAGAGCGAGGTCTCCGGATCCAAGGGCGATCCGGGCGTGATTGACGCGGGTGCGCGCCCCGTCGTACAGCATCAGCACCAGTTGCTCGGGGCTTGCTGCCTGCACCTGCGTCCGTTTGTAGGCTTGCTGCGCCGCACCCAGCATGTCGTGTTGTCAACCGTCCTTCCGCCGGCTTTTGCCGCTACTTTCGGCCGCTTGTGCCGGACCCGGAGAACTGGGAACTGATCTGCGCCGCGAGCCAGGCGGACTGGCTCTGCATGCGCGATAGGGCCTGCTCCATGCTGATAAACCGCCGTTGGAGCGCCTCCTTGCGGCTTTCCAGGCGGGTTTCCGCCGCCTTTATCTGGCTGTTCAGATCCCGCACCTGGCGGCCCAGCGAACGATCCGCCGCATCAACCAGACCGCTGCCGCTCAATGTAAAGCTCCTGCACAATTCGCCCAAGCGCCCGGCCACGCCGCTGTTACGCTCGTAAGCGGCGATCTCGAGCACCCGGGAATGGTCGTTTGCACCGTTGCTGGCGAGCACCGTCAAGCGTATCCGGTCGGTGGTCACAGGGCTGAAGCTATGGCCAATGATTCCAGCTTCGTTGCCGCTGCCCGAGCCCAGTGTCGCCCAGGCGTCACCTTTCCAGTACTCCAGCGAGTAGTCTCTGATGCCGTAGGTGTCGGCCGGAAACGCCGTCGAGTTGAGCGTGTAGACGTCCACGCGGTCAATGGTTCGCGTGCCGGCGAAAGCGATTTCCAGCCAATCAGGGTAGCTGCCCGCAGTTGCGTCCTGCCATCCGCCGCCCTCGCTGCCCCACCGGGCGGAGTCCGTGCGGCCGTCGATCACCGACGGCGCTGCGGGGGCCAGCGGGTCGACCTCGCTCGAAGCGGTGATGGTAGCCCCGGCCGAGCCAAGGGCGACGTTCGTGTCGCCCGCCCCGAAGAGCTTCTTGAGCCCCTCCAGGTCCGACGCGACCAGCGCGCGTAACTTGGCGTCGTCGACCACGAGCTTCCCTTCACGGGCCGTTGCGGAGCCGGCTGCCCCGGTGGTTACCCCGGCCTGCCAGAGGCTGCGCAGGCTCCCGGTCAACCCGGCGACGGGATCCGTGGCCATGGAGCGCAGCGAGGCCTTGAGCCGGCGCAGGCTCGACTCACCGTAGAGCGCAGGTTTGGCCACGCCGCTCTCGGGATCGTGCGTCAGCTGGGCGTTTATGAAATCGATGGCGGCGTTGTACGCTGTCACAAAGTCGGTTACCGCCTGCGTCACGGCTCCGGCGTCCCGTGTGACGGTGATCTTTGCGGTGCCCTCGGCGCCGAGCGTCAAGGTCAGGCCGGGCAGGACATCCGACAGCACGTTGGTCGCACTGGTGATGGACAGCCCGTTCACGGTAAGCGCGGCATCCTGCCCCGCCTGGACGGTCTGGGTAACCCCGGCCTCGTCCACGAGACCGATCGCCTGGAGGGCGGGCAGATCTCCGCCTAGCTCGACCTGTCCCCCCGAGCCCGTGGTGTTCGATACCAGCACCAGTCGCCATTCACCCGCTGCCGTCTGCACCAGGGAGGCTCTGGCGCCGGCGGACGCGGCGTTGATGCCCGCAGCAATGTCTGATAGGGAGTCGGCCGCCGAGACGGCCACGTCGTGCCCGTTCACGGATATCGTCCCAGAAACGCCCACCGCCGTGTCCGAACTTGCGTGCACGGCCGAGGCAATCGTGTGCGCTTTGGCAAGGCAGGTCACGCTAACTGTATAGGAGCCTTCAACAGCCGAAACCCCTGTGGCGGTGGCAACTGTGCTGTTGGAGGATGTGACGGCGGTCCGGTCGAACGTGTCCGGCTTTATCAGCGCAGCCAGTTTGGCCTGAAGGTTGTAGATGTGGGTGTTGAGGGTCTGCCAGGACTGGCGTCTGAGCTCAAGCGCCGCCAGACGCTGCCGCATCAGGAGCACAGGACGGGACTCGATTGCCATCAGCTGGGTTACGAGGCTATCGGTGTCGATGCCGGACACCGCACCGGAGATCCGCATCGGCTCCATCTCGCATCCCGCCTCCTCCGCTTCCGGCTTACACTCTCGCACCTGTGCCTCGCCCTGCTTGCTGCGCGGGGCCGGCGAACCCGCCGGCCCCGCGCGCTACGTCGTCTCGTCTTAGGCCATCCGGGGGGCGGGGGCCCCGGTCCCGGATCTGGCGCCGCCCGCTACTGCAGCAACTGCAGGACGGCCTGCGGCTTCATGTTGGCCTGCGCCAGCATGGCCGTGCCCGCCTGGATCAGGATCTGGTGCCGGGTGAACTGGGTCATTTCCAGGGCCATGTCGACGTCGCGGATCCGCGATTCGGCTGCGGACAGGTTCTCCGCGGCGACGCCCAGGCCGGCGATGGTATGCTCCAGCCTGTTCTGGTAAGCGCCGAGGTTGGCGCGTTGGGTTGACACTGTGCCGATGGCAGCGTCCAGAGCGCTCAGGGCTGTGCTCGCGTTGGCCACTGTGTCCACGGCTGAGGCCGTAATGCTCAGAGCTGCAACCCGCATGTCGCTAACGGTGACGGATATTGTGTCGCCCGCATTGGCGCCGACCAGCACGCTGGCCGAGCCGGCCGAAACGTCAAACGTGTTGTTGGCTGCGATGTTTGCCGTGAGGTTTGCGTTGACCGTCACCTGGACGTTAAACGCTGTGAAATCGATAGTCGTGGTGTTGAATCCTGTGGGTGCCGTGACGGTGATGTTCTGGCTGTTCGTTCCGTCGGTTAGGGTCATGACCCCGGTAAGGGCCACGAAGCTCAGCGTGTAGGTGTCCGCGGCTGCACCGGTGGACACGATGTTGGCGACACCGGCCGATGGCACGAGGCCCGTGCCGACCGCGCTGACCGATGAGCCCAAGCCGCCCTGGAGCAGGTTCACGCCGTTAAATGTGGTCGTCCCGGCAATGCGGTCGATTTCCGCCTTGATCTGGGTGAACTCCGTCACGATCTTGGCGCGGTCGGCATCGGTCAGCCCGTCCGTGGCTGCCTCAACCGCGAGTTCGCGCATCCGCTGCAGGATGCTGTGGACCTCGACCAGCGCGCCTTCTGCGGTCTGGATCAGAGAGATTGCATCCTGGGCGTTGCGGCTGGCCTGCAACAGACCCCGGACCTGGGAGCGCATCTTCTCCGAGATGGCCAGTCCGGCGGCGTCGTCCGCGGCGCGGTTGACGCGCAAGCCGGACGACAGTTTCTCAAGGGACTTGTTCATCTGCGAGTCGGTTACAGTGAGGTTGCGCCAGGCGTTGAACGCGGCGACGTTCTGGTTGATGCGCATGTGGTGGATTCATCCTCCTTGATGTTTGTCCTGGGTTGAGGCTTCCGTGCCTCCAGGCGTTCTGACCCTCCGGCCGGCCGGGCCGACCGCCTACCCTGCGTATTGCATCGGTGGCCCCAACCGGATTCTTAAGGGGCTCGCCATTGCGGCTTGGGATGCGGTGGGTCGTACGGCTAAGCATGCGGGGGTCGCATGGCTAAGGGTTGACTCGGACACCAAGGGTGACTCGGACCTGCTCAATACCGAGCAGGTGTGGCACAAAACCTGCTCACCATCGGAAGCAGGTCGGACTCAGCATCTGCCCAATCCAGGGCGGGTTGGCGTCGCAGACAGTACTGCCGCTAGTTGCGCTTCAAGAAGTCAAGCGCCCGGGCAAGCCCGCGGCGCGACCTCGCGGCCTCCTGATTGGCCAGCTGTATCTCGTCATAAACCTCCCGGCGGTGGACGGAAACGCGGCGCGGGGCGTTGATGCCCAGCCTTACCTGGTCGCCCCGCACCTCCAGCACGGTGACCTCGACCTCGTCGCCTATGATGATGCTCTGGTTGCGCTTACGCGTCAGTACCAGCACCGGCATCACGCCTTCCCTGGCTTGTCTGGTTGCTCTCGGCATCGGCCTGCTCGTCCGTGGGCGGCCTGGGCGCCGGGTCTCCTCCCAGCACGGGATGCCGAGTCGAGTACTCCTGCCCCGCCAGAATCGCCTGGCGACCGACCCGCTGCGCCGGATTCAGGGCCACCGGCGCCCTGAGGTTGAGCGTCATCTCCTTGGGGTCGTCGGGTACGTTGACGATGGCGTACAGAACGGCCTCGCCCTGCTCCGCCAGTCCCAGACAGTGCAGGTCCTCCGGCGAAAGACGGGGGCTGTAGGACGGAAATAGCTCAAAGGGGTTCACAATCACAAACGCAAGATCGGGCTGGTCCAGCGACACCATCCAGGCAAAGGGGCTGTCCTGCTTCCTCGCCACCAGCCCGAACCGGCGGGCGGCGGGAAAGCCAGGGAGCCCGTTGGCGAAGCCGAAAACCGACTCTTGAGCTATCTCAACCCTGCCCAGGGGCTCAATATCAATAAGGGTCCCCAATAGCGCACCTCCCCGGCCCGAGCGGCGGCCGTCGCCGCCCGGCGGCATCTTTACCTCAACAGGTCCACAAGCGTGGGACGGATCATCCTCGCCGTCGCTCCCTGCGCCGCGGCATACGACGTTTCGGCGATCTGGAGCCGCATGATGGCCTCGGCCATGTCGGCATCCTCGTACCCGCTGAGCAGGGAGTGGTACTCTTGCCGCAACCGCGTGAGGGTGTCCTTGCTCGCATCGAGCCCTCTGGCCCGGGCGCCCACGTCCGCCTGGGCGGATAGAAGCCTCTCGTGTGCTCGGTCCAGCAGCTCCAGATCCTGCTGACCGAGCGACGGCACGTCTCCGGCCCGCAGGTCGTCGCGAACACGGATCAGGGCCGCAAAGGCACCGTCGGCTCCTCCGAACACGGCTCCTCCGATGGTGTTCACGTTCACAACCGCCCCCGGTTCCACCTCCCAGCCCAGCGCCGTTTCGTCCCCAGAATACGTGTAGCCGGTAGGGGGGGCTCCTTGGAAGGCAAAGGGAGCCGCATTGTTGCGGGCCCCCGCGAACACGTAGCGGTCCACGTGCCGGGTATTGCTGACCCCGAGCAACTCCGAGAGCAACTCGTCCAGTTCGCGGGCGATTATGTCCCGACCAGCCTGCGTAAGCACATCGCTGGCGCCCCGCTGGGCACACTCCTTGGCCTGGGCGACGATTGCCGCGCCGCGGCTGAGACCGGCCTCGGTGACTGTAAGCCACTCCTGCGCCTGGGCCATGCTGGTCAGATAGCCCTCCGCGCGCCGGATGCCGGAGCGCAGCGCCAGAATCCGGATGACGGCGGCGGGGTCGTCCGAGGGCTTGTTGACGCGCTTTCCCGTGGCGAGCTGGGTCTGATACTTCTGCACGTTGCCAGCTGCCCCGGACATACCCGCAAGCATGTTGTCGAGCATCGAATTCCAGGTCACGCGCATCGCCTCATCCCCCACCCTACCTGCCCGCGCCCAAGCGCTCGAGCAGGGTTGCGATCATTTCGTCCATCGCCGACAGCACGCGGGCCGCGGCGTTGTAGGCATGCTGGTGTTTCATCAGATCGATCAGCTCTTCGTCGATCGAGACGCCGGCCTCCCGGTCGAGCTGCGCCGCAACCTGCCTGCCGAGAAGATCCAGTGTCTCCAGTTGACGGTCGGTCTCCAAGGCCCGGACTCCGATGTCAGCCACCAGACCGCGGTACAAACCGTCCACGGTGTAGCCGCCAAGCCCGGCCAGGCCGTCGGCACGGATCCGCGAGATGGCCAGTGCGCAACTCCCGTCGCCGGGCTCGCCGCCGCCCGACGTGGCGATGTTCCGGAGGTTGTCCAGAATGCCGGGGGCCAGGCTCAGGTTGATTGCCCCGGTGGCGGATGGGTCGAAGAAGTCGCCGCCAGGCTGGCCCTCAAGCGTGTACCCGGTCCGGTGCACTTCGTTGACCCGCGCAGCCAACGCTGCGGTGATGCTGTCGAGATCGGCGAGGAAGCGGCCGTAGACCTGGTCTCGCATTTCGAGGAGCCCGGCCAGCTTGCCTCCGCTCACGCGGACCGGCAGGCCGCAGTCGGCCCAGACTGCCTGGACGAGGCCGCTCACAGGGTCGACCTTCACCGCGAGCTCCTGGAAGCCGAACTGCTGAACCAGCTCAAAACCACCGATGGTGACCGCGACCGATCCGTCCCCGTACTCGTGGACGCGGACGTCCACGGACCTGGCGAGGTCGGCCAGCAGCACGTCCCTGCGGTCCAAAAGGTCATTGGGATTGTCGCCGATCTGTGTGGCGCGCCGTATGGAGTCATTGATCAGTGATATCTCGCGGGCCAAGGAGTTGACCAGCTGGACTTCGGCGCGCAAGCCCTCATCGGCGCCGTCGCGCATCGACTGCACCAGGGTCGCCGTGCGCCGGAATCCATCGCAAAGGCTCGTCGCCGCGGCGCGGCAGCCCGCTCGCAGGGCGAGATCGGCCGGATCGGTGCTGAGCGCCTGCCAGCTATTCCAAAACCCGTCCAGCAGGGAATGAAGGCCGTTCTCGCCGGGTTCGTTGATAACCGCCTGAAGACGCGACAGCCCCTCCTGCCTGCATTCGGCTGCGGCGGCCTCGGCGGCGAGGTTCCTGGTCTGGCCGGCTAACAGCAGGTTTTGGAGCCGCTTGATCTCCAGCACCCATACGCCGGTGCCCACCTGCCCCGCCTGGGCCCCGCGCACCGTGCTCGCGACCGTGTAGGGATCGGTGGCCGCAAGCGTGACGCGCTGCCGCGTGTAGCCAATCGCGTTGGCGTTTGCGATGTTGTGGCCGGTCACGTCCAGCGCCCGCTGGCTCGATGCCAGGGCCCGGCTCGCTATCTCAAGGCCGGAAAAGGTCGTCCGCATCCCGTCACCCCCTACACCCGCTTGCTGACGCCTGCCGCGGCGGCGTCCCTGACCGGCGGCAGCACGGCGCCGGTCTGATCATAGACCGGACCACAGGACATGCGCCCCAGCTGACCGAGGGAAAAATCCACGTACGCCCGAGCTCGCCGTATTAACTCGCTATTGGCCTGAATCACGAAAGCCAGCTGGGCGGCGATGTCGGCCAGCTCCTTGAGCCCTGCGGCGGCCAGCGATCCCTCGCGCCGGTCGAGAAGCTCGCCGAGCAGGTCCTGAACCTCGCCTGGGCGCAGGCCGTGCGCGCGTCCCAGCGCGGCGCAGGCTTCGGAGTAGCGCAGCTCGAGCCAGCCCAGGGTGCGCAGCAGGGCCTTTTCACCGGTGACGGCGGTCTCGAGCGCCGCGACGTCGCCGGACACGAGGGCCTCCTGTTTGGCCTTGGCAAGGACAAGCAGCCGCCGGTAGGCATCTACCTGCTCCTCGATTATTTCGTGCACGGGCTGATGGCGTCCGCCCGGGCTTTCGCTCACGTTCAATGCGTTCACATCACTTCAGGCGGTCAGCCAGCGCCCGGCCCAGCAGTTTCTCGGCGATCTCCACCGCGGTGGGATCGTATTCGCCGCTCCTCAGCGAGGCCGCGATTTCGGCCAGGCGTTCGGGGCGCACCTCCGGCAGGCTGGCGATCATCTCGCACAATTGGGCGGTCTTGTCTGGAGAGGACAGGACCTCGCTTGAGCCCGGCCTTACCGCTTTCAGTCTGGGTTTGGAGTTGCCGGCTCCATGCCCGGCTTCTGCCAGGGCCTGCAACACCTGATCGATCTGGCTGCGTGAAATCTGCAACAGCCTACCTCCCCACCCGGAATCCATCGTGGTTATCATCGAACCCTTGCCCCCCAGCCTGAACGGGGGAACGCTAATGCATGCGTTTGATCTCGATGCTGTGCATCCGGTTGCGGCCCCGGGCGTCGAGTCCCTTGATCTGATGTGCCAATTCCTTGGCGCAGGACGGGCAGAGATGCCCGGTTGAAACGGGATCGCCGCAACGGTCGCAAGTCAGCCCGAAACTCTGCGGCCGGCCCACCACCAGCCGCGATGAACGGATGAATCTCAGCACTGCCTGCTGTTCGACCCCGGTTGCCTCGGACACGCCCGCCAGCACGGCGTCCGGATTTGCCAGAAGAAACGCCTTGACCAGCTCAAACTGCTCCTCCTCAAGCTGCGCGCACCGCGGGCAGACCCCCTTGGGGCCCGGCACGAAGAGCGCACCGCAGTTGGGGCAGTTCGCTATGCTCACGATTATCTACCTCCGCTCTCTAGCCCCTGCGAATGCCGTTCGCAAGGCTCAGCATCTGGTCCGCGGTCTGGACGGCCCGGGAGTTGAGTTCAAACGCCCGCTGGGCGGTGATCAACTCCACGAGCTCGTCGGCCAGGACGACGTTGGAGCGTTCCAGCCATCCCTGCCGGACGCCTCCGGAGCCCTTCTGACCGGGCGCGTGGAGCACAACCGTGGTTCCGTCAGCGGGAACGAACAAGTTGCCGCCAACCGGAAGCATCGCCGGCGTACGCCCTGACGCGGCCGGAAGCGGACACGCAATCCGGATGCGGCCCAATACGATGGGCTCAGCGCCGTCCCCGGCCACGCACGTTACGGCCCCGCCGCTATCCACGGTTAGTTCCCGCGCGTCGGGAGGAATCCGCGCCAGACCGCCATCCGGGCCGTCAAGGCGGAGCAGCAGTCCCGCGGATGTGACGATGCGCCCCTCGCCGTCCAGCTTGAAGGACCCGTCGCGGGTATAGCGCAGGGCCCCGTCGCCGGCCTGGACGACAAAGTACCCCTGTCCGTCGATCGCCAGATCCAGAGTGTTGCCGGTCTGTTCGAGCGGCCCGGGCGACGCGTCGTTGGTCATCACCATCGGCCTGACCCCGTTGCCGAGCAGCAGCCGCCCGCCCGCGGCGGTTTCATACAGGAGGTCGGCGAAATCGACCTGGGCCCGCCGGTAACCGGGGGTGTTGATGTTGGCCACGTTGTGGGCCACGGTGTCAACGCGGATCTGTCCCGCGCGCAGCCCGGAGGCTGCATTCCAGAGCGATCTGATCATCCTAAACCCTCCCGACTTCGTTGACGGCCTTGCCGAGCGTCTCGTCCTGGGCCTGCAGGGCCTTCTGGCTCGCCTCGTAGGCGCGGAGGATCGACAGCATCTCGGTCATGGCGCCGATCGCGTCCAGGTTGGGGAGCTCCACGCTGCTCTGGCGGACGCGCGTCATGCCCCCGTCGGGCACGACCGCGCCGGCGGCGAAGAGGTTCTGGCCCTCCTTGCGCGGGCTGACGCCGCCTGCGATACGCCAGAGGCCGATTTGACCGGCGCTCTCCCCGGCCACGATCAGTCTGCCGTCGGGCTCGATCACCGGTTCCTCGCCGCCTGCCAGCCGGATAGGCACTCCGCTCTGATCCAGCACCCGGTGGGCGGTCGCCGTGCAGAGGAAACCATCGCCGTCAAGGTGCAACCGTCCCTGCCTCGTGTACCGCGTCCCGGCGGCGGTTGCCACGGCCAGGTAGCCGTCGCCCTCCAGTGCCAGGTCAAGCGGGTTCTGCGTCTGCACGTAGCGGCCAGGCAGCGAACACGCAACGACCTCGGCCACGTCGGCGCCCGATCCCAGGCGCCCGAGGATGACTCCGGCGGGCGAGGCGGCCTCGTAGCGTTTCAACAAAACATCCGGAAAGCTCCTAAGGGCCACCTCATCTTGCCGGTAACCCGGAGTCTGGGCGTTGGCCAGGTTGTTGGACCATACGTCCTGGCGGGCCATCCCGACGAGCATCCCCGAGGCGGCTGTGTACAGCCCTCTAATCATCAGGCAGCGCCCCCTATCCGCTGGTACATTGCCAGCATCAGCTTGACCTCGCCCTGGCTGAGTCCGATCTCGCGGCAGATGGCGCTCCGGCTCGCCCCGTTGGCGTCAAGCTGAGCCACTCGCTGACGCACACCCGCGCCGGCATCCGGAGAGCATGGCGGCGCGCCGCCGGCGCCGGCGCGACCGTCCGCAGCCGGGGCGAACTCCTCAGTTACCGGGGCAGAGCATCGGCCCGCGGGGCCCTCCGCGGTTTCACCCGCTGAGTCAATCCCCTCACCCGGATACCGCTCGGAGAGCAGTTCCATCAGCGCGATCATCTCCTCGAGCGTGGCCTGCAGACGCCGCGTGTGACGGCGGGCGCCATGGGCCCGAAAACAGGCCAGCGCGGCCAGCAGGAGCGAGACGAAACCAAGTGTCACGGCCATTGCTAGGTACCCCCCTGGCACAAGCCCAAATCGAGGATCACGTCGACCAGACGGCCCTTGCCCGCTCCCTGCTGCGGCCCGGCGGCCCCGTCATTGGGCGGGTCGCCGCCGGGCCCGCCGCCCGGTTCCCGGCCGCTGCCCGATTCCCGCCCGCGGCCCCTTTTCGAGTCGCGGTCGATCCGGCCGCCGCGCACACCGGGGGTTTCGCCCACAGTGCGCTGTTTATGGACCACGGTGCGGTTGATCTCGGCCGCGAACTGTTGCTGCGCAAGCGCCGGGCGCTGGATTTCCACGTGCCGGGAGCGCGCCACGTCGGTCGATCTGGTCAACAGGGTCTGCAGGTCCATCGGTTTCACGGGCAACGCCCCCTAAAACATGAAGTCCGCGCCGAGCCGGCCGCGCAGCCGCATGATTGCCCGGCTATGCAGCTGGGAGATGCGGGACTGGGAGACTTTCAGTATGTGGCTGATTTCCTTGGCAGTGAGACCCTCGAAGTAGTAGAGGGCCACGACGAGCCTCTCCTTCTCCGGGAGTTTGGTCACGGCCTCGGCGACGAGCTTCTTGCGCTCCTCGAACTCGACGCGGCCGACAGGATCTTCCGCGCTGGTATCCTCGATGACCTCGATCGGACGAAGGCCGTTGCCGCTCTCATCTTCGCCGTTCCAGGTTTCGTCTAGAGAGGTCACCGCCAGCCCGCGTACGTCAAGGAGCATCTTGCCGAGCTTGGCCGGGGTGACGCATAGTTCGGCGGCAACCTCCGCGTCGGTGGCGGACCGCCCGAGGCGGCCTTCCAGCTTGCTGTAGGTCCGCTCCAGTACCTTGGCCTTCTGGCGCACCGAATAGGGGATCCAGTCGTAGGCCCGCAGCCCGTCGAGCATGGCTCCCCGGATGCGGGCGATTGCATAGGTTTCGAACTTTACCTCGCGGTCAAGGTCAAATTTGTCGATCGCATCGATCAGCCCGAACACGCCGTAGCTGATGAGGTCGTCAACTTCGATGCTCGGCGGCAGGCCCATCGCCAGGCGGCCCGCGACGTACTTGACCAGCGGCGCATACCGGATAATCAGCCGTTCGCGTACCGCGGAGTCCCGCGTCACGCGGTAAAGCTGCCACAGCTCGCTCTGTCCTTTGCGGCTCGGTGCGACGGAGCTCATCAGTCATTCCCCCCAAATTCAGAGAACGGTGGCCCGCGGGGCCCGTCCTAGACGCCCGGCGGATGCGTCGCCGGCAAGGTCACGTCGAGAACCTGTCCCTTGCTGCCCGGGAGCGCCGGCCCCCGCTTGGAAGCGGGCGCCCCGCACCATGCGATCAGCCGGCCGAGTACCGTGCCGAGTATCCAGAAACACACCCCCGCCAGGGCGGTGCGGGCCACGAGACCACCGGTCGTAACGCCGGCCGCCAGGGCGCCCGCGGCCGTCGCCAGCACGGCCACGCCCGTGAGGCAAAGGCGCGCCATCGGCACAAAGTCAGCGTTCGTCACGTTCCTCCACCCCCCAGGCCTCGCCGGCGGCGTCCAGGGCGCTCCATCTCTGGCCATAGCGGCGCACGAGACGGGTTAGCTCCAGTTGGGCCCGCTCATCCAGGTCCACAAAGCGCGCCGCCACCCACAGGCCGCTGATCCGCAGCACAAGGCACGTCGCCTGGATGCGGCGACCGGCGCCGGGCGGGGTGAGAAACAGCGAAACCAGGTCTCCCGCCTTCAGGTCGACCCCGGGGCACGTGAACGAAAGGCCACCGGACCCGACATCGCGCGATATCCCGCTGACGAACCTGAGGGCGGTGTTTGCTCCCTCTTCGGGACGAGGCAGCCGTGCCGCGGCAACCGGGACGGCCACTCGGGTTCGCGGGTGGCTGCGGCGTTCCGTAGCTGGCGGCGGCTCGGCGCCCTGGCTAAGGCCTGCGAGGACCTCAATCCATACGCGGTCACTCCCGGGGCCGGACGGGTGGCCCGGACCGGCGGGAGGCTTCCCGCGCCGCCCGTTGAGATCGTCAGCGCCCAACTGCGCCAGCCTCCTCCCGCTGCGGCTCCGGTACGGGGTCCTGTGGTGACTTGCCGGCCAGCAGCGTGCGGGCGAGATGGCCGGGATCGGGCGCCCAGAGTGTTCCGGGGACGTCCGGGCCCAGGCCGACATAGGAAAGCGGCAGCCGGCAGCCGGCGACCAGGTTGACAACCGGGCCGTAGGTTTCGGCTTCATCGAGCTTGCTGACCAGCAGCCGGTCGACGCCGAGGGGCCTATAGGCGGAAATGAGGTGCTCCGCGACGCTGAGCTGGTAGACCGCCGGGAGCACAAGGTGAACCTCGTCCGGATGGGCGGAGTCGAGCATAGCCGCCAGGTCGTTCAGGTCTTCGATGGAGCGCCAGTTGCGCCCCGGAGTGTCTATAAGTGTGACGTCGGATTTGGAGGTGGCGTCATCGCGCATCCTCCGCAGCTCCCCGGGGGTGTAGGCAGCCCCAAAGCTGACGTTGAGGATGGCCGCGTAGCGTGCGAGTTGATCCGCCGCTCCCAACCGGTGGGTATCGGCGGTGAGCAGGGCAACCTTGCGGCCGCCGGCTAGGACGAGCTCGCAGGCAAGCTTTGCCAGCGCGGTCGTCTTGCCCCCGCCGTGCGGTCCGATGAAGGCGATGACACGGCTGCCTTCGCCCGACAGGTCCGCCGGCCTTACGGCGCCGACCATCTCCGCCAGCGCATTGGCCAGCCGGGCGGTCAGCTGCTTGGCGCTGAGCAGCGGACCGGATTGGCCGAGCAGGGCGTTGACGGACAGCATGGTCGCCAGGCCGGGGGCCACACCTGCCGCGACGAGCAGCTCCTGGAGCGCAGCCTGCACCCCACCGGTGCTGCTCCTGGAGCCCGCCGCGCTCTTCCGGGGCTCCGCGGTCACGGCTGCGGCGCCGCGCATCTCGGGGGCTCCCGCGGTGGGGCGCCGGTCAGCGGAACCGCGGGCGGCTCTGGTGGGAGCGGGGCCCCCCGCCTTGGGGGGGTTCGCGCCCGGCGACGGGGCGCGGGCAACGATTTCGGCCACCACCGGTCCGAACAGGTGGTACTTGGGCCGCCGGCGCGTGGTCACGATGACGGCGCCCGGTCCTAGGGCCAACCGCACCCGCGTCAGAGCCTCCTCCATCGTCCTGGCCCGGAATACGCCGGCCGCCATGGGGCGCCGGGCAGCTCTGGATGCGGGCGTCCGCGGACGGTTCTCGTTCATCACGCGCTCACCACCCCGACGGCCTCGACAGTGAGGTCCGGGTCAAGTTCGTTGTAGGACAGAATCGTCAGGCGCCGCGCGACACGCTCGGTGAGGCGCCGGAAATAGAGGCGGACCAGCGGGGAACAGAGCACGACGGGAGTCCTGCCGCGCTCGCTGATTTTATCTGTTTCCTGGGCCAGCGAGGTGAGGATGCGCCTGTGCAGCTCGGGCTCCATGGCCAGGGTCACGCCGGTGTCGGTGCGGCGCACGGCGGCCATGATGCTCTCCTCGAGCCCGGGGGCAAGTGTTACGACGTGGAGCGTTTCGGACTCGCCCACCGCGGCGCTGCTGATCATCCGCGACAGGCTCTGGCGGACCTGCTCGGTGAGGATATCCGTGTCCTTGGTCCCTCGCGCCAGGTCAGCAAGGGTTTCCAGGATGGTCCCAAGGTCGCGGATCGAGATGCTCTCGCGTAGCAGGTTTTGCAGTACCTTCTGGACCTCACCAAGGGTCATCAGGCCGGGCACCAGTTCCTCGACCACGGCCGGAAGGCGCGTCTTGAGCGCATCCAGCAGGGCCTGAACCTCTTGGCGGCCAAGCAGCTCGCCGGCGTGCGCCTTGATTACCTCGGTCAGGTGGGTCGCCAGGACCGACGGCGGGTCGACCACGGTGAGGCCGGCCAGCTCCGCGCGTTCCTTGGACTCCTTGGCGAGCCACAGCGCCGGAAGGCCGAAGGCGGGCTCCCGCGTCGGCAGACCCTCGATCCCGGGGTCATCGTTGCCTGGATTCATTCCCAGGTAGCGGTCGAGATAGACCTGGCCCCGGGCCACGGTCACGCCGCGCAGGCGGATGACATAGGTGTTTGGCTGCAGCTGGATGTTGTCAAGAATCCGGATCGGCGGCACCACCATGCCAAGCTCCATGGCCAGCTGGCGGCGGATCACGCTGATGCGCTCGGGCAGATCGCCGCCGTCCCGCTCCGCCAGCGGCACCAGGGCATAGCCCAATTCGATCTCCAGCGGATCGAGATGGAGCAATGACAGAGCGGCCTCCGGCTTGCGAAAAGCGTCAAGCTCGTCAAGACGCTTCTGATCGGCGTCGAACTGGGTTGCCTGCGCCGCCGCGCGGCGCAGCGACCTGGCCAGGGCCAGCGACAGCGCGCCGAGCACGAAGAAAGGCAGGCGCGGCAGGCCGGGCACGAGCCCGAACCCGAAGAGCAGCATGGATGCAACCTGCATCACTTTGGGCTGGGAGAGCAGCTGCCCGACGAGGTCGCGGCCCATGCTGGCCTCGGAGGCCGCCCTGGTGACGGTGATGCCCGTGGCGGTGGAAATCAGAAGCGCGGGGATCTGGCTGACCAGCCCGTCGCCGACGGTTAGGAGCGAATACGTGCTGGAAGCATCGGCGAACGGCATTCCCCGCTGCAGTACCCCTATGGCGATGCCGCCGAGGAAGTTGATGACCGTGATGATGAGACCCGCGATGGCGTCGCCCTTCACAAACTTGGACGCACCGTCCATCGCCCCGTAGAAATCGGCCTCGCGCTCCACCTCGCGGCGGCGCTGCCGCGCCTGGTCCTCGCTGAGCAAGCCGGCGTTGAGGTCGGCGTCGATGGACATCTGTTTGCCCGGCATGGCGTCGAGGGTAAACCGCGCTGCGACCTCGGCCACGCGCTCGGCGCCCTTGGTGATCACCACAAACTGGATGACCACGAGGATCAGGAAGACGATCAGGCCCACAAGGGCGTTGCCCCCGACGACGAACTGGCCGAACTGCTGGATGATCTGCCCGGCGTAGCCGTGGAGCAGGATCAGACGGGTGGACGAAACGTTGAGCGCCAGCCGGAACAGCGTCGTAATCAGCAGCAACGATGGGAATATCGAGAACTGCAGCGGCTCGGTCGTGAACATCGTGACCAGCAGCACTACCAGCGCGATGGTCAGATTGAACGCTAACAGCAGGTCGAGCACGACCGGGGGCAGCGGGATGACCATCATCACGACCATGGCGATGACCGCCAGGGGCACGAGCAGATCCCCGTGGCGGGCCAGGCCGGCGGGCAGTGCGGTTTTCGTCATGGGCCGCTAGGCCACCTTTCCTTTGAGCCGGTACACAAAAGCCAGCACCTCAGCGACCGCCCGGTAGAGCTCGGGGGGAACCTCGGCGCCGATCTCGACGGTGGCGTAGAGCGCCCGCGCCAGCGGCGCGTCGTCCACGACCGGGACCCGGTGTTCGCGGGCCAGCTCCTTGATGCGCAGGGCCATATGGTCCTTGCCCTTGGCCACCAGGCGGGGCGCGCGCATCTGGGCGCCGCGGTACGACAGTGCACAGGCGTAGTGGGTCGGGTTGACTATGACAACGTCGGCCTTGGGCACCGCCGCCATCATCCTGCGGCGCGAAATCTCTCGCTGCCGCTGGCGGATGCGCGCGCGCAGCTTGGGGTCGCCGTCTGTCTCCTTGAGTTCCTGCTTGAGCTCCTCGCGGGTCATGCGGAGCGACTGCTCGTGCTCATGCCGCTGGTAGACGTAATCGAGGGCCGCCACAACGAACAGCGCTGCCAGCGTCCGCGACGCCACCTGCCACGCGAGGCTGCCGGTGAGCGACATCCCCTGCTCCAAACGAAGCAGGGCCATCCCCCCAAAGAGACCGATGCGCGGGGCAACGGCGCTGAAAGCTGCCCAGGCCACCACGGTCACCTTGGCCAACGATTTCGCCAGCTCAACCAGGGCCCGCCGCGACACCAGGCGCTTTGTCCCCGCGATGGGGTCGAGACGGTCCAGCCTGGGGGCCAGCGGCTGGGTCGCGAAGTTGAGCCCTGATTGCGTCAGATCGGCCGCAAGGCCCATCACCGCGGCTGCCAGGACAACGGGCAGGCAGGCACGGACCAGCACCGTGAGCGCGCCCCGGAAGAGCAACCCGGCGGCGGCGGTGGTCATCTCACCGGAAGCCAGCGCGGCCGCCGCCCGCAGGTCCAGCGACCTGGCGAGGTACTCGCGGAGCACGCGCACGGTATTGCCGCCGCTCCAGGCCAGGGCCGCTCCACCGCCCATCAGGGCGAAAGCCGCCGACATTTCCGTGCTGCGAAAAACCTGCCCCCGTTTGCGGGCATCCTGACGCCTCTTTGGGGTTGCTGGTTCCCGACGTTCCTGGCTGGAGTCAGCCGGCACGCGCTCTCACCTACCCTGCCAGCCCGGCGAGGAGCCGGTTGATGGTCTCGAACACGCCGCTCAGGGCCGGGGCGAAGACCGCGCCCACATACGGCAGCGTCAGCAGGAGCACGGCGATGCCAACCGCGATCCGCAGGGGCAGGCCGACCACGAAAACGTTCATCTGCGGCACGGTGCGCGCCACAATTCCCAGGGCCACGCTGACCAGGAACAGGGCGGCGACGACGGGGGCAGCGAGCTTCAGCGCCGTCACGAAGGTGGCGGCGAATGCGCGAAGGAGCAGCTCAGCTGCGCCTGCGTCAAGGCCGAGCCCCCCCGGCGGCAAAAGCAGGACGCTGTCGCGCAGGGCCCGCATCAGCAGCAGGTGGCCGTCAAGGGCCAGGAACACGAGGACGCCGAGCAGGTTGAGCAGGCTGCCGATCAGCGGCAGCTGCAACCCGAACTGCGGATCCAGCACGCTGACCATCGCGAAGCCCAGTTCCATGTCCATCACCTGGCCCGCGATCTGCGCAGCCGCCAGGAAGAGCAGTGCGAGGTATCCGACGCCCAGGCCCAGCAGCAACTCGGCGCCGCAGCGGATGGCGTACTCCATCGGGGAGGCCAGCGCCCCCCACGATCCGCCCGCCGCAAGCGTGGCCAGCGGGCCGGCTGCACCGGCAGCCGCCGCGCCTCCGGCCCCGCCCAGAGCCAGGGGAACCAAAAGCACCCCGCACAGCAGGCCCAGCGCCACCCGGACCTGAGCCGGAACAAACCTGCTGCCAAAGAGGGGCGCCACAGCGAAGGTCCCCAGGCAGCGCAGGCTGACCAGCGGCAATGCCGCCAGGTAGGCCAGGTCGATTCCGAGCTCCAGGGTCATCGGTTTCCTCCTCAGCGCACGAAAGAGTTGAGATTGCCCAAAAGGTTACGGGTCAGGTCGAGGATCCTGGCGAGCATCCAGGGCCCGAATACCAGCAGGGATATCAGGGTGGCGACGATCTTGGGCGCGAACGTCAGGGTCTGCTCGTGAATCTGCGTCGTGGCCTGGAAGATGCTGACCAGGAGCCCGACCGCCAGCGTCAGCGCGAGCACGGGCGAGGCCACGCTCAGAGCCGTCCACACGGCCTGCCGGCCCACGTTGAGCACGATCTCCACGGACATGGACGTTCCCCCCTACTGCAGCCCGGTCACGAGCGACCGGATGACCAGATACCAACCGTCTACCAGCACAAACAGCACGATTTTAAAGGGAAGCGAGATCATCATCGGCGGGAGCATCAGCATCCCCATGGACATCAGCGTGCTGGCGACGACCATGTCGATGACCAGAAACGGCACGAAGATCACAAAGCCGATCTGGAAGGCCGTCTTGAGTTCGCTTATCACGAAGGCCGGAATCAGCGCCAGCGTCGGGACGTCCTCGGGGCGGGCCGGCGGCTCGTCCGAGTTCATGCTGGCGAAAAGGGCCAGCTCCTTTTCGCGCGTGTGCTTGAGCATGAAGCCCTTGAGCTGAGCCTCGCTCCGGGCCAGCGCGGTGCCCGCGTCGAGCTCGCCGGCGAGGTAGGGCTGCAGGGCCTGCTCGTTAATGGCCCCGAAAACGGGGGCCATGACAAAGAAGGTCAGGAACAGCGCCAGGCCGATCAGCACCTGGTTGGGCGGCATCTGCTGCGTGGCCAGGGCGTTGCGCACGAAGCCGAGGACCACGGTGATGCGGGTGAAGCTCGTCGTGAGAATCAGTATGGCCGGAGCCAGGGTCAGCACCGTGAGCAAAAAGACAATCTGCAGCACGGTTGCCACCGGCTCGCCGCCGCCCGCCCCTGGGTTGATCGTCACGCTTGGCAGTCCGTTCATCGGCCGCCGGGCCCCCGCTGCGATTGCTCGTCCCCCGTCAACTTGGCCCACAGTGCGTCAAGGCGGCCGGCCAGGCGACGGGCGCCCGGATCGTCCGGACGCGGTTGCCGGGAACCGGGGCAACCGGCTGGCCCGGGGTTCGCGGCGGAGGGCAACGCGGGCAGGCTCCCAAGCCCGTCGGTGCCGAGGTCAGACAGCAGCGTGATCTGATCGCGCGCCAGCCCGATCACCACGTGCCGCTCGCCGAGCCGCACCAGGAACAGCCCGCGCTGCATCCCCAGGGAGATGGAGTCCACAACCGCCAGATAGCGGCCGCGCCCGGCCGACCGCATGCGGGTCGCGGTCTGCCGCGCTGTGAAGCCGGCGGCCGTGACAACCAGGGCCGTGACGACCACCACCTTGACCGCCTGCCAGAAACCGTCCAAGCTTATACCTCCACACCAGCCAGGCTAGCTTATCTGCCTGACCCGCTCGACCGGGCTCAAGATGTCGGTGACGCGTACGCCGAAGTTCTCGTTGATCACCACGACCTCGCCCTTGCCGAGCAGTTTGCCGTTGATGAGCACATCCACGGGCTCCCCGGCCAGCCGGTCAAGCTCGACGACCGAGCCGGGCCCAAAACCGAGGACCTCCTTGATCGTGCGGCGTGCCCGGCCAAGCTCGACCGTCAGCTGGAGCGGCACATCGAGCAGCAGCTCCATGTTGCCTCCCCCCGCCGCCAGCGCGGCGGAAACTCCGGTCTTGCCCTGAAGATCCTGAAACAGGGCGTTCTGGACAGTGACCTGCGCGGCTGTGCCGCCGGCTGCGCCGCTTCCTGCGCCGGCCTCGGCGGGCGTTGTGGTCCCGGATGCCGCCGGGTCAGAGGTGACTGCCTTCATTGCTGGCCCTCCTCAACTCGTTCGATGATACTGAGCGCCAGCCGGCCGCGGTGGGTTCCGGGACGGGCGCTGAGCTTGACGCTGTGTCCCACGCGAATCAGGATGGGATCGACCGTAGCGCGGTCGAGGACCACGACGTCACCGACCGAAAGACCAAGCAGGTCCTCCAGGGTGAGCACGGCCCCGCCGAGCTCGGCGACGACTTCGACCGAAACCTCCTGGAGCCGGGCTTTGATCATTTCCCCGTCCGCCGCGGCGCGCGCGCGCGGCGCCCCGCTGAACCACACGAAGGCGGTGAGCTTGGAGACGACGGGCTCCATCAGAAGGTAGGGAAGGCACAGGCAGATCGTGCCGGCCACCAGCCCGACCCTGATGGTGAAGGAGACCACGGCGCACATCTCCCCGGGGGCCACGACCTGGGTGAACATGGGGTTGGTTTCGACCGACTCAACCGCCGGGGTAACCTCCACGATGTTACGCCAGCCGTCGCGAAGGTGCTCGAGCAGCGACCACACCAGACGGCGGGCCACGGTAAGCTCGATCTCGGTCAGCTCCCGCAATTGCACGGCGGAGGTCCCGGCGCCGCCGAGAACCCGGTCCACGAGGTACATCGCCACGCCGGGCTCCACTTCGAGGACCGCGTTGCCGCTCAGCGGAGCCAGGGAGACGACCGCGATCGCGCCGGGGTTATGCAGGCGGAGTGAGAACTCGGCGTAGGTTTCCTGCTTTACGGAAGCCACGGCCACCTCGACTGTCGTCCGCAACTGCCCCGACAGGACGGTGCTGACGACCCGGGCGTAGTTCTCGTGCAGCATGTGCAGCGTGCGCAGCTGATCTTTGGAGAACTTGTCCGGGCGCCGGAAATCGTAGCTGCGCATGGGGGTATGCCCGTTGACTGGGCGCGCCGCCGCATTCCCGCCCCGCCGCCCCGGGTTCTGAACCGCGCTCATCGCCTGCACCTCCCGTGTCCGGCCACGAAATCCGCCGTGGCTACTGGATAATGAAATCTGTGAAGAAAGTCTTCAGGACGCCGGGCCGCCCCAGGAGGGCGTTGATCCGGCCGGTAAGCTCGGCGGCGGCGTTGACCATGCCCGTGGCGCCCTCCAAATCAGCCAGTCTCTTGCTGCGGAGCAGGGCCAGGATCTCGTTGCGCACCTCGGTCGACCTCTCCTTGAGCTCCTGGAGCGTCTTGTTGTCGCCCACGGACAGCTCCACCGCGGCTCGGAGCACCCGCCGGCCGCCCTCATCGGCCAGGTTGGTGAGATAGCTGCCGGCGTCGAAGGGCTTGCCCACGGGGGCGGGCGCCGGGTTGGCCGACGTCCTGCCGGGGGAGAGCACCAGGAACCATACCAGGGCCCCGGCCCCGGCGATAAAGACCAGAAGCCCGACCAGCAGGATCAGCCGTGACTTGCCTTTGCCCTTCATGCGCAGCCTCCCTATCTCGGCTCGAGCCGGCCCTTGGATTCATAAAGCACCACGATGTCAACCCGGCGGTTGAGTTGACGGTTGGCCGGGCTGTCGTTGGGTGCCACGGGACGCCACTCGCCATATCCCGCGGCGGACATCCGCCGCGCGTCCAGCCCGCGGTCCTCGATGAGAAAGCGGACCACGTTGGTCGCCCGTGCCGTCGACAGCTCCCAGTTGGAGGGGAAGGCGGCTGTGACGATCGGCAGGTTGTCCGTATGGCCCTCGATCCGCACCTGGTTTGGGATCTCGTGCAGCGTCGGCGCGATGTTCTCCAGCGTCTGCCGCCCGAGAGGCTTGATCTGGGCCTTGCCCGGGTCAAAGAGGACGCTGTCCATAAACCGGATGACCAGCCCCCGCTCCTCGAGATCCATGGAAACGGAGGCCCGCAGCCCCGCGCTCTGCAGCCGCTCATCGATGAGCTGCTGGACGCCGAGCATTTGCTGGTAGTCGCGCGCGTCCAGGTCATCCCGCGCGCTGTCCGGGATCTTCGGCGGGTCAACCATGCTCTCGCCGGACAGAAAGCCAAACGCCCCCTGCAGCGACAGCAGGGCGGCCTGGAACTTCTGCGCGTCAATCGACGACATCGCAAACAGCAGCACAAAGAAGATCAGGATCTGGGTAACCAGGTCCCCATAGGTCAGCATCCAGGCGGGGGCGCCTGCGGGCGCGCCTTCCTGGCGCGATTTGCGTCGCCTGGTGGAAGCCATCTAGGCCGCCCCGCCGTTGGACGTGGAGCCCGCGCCGCCGCCCGTGCCCACGGCGGAGCCACCGACGGCACCCGCCGCCCCTGCCTGCACAGCCCCGGCACCCGCCCCGGCGCCCTTGGCGACCGGCCGGCGTAGCCTGGGGGCGAGGAATACCTTGAGCTTTTCCTCGACGATGCGCGGGTTGTCTCCAGCCTGGACGCTGAGGATGCCCTCCAACATGACCTCTTTCATGAGCATCTCGCTCTGGCTGCGGTTGCGCAGCTTGCCCGCGATGGGAATAAAGATCAGGTTGGCGGCCAGCGCGCCGTAAAACGTGGTGAGCAGGGCTGTAGCCATGCCACTGCCGATGGTGCTTGGATCGTCCAGGTTGCGCAACATCTGAATCAGACCGATGATCGTCCCGATCATCCCGAACGCCGGCGCCAGGGCGCCAAGGGTGTCAAACAGTTGCGCACCGGCTTTGTGCCTGTCCTCGATGAACGCGATCTCGGTCTGCAGGATGTCGCGCACCAGCTCCGGGTCGGAGCCGTCGACCACGAGCTGCAGGCCCTTCTTGAGGAACTGGTCGTCGAGCTGGTCGGCGTCGTCCTCGAGCGCAAGCAGGCCCTCGCGGCGGGCCCGTTCGGCGAACCTGACCAGTTCGGAGATGGTCGCCAGCGGATGCACGTCCTTGACCTTGAAGGCCTTGCGCATCACGCGGCCGGCCTCGAGCAACTGCCGCGTCGGCAGGCTGATCAGCGTTGCGGCGAAGGTGCCGCCAAAGGTGATAATGATGGATTTGACATCCCAGAACGCGCTGGCGGTGCCGCCCAGGACAAGAGCCAGCAGCATGAGGATGAGGCCGGCGACCAGGCCGATGATCGTCGTCTGGTCCATTCCGGTCGCCTCACTCCCCCGCCGGGACGGTGACGTGCAGTGCCCGGCGGTAATGAATTATGCGCTCGATGACCTCGTCCACCGTCTCGCCGACGATGTACTTGTGGCCGTTTTGCAGCGTGACGGTCGTGTCCGGCAACGCCTCGACGAGCTCGACGAGCTCGGCGTTGAGGACGACCCGGCCGCCGTTCAGCCTCGTTACGTTGATCACCGTGCTCCTCCCCCCGGGCCACATGCCGCCCGGCTCGCGCCGGGCGGCACTGCATTGCGACTGCTAACCGCTATCAGCGCTTCAGGTTGACGAGCTCCTGGAGCATCTCGTCGGATGTGCTGATGATCCTCGAGTTTGCCTGGAATCCCCGCTGGGTAACGATCATGTTGGTGAACTCCTGCGACAGGTCGACATTGGACATCTCAAGGGCGCCGGAGGCGATCTGGCCGCGGTTGCCCGTCCCGGCCTGGCCCAGCTGGCGCACGCCGGAGTTGTTGGACTCGCGGTACAGGCTCCCGCCCTGGTTTATCAGGCCCGCGGGGTTAGCGAAGGAGGCCACTGCCACCTGGGCCAACGCCAACGTGACGCCGTTGCTGAAGACGCCGGTGATGGTACCGGCGGGGTCGGTCGTGAACGAAACCAGCACCCCGACCCCGTAGCCGTCGCGGCTGACCGCGCTGCATGTGGAGTTGGAGACGTACTGGTTGACGTTCGCCAAATCGGGGGCGATGCTGAGCGAGTCGGCGCCGTTGCCGGGGTCGAACGTAATCGGCCCGCCGGTGGAGACGGTCAACTCGCCGGTGGGTCCGAACGTCAGGGTCCCGGCGGCGCCGCCCAGCACGATTTCGCCGACCGCGGCGGTCCAGGACCATTGATTGTCCGCGGTCTTCTCAAACGTCATGACCAGAGTGTGCTTGGCGCCGAGTGAATCGAAGATGTCTATGGAGGTCACGTGCTTGTCCCCGATGGCCGCACCGGCGTTGAGGTTTCCACCGTATGTCAGGGCCGAGGTGGGCTTGGCCGGCACGCTCTGCCCGGGCGAGATCCGGACGGGCCCGAGGTTGGAGACGTCACGCATCGGCAGGATACCGGCGTCAGCCGCCCAACCCAGGACACGCCGGCCGCTGCCCGGGTCGATCAGGTAGCCGGCGCCGTCGATGTCGAATGCCCCGGCGCGGGTGTAAGCGAACTGCCCGCCGTCCTCGAGCACGAAGAACCCGTTGCCCTGAATGGCCAGGTCGGTCATCTTGTCCGTCATCTGCAGATTGCCCTGGGTGAACAGCGTGTCGATGCTGGAAACGGCCATGCCCAGGCCAATCTGCTGCGGGTTGGTCCCGCCGAGTTCGTCGTCCGGCGGGGAAGTCCCCCGGATGACCTGGCTGAAGACCTCCTGGAAGGTCACGCGCCCGGCCTTGAAGCCAACGGTGTTGACGTTGGCGATGTTGTTTCCAATGACGTCCATGCGCACCTGATGGTTGCGCAGTCCGGATACTCCGGAAAACATGGACCGCATCATCTCTTGCTAGACCCCCTTCTTGTTGGCCGGTCGCCGTCCGCGCCGGCCGGGGCCCCCTCCTGCGAGGTCCGGCCCTCTCTGCTACGCCCTGATGGCGCTGTCGATGTTCGTGAACACCGCCTCATCGGGAGCTGGCACAGCGGTGATCACCGTGCGGTTGGTGACGCTGACCACGAGTGCCAGATCGTCAAGCAACACCAGCGAGGTCCGCCCGCCCTTGCGGGCCAGCGTGCCCAGAGCCCCGTTGAGCCTGGCGCTCGCGGCGTCGCTGAGGGTAAGCCCGCGTGATTGCAGGCGCTGTTGCGCATGCTGGGAGAACTTGACCCCCTCGACCTCCGCTCGCAGCACGGCCGCGAAGTCCGCAAAGCCACCCCGCTGGGCCCCAGTGGCTCCTGGGGCAGGCGTCCGGATCTCCGGGCGTCCTGGCGGACCGATGGGCCGCAGCGTACCGCCCAGACCCGCGCCGCTCACTGCCTTGTAACCTCCTGCAGTTGATCCAGCGTGAACTCCTCGCCGGCCATGCGCAGCAGGATTGTCGTGCCCAGCAGCTTCACAGCCTCGATCGTCCCGGTCAGGCTGCGGTCGCCGGTCCCACGCACGGTGGCCTGGGCCCCGAGCAGACTCAGCGCGCCGAGTGCCGTCTGCCTCATCTGCCCGTTCTCAAGCGACATCCGCAGGGCGGACATCTCGGAGTTCATCTGGGACATCTGCTCCAGGCTGGAGAACTGCGCCAGCTGGGCGATGTAGGCGTGGTCGGTCATCGGCTTCAGCGGGTCCTGCATGCTCAGCTGGGTCACCAGCAGCTTAAGGAACTGCTGCTTATCGACGTCGCCGGGCTGCCTGGCCGGAACGCTTGCGGCCACGCTCGTTCCTGTCCCGGAAACCCCGTAGGTCGTACTCACGCTCGTTCACCTCCTCCGATGCTGTTGGAATCCGCTAGGCCAGAACGTTCACGTGCCCCGGCCCGTATCCGGGACGCAGCAGGGCCGCCCAGTTGTGGGGGTGCAGCGCGGCATTTGACGCTGCGAGGCCAACGCGCTCTGTAACGGGATCCTGCCGGGCGGTACTCGCCTCGCGTCCGCCACGCCAGCCCTGACGGCCTCCGGGACCCAGCGCCGAGCCATGCTGGGCTCCTGCCTGGGTGAGGGTCGACACCTCTACCGCGCCGACGCGGAGCCCCTGTTCCGAGAGGGCTTGCGTCAGCTCGACGACGCGTTCGCGCAAAAGGCCGGCGATCTCCGAGCGCTCCGCCCGCAGAGCAGCGTGCACGGCGCCCCCCGGCAGGCCGCTGATCCGCAGGAGAATCCGGCCGAGGTGCTCAGGGCGGAGCTGGACCTCCAGGACGCGCTCGCCTGCCGCGGATTGCAGCACGCGCATCCTGGACATCACCTGGGCCACCACCTCATCGGTGTCGGCCTCCGTGAACGCCGTCAGGTCGTGCCGTCCGGAATGGATCCCGTCCGTCGACGGCCGTCCGTCCTGGTGTCCGGCCTGAGGCGCCCGAATTGCCCACCCGCCGTGGAGCCCGCTTCCGGGCTCAACGGTCCTGCCCTGGCCGGGCACAGGAGCGGCTGTGGACAGCCGGCGGCCGTCCGGCCTGGCGCGGGCCGTGGCGACGTCGGAGTCCGCCGGCTCCGAGACTTCCAGGCGGCTTGCGGCTCCGGCTGCCGCAGAAGGGGTGCCGGGCCGAAGCCCGCGAACCGGTCCGTTTTCTCTTGCCTCCGTATCCAGGGCGGACACCGTGCCTACGGCCCCGCGTCGGGCCTCTGCCACCGACACGGCCTTTGACTGTTCACCGGCTGCGCTTTGCGCACTGGAGGGCCCGTCCACCGGGACCGCGGTTGCCGGCCAGGTTACGGCCGCAGGTTCAGCGCCGTCGGCCGCCGCCCCGGCGGCGTGACCGCCGTGCTCCGTCCTCGGCAGACCGCTAGTCGCGGCCAACTCCCTGGCCGGAGCCCCGCGCATCCAGGCCGGAGCCCGGGTCGACGAATCGCTTGCCGCCGCCTTTTCCACCGTGACCAGGCCACTGCCGCCTGCGGCCACACCCGCGGGCGGGCGCCGGTCAACAGCTGGCGCGTCCAGGGCGGGGAATCGAGGATCGGACGCCTCCGGCGCGGTCTCCGGGCGGAGCTGAACCTCCGGGGCGCGCCCCCCTGCCGCGGATTGCGGCACCCGCATTCTGGAGATCGCCTGGGCCACCACCTCATCGGTGTCGGCCTCTGCGAGTGCCGTCAGGTCGTGCCGTCCGGGATGGATGCCGTCCGTGGACGGCCGTTCGCCCTGGCGTGCGGCCTGAGGCGCCCGAATTGCCCACCCGCCATGGAGCCTGCTTCCGGGCTCAGCGGTCCTGCCCTGGCCGATCACAGGGTCGGTTGTGGACAGCCCGCGGATGTCGGGCCTGGCGCGGGCCGTGGCGACGTCGGAGTCCGCCGGTTCCGAGGCTTCCTGACGGCTTCTGACCCCGCCACTGGAGGGCCCGTCCACCGGGACCGCAGTTGCCGGCCAGGTTACGGCCGCAGGTTCAGCGCCGTCGGCCGGCGCCCCGCGCATCAAGGCCGGGGGCGCGGTGGCGGCATCCGCATCCCGTGCCGCGGCGTCCGCGGGCGCGGGCCGTTCTGCCACCGGCGCCTCCAGGCCGGCGGGTGCGGAATCGGACACGTTCACCGTCTGAACCCGGCTGCGCAGGCCCCCCTGACCGGTGAGGGCACGATCACCCTCCAGAGCCATGGCGTCGTTCCCGTCCGCTGCGGGCAGCTCGAAGAGACGCTGCTCGACGGAGGGGCCTCCGTGGACGATGGATGCCTCGACCGCCTGACTGCCTGTACCTGCCCCTGGGCCCACGCCCGTTCCTGCGTCAACGCCGGACGCATCTGCGGCGGCCACTACCCTAACTTCGGCCAAGCCCGTAGCCACGGTCTCAGGCGTCCGCCCGGACTGGGCCTGGGCCTGCAGTTGGGCCTGCAGTTGGGCCTGCAGCTGGGCCTCGAAGACCACTGCATCCATCGCCGCACCGGTTACCTCCGCGGCCGCACTGCCGCGCGCTGAGCGCCCGGCCCCGAGGGCTCGACGGGCAGACCCGTTTGGGTTGAGGCCGAGACCCGGGATCGCCATTGTCGTCTCATTCATGTTTTCTGACCTCCTTTCTCTCGCTGGCTGGGTTCCGGGGCAGACGACGCGCCGGTCACCCGCAAGGCTGCTCTTTACCCGGCGCCCGCCGGGACCATCAATTTGATCAGCTGCGCCGCCCGGTCGCGGGACATCGCGCCGAGGATCTGGGCGGCGCTGGTTTCGGCCAAACGCAGCAGGATTGTCAGGGCCTGCGCGTCGTCCAGTTGCTCCATCAGCTCGGCGGCCTCGCGCGGGCGCATCTGCTGGCAGATACGCACCATGCGGTTGAGGTCCGCGGTAAAGACCGCCTGCTTGGCGATTTGCTCGTCGAGCGCGGACTGCGCCGCCGCAAGGGCCTCCTCGCGCTGCGCCAAGATCGCTTCGAGCCCGGACAGCTCACCCTCCAGCGCCTTCAGCCGGGCACGCTCCGCCGTAAGAGCTGCGCGCTCTGCCGCAAGCGCATCTGCCCCGCCCGTACCGGGTGTGCCCGGTGTGCCCGGTGTGCCCGGGCTGCCGGGGCCAGTGCCCTGATCCGCGCCCGCGTCGGTGCCTGCGGGCGGGCTACGCCGGAGTACAGCTGAAACCAGAGCCGTGGCACGCGTGCGGGCGGTCGGGTGAAAGACTATGAGCGACGCGGCGGTGATGGCCAGGAGCAGGAACACGATGCCGAATACCAGCACCGGAGAGAACCTGAGGCCCGCACGGGCCTCAGCGGCGCCCTCGGACGCCTGCGGGCTGTCGTCCTCGCCGCGGGCCGCGACGGCCTGCTTTTCCACGTCGGGAGTCCTGCTCATCAGGCCGTCCTCCCGTCTGCCGCCGCCGGGCCGGCCGCCTGCCGCGCGCGGCCGGCGGCGCTCAGGTCGTCAATCTCACGCTGCTGGGCGGCGAGTTCGTCGCTCTGCCAGATCCGCTGGCGGCGGTCGCGCAGGTTGGACAGCGCCTCCGCATCCCCCCATGCCTGGCGGGCTAAGGCCATGCCCTCGGCCTGGACCGCGTATGCCTCCTGCAGCTTGACTGCTGCCTCGGCAGCCTCGTCGCGGGTCCGGCCCAGATAGGCGGCCGCCGCCGCCAGTTGGGCGCCGCTCGCCGTGCGCGCGCCACGGGGGGAGGCGCGGAACGGCTCGGACGCGTTGTGCATGACGGACGCCGCCCGCTCGAGTTGCTGCTCTAGCTCGTGAGATGCCGCTGCGGCAGCCGCCGCGGCGGTCTTGGCCCGCTTGGCCTCTGCCTCGCGCAGAGCCAGCACGCGCTGAAGACGGAATGTGAAATGCGCCATCAGAGCCGACCTCCGGTGGTGGATGCGACCGCGGCAAGCTGGCCCGGGGCCACGGCGCTGGCGGCTCCCCGCTGAGTGTGAGGCTCGGCCTGAGACATCGATAGGGCAAGCAGCCGCTCCCGGGTGGCCGCGAAATCCGCGGCCTCTTCAACGTCCTGGCGCAGGAAGGCCAGAATCTGGGGCACCGCGCCCCGCGCGGCGTCGATCTCCGGGTTGCTGCCCGGCCGGTAGGCCCCGACGCTGATGAGGTCCTGAGCGTCGCGGTACACCGCGAGCATGGCGCGCAGCCGCGCCGCCGAGGCCTGCTGCTGCCGGTCGGTGATCGCCGGCATCAGGCGGCTCACGCTGCCGAGGATATCGACTGCGGGGTACTGCCCGCGGGCGGCGAGTTCGCGGCTCAGGAGCACATGACCGTCAAGGAGCCCGCGCATCGCATCGGTGACCGGCTCGGTCAGGTCATCGCCGTCGATGAGGACGGTGTAGAAGCCGGTCACGGAGCCTGCCGCAGCCCTCCCGGCACGTTCGAGCAGCTTGGGCAGCGTGGCAAAGACAGAGGGGGTGTATCCGCGAGTCGCCGGCGGCTCCCCGATGGCCAGGCCGACTTCGCGGAGGGCCATGGCGAAACGCGTGATCGAGTCCATCAGAAGCACCACGTCCGCACCGCGGTCCCGGAAAAACTCAGCGATCGTCGTCGCCGTGTATGCCGCCTGGATGCGTACCAACGCCGGCTGATCGGACGTGGCGACCACAACCACCGACCGGGCCAGACCCGCCGGGCCCAGATCCCGGTCGAGAAACTCACGCACTTCGCGCCCGCGTTCGCCAACGAGGGCGATAACGCTGACGTCGGCGGCGGTGTTGCGCGCCACCATCCCGAGCAACGTGCTCTTGCCGACCCCGCTGCCGGAGAAGATCCCCATGCGCTGGCCCTTGCCGCAGGTAAGGAAGCCGTCCAGGGCGCGCACGCCCACCGGCAGGGCCTCGTCAATGACGGGGCGTTGCAGCGGGTCCGGGGCCGCGGCCCTGGTGGCGCGCCGCGCCTGAGCAACGACTGGACCCTGCCCGTCGATCGGCCGGCCCAGCCCATCGAGAACCCGCCCAAGCAAACCCTGTCCCACGCCGACGCGGAAACCGTGCCCGGACACGACGACCTCGCATCCCGGTCCTACGCCCTGCAGCTCGCCAAATGGCATGAGCAGCGTCAGGTTGTCGCGGAAACCCACGACCTCGGCCGGAATCCCCGGCCTGGCACGGTGCGGCACGAGATAGCATAGCTCCCCGATCGCCGACGCGGGCCCATGAGCGCCCACGGTCAGCCCCACAACCTGGCACACGCGCCCGCGCATACTTAGCGGCTCGGCGCCGCGCAACCGCGAACCTGCGGCGCGCAGGGCCTCGGCCGGCGAGACGGCCACGCTGATCTCCGCGCTCATGCTCCGCCCTCCCCGTCCTCAGCGTCCGGCAGCAGCGCCTGCTCGAGCTTCCCAAACCTGGTCTCGATGCGGGCGTCGACGTCGCCGGCAGGAGTTTCGACGATGCAGCCACCCCGCGCCACCTGCGGATGGGAAATCACCTCGAGTTCACGCAGGTCGCCGGAGATGTTCTTGAGGCGCTCGCGGCCCGCCAGGGCCCGCTGCAGGTCCTCCGGGCTGACCCGCAGGGCCGCCACGGCGACTCCGTTCGGAAGCCGGCCCAGAGCCTCTCCCGCCACAGCCAGCACCACTTCGGGCGAAACCTGCAGTTCGCTCGCCACGACCTTGCGCGCGATCTCGAGCGCCAGCACGATGGCCTCCCGCTCGACGGCGGCCAGAGCCATCTGGGATTGGGCCCGTGCCGCGGCAACGATTTCCCCGGCCTCGGCGGCCGCCCGCTCGCGCGTCCTGGCGATCTCGTCCTGAAGCTCGCCGAGCGCCCGCTCCTCGGCCTGCCTGGCCGCGTCGGCGGCAATCGTGGCGGCGCGGCTCTCGGCACCGGCGACGATCTCGGCGGCCCGCCGCCCGGCGGCCTCGACTGCCTCGGCCGCGGCCCGCAGTTGCTCGCGTATTTCGGTTCCGGCAGCAAAATTGGCATCCGCTGCGGCATCCATTCCGATGCCGGCGTCCGCGCCTGCGCCATACCCGGTGCCAGGCCGGGTCCCGAGCCCAGAGGCACCGTCTGCCCCAGCCTGCCGCCAGCCATCGCATCGCAACAGCCCGCTGACCAGACAGGGCCCGCCTGCCTGGTAGAGGCTCGGCTTGAGGAGGTTTCCGCCCACTCTAGACAATGAGCTCGCCTCCGCTGCCGCGGGCCGTCACGATCTCGCCCTCTTCCTCCAGGCGGCGAACGAGGTTGACGATCTTCTGCTGCGCTTCCTCGACTTGGCGCAGCCGGACCGGGCCGAGATACTCGATCGCCTCGACGAGGTTCTCCACCGCGCGCTTGGACAGGTTGCGCTGGATCTTTGCCGTGACTTCCTCCGACGCGACTTTGAGGGCCAGCGGGAGGTCCTTGTTGAGGTCGACGTCGCGCAGCACCCGCTGCATGTAGCGGTCGTCGATATTGATGAGGTCCTCGAAGACAAACATCCGCTTGCGGATCTCCTCCGCAAGTTCGGGGTCCTGCTCGAGCAGGGCCTCGATGATCTGCTTCTCGGTCCCCCGGTCGACGCGGTTGAGCATCGCGACGCACGTGTCAAGCCCGCCGGCGGCCGTGTAGTCCTCCGACGCCACCGAGGCGACCTTGCGTTCCAGCACCCGCTCGACCTCGCGCACGACGTCCGGCGACGTGCGGTCCATGACCGCGATGCGCCGGGTGACCTCGGTCTGCAGGTCCTGCGGCAGCGACGCGAGAACCACGGCGCTCTGCGACGGCTCGAGATAGGCGAGGATGAGCGCGATGGTCTGCGGGTGCTCGTTACGGATAAAGCTCAAGAGTTGCGCGGCATCCGTGCGGCGCAGGAAATCGAACGGCCGCACCTGCAGCGTCGAGGTCAACTGGTTGAGTATCGTCTTGGTGCGCTCGGGGCCGAGTGCCTCGTACAGCACCTGCCGGGCGTATTCCAGGCCGCCTTGGCTCAGGTACTCTTGGGCGACACACATCTGGTGAAACTCCTCCAGGACCTTGTTGCGGGTCTCGACGTCCACGGAGCGCGTCGCCGCGATCTCCAGCGTGAGCTGCTCGATCTCGTCCTGCTGCAAATGCCTGAAGACTGTCGCCGAGGTGTCGGAACCGAGGGCGATGAGCAGCGCCGCGGCTTTCTGCCTGCCGTTGAGGTTCTGACGACGCGCGGGTCTGATTTGCAGGGACACGGCGCCGTTCACTCCTCAACCAGCCAGGAGCGTATGACCTGTGCGGCGGCCTGAGGCTTTTGCCTGAACAGCCGCGCCAGTTCGTCCTGGGTGCGTATCCGCGCGATATCGGCCTCGGCCAGTTGCGGACCGACCTCTTCAGCCACCAGCACCGGCTGCTGGCGGGCCCGGCGGGAGGCGGCGCGGCGCGACCGCAGCAGCAGCACAATGCCCATCAAAAGAGCCAGCCCGGCGCCCGAACCGATGGCGATCAACTGGTTGCGGCGCTGCGCGGCCATGTCGGCCAAAACGGTCTGAGCCAGCTCGGTGTTAAAGGGCATCCCCGTGACCACGATCTGGTCGTTGCGCCCCGCGTCGCTGCCGACCGCCGCGCTGACCAGCCTCTCAAGGCGCTGGAGGTCTGCCGCGGCCAGCTCCTTGTTTACGACGACTGAGACCGACAGCCGCTTCATGGCCCCCGGGGCGACGACGGTGTGTTCGGTGATCTCATTGAGCTCGAAGTTCTTTACCGTCTCGGTCCGCTCGCGCTCCGAGGCCGTCCCGCCGGCAGACCCGGACCCGTAGATCGGCACGTTGCTCTGGGTGCCGGCCACGCCCCCGTCCGCGCCGTCGGTGCCGCGGAAGTACTCGGTCAGCTCCTGCACGCTGCGGACCAGCCCCTGTGAGTCTCCGGGCGGCTCAAACACGCGCCGGTTGATCACGGACTCGTCAAAGGACAGCTCGGCGGCGACCCGCGCGGCGACGTTGCCCGGCCCGAGTACCTGCTCCAGCAGCCGCTGGAGGCCGCTCTCCATCTCCAGGGAGGCTTGGCGGCTGGCCTCAAGGTTGCCCGCCGCCCGGCCGGCGCCGGACGACGCCGACGCCGAATCCGCGGACGAAAGGACCCTGCCGCCCTCGTCGATAACCGTCACCGACTCCGGCCCCAGGCCCTCTACGCTGCGGGCGACGAGGTGAACGATGCCGCGCACCTGCTCCGGGTCCAGCTTGGCCCCGGGGCGGTGCTTGATGAAGACCGCGGCCGTGGTGGGGCGCGCCTGCGACAGAAACAGGCTCTGTTCCGGCTGGACGACGTGGACCCGAGCCGATTCCACCTCCGAGATCTGGCCGATGGTCCGCGCCAGTTCACCGGAAAGGGCGCGCACGTAGGCCGCGCGCCGCTCAAATTCGGTTGCCCCGATCGAGATGCCCTCGAGCAACTCGAAGCCTGGCGAGCCGAGGCTCGGCAGCCCTTCGCCGGCCAGCGCCAGCCGGGTGCCGTGCACGTCGCGCGAGGGCACGAGGATGGTCGCTCCCCCGTCGGCGAGGCGGTACGCTGTGCCCTTGCCCTCCAAAACGCTGACGATCGACGACGCGTCCCTCGCCTCAAGCCGGTTGTACAGCACCACGAACTCGGGCTTGCCGGCGAGATAGGTCCAGCCGGCAAGAAGGGCGAGCACCGTGACCGATGCGGCGACCAGCACTGTCCGGCGGCGTGGGTCCATGCCCCGCCACAGGGCCTGTGCCTGCGCTAGCGCCTCACTTGCCTTCACCCGCACATCCTCCTCGTGGTTGTGAGCGTTTCTTTGCCGGCTCGACCTGGGGCTAGACCTGGATGCGCATGATCTCCTGATAAGCCTCAATGACCTTGTTGCGGATCTGCAGCGTGAACTGCAGCGAGAGGTTGGCCTTCTCGGCCGCCAGCATCACCTGGTGCAGGTCCTGAGCCTGGCCCGCGGCAAGGGCCTGGGCGAGATCCTCGGCCTGCAGCTGCAGCTCGTTGACCTGCCGCAGCGCCTGGGTCAGCGAATTTTGGAAGGTCGGCCCCGCTGACGCCGGAGCCGCCGGCGCGGGAGCGCCGCCGACGCCTTTTGGCGTCAGTTGCGGCGGCTGCCAGACGCCGGCGATCCCGACGGGGTTGATGCGCACTTCGTACCTGCCTCCTGCTATGCCCGACCGATCTCGAGCGCCTTGAGCATCATCTGCTTGATTGCGTTAAGGGCTGTGACGTTGGCTTCATAGGCCCGTGTCGCGCTGATCAGGTCAACCATCTCGGTCACGACATTGACGTTGGGAAGGGCGACATACCCCGACGCGTCGGCGTCCGGGTGGGCAGGGTCATATTTCAGCACCGGAGGGGTCAGGTCGCGGGCTATTCCCACCACCCGCACACCGTTGCCTACCGCGGGCGCCGTCGAGCCGCCGAAACCACTGGAACCAAACCCGCTGGCCTGGTCAGCCGGCCGCGACGCCACGACGGCCATCTGGCGGGCGTACGGCCCCCCTTCCGGGGTACGGGTCGTGTTGACGTTGGCCAGGTTGTTGGCGATGACGTCCAGGCGCAGCCGCTCGCACGTCAGCCCGGAGGCGGCCACCTCAAGGGCGTGGAAGATGCGCATCGCCTAGCGCCTCCCCTCGGTGATCGCCAGCCGCAGCGCGGACAGGCGGTTGTTCATCTCGCGGACCAGGGCCTGATAGTAGAGGCTGTTCTCGGCAAGCAGGGCCATCTCGGACTCTATGTCAACGTTGTTGCCGTCGCTGCGCAGCGAGGTGCCCGCGGCGCGGATCACCTCGGGGTCGGCGGACGCGGCCTGCCGTCCGGCGATGTGCGCCGCGTTGGTCACGGCAGGGTTAAGCGAGTTTGAGCTTAGGGACGCAGCCCCGCCCGCGGTGCCGGATGTGGACGCGGACGCCAGAACGTCCTCGAAGGCCAGGTCCAGCCGCTTGTACCCCGGGGTGTTGACGTTGGCCAGGTTGTTGGCCAGCAGCTCACCGCGGAGCGACGCTCTTCCGAGTGCGCGGTCGAGGGCGTCGATTGCCCCTTGGGCGCGGATTCCCACGCAGCTCGCCTCCTAGAACTGAAAAGTCCTGTCGCCTGCCGCGGTCGCGCAGGAGACAGGACCTGGAGGGACGTGCGCCCCCCGGGAAAAGCAAAGTCTCCTTCGGCAACCGGGCTATCTGGCAGGGCCAGACCCCTGGCTTTGCGTCCCCACCTCGCGATGGGTTTGCCTTTGTCGGGAGTCCCGACTATACATAATGCAATTCTTATTGTACCTTCTCAGATAGTGTCGGTGGTTCGACGGTCCTTATATAAGAGCTTCTTGTCTGGCCGGGATTTCCCGACCGGCCCGACCGAACCCGACCGGCGTGCTACTCCTTCTTGGTAAAGCTGCCCTTGCTCTGGCACTCGGGGCATTTGCCCGGCTTGCAGCGCGAATCCTTCTCGTACCCGCAAGTCCCGCATTTCCAGACGGCCATCCCGTCACCCCCTTACCGCCCGCCGGCAAGGCAGCCGGCGATCGATTGGACCCCGACTAAAGATCGGACGCGAAATCGACGAATCTAGCTAGATGGATTGAAGCAGCCGCACCAGCAGGGCCGCCCGCTCCGGCATGTGGCTCACGATGGCGTACTCGCCCTGCGCGTGCCCGCCCTCGCCCACGGCACCCAGGCCATCCAGCGTGGGCACTCCGAGCGCCGCGGTGAAGTTGCCGTCGCTCCCGCCGCCCGTCCCGGTTTCGTCGATGGCCAGGCCGAGCTCCGCGGCAAGCTGCTGTGCTTTGCGGAACATCGCGACAATCTTGTCCGTGCGCTCCATCGGCGGCCGGTTGAGGCCTCCGGTCACCGTGACCTCCGCCGCGGGGTTGACGGGCTTGAGACCCAGCATGGCTTTGAGCACCCGCTGGCCTTCCTCCGCGGTGGAAACCCGAACATCCACGCCCGCCTTCGCCTCGGCGGGCACGACGTTGCGCCGGGTGCCGCCCTCGACCGTGCCGACGTTGAGCGTGGTCCCGGTAGTGTAGTCGGTCAGGGCCTGGATGCGCAGGATCTGGTGCGCGAGTTCCTCGATCGCATTGACACCGTGCTGGTGGTCTGCGCCGGCGTGGGCCGCGCGGCCCTTGACGGTGACCTCAAACCCGCCGCCGCCCTTGCGGAATGTCTTGATCTTGCCGGCCGTGCCGACCGGCGGCTCCAGAACAAACACGGCGGCGCTACGGAGCGCCTCGCGCTCGATGACTGCGCGCGAAGTGGGGCTGCCGACCTCCTCATCGGTGTTAAAGACCAGCACGACGCGCTTTCTCGGCGCAAGGCCAAGGTCGAGCATGGCCCGGATGGCCGCCAGCGCCTGGACCACTCCGCCCTTCATGTCCTCCGCCCCAGGACCATAGACCTTGCCGTCCTCGACGCGGAACGGGCGGCGCGCCGTCTCGCCGGTCGCCCACACCGTGTCGATGTGGCACAGAATCAGCACCTGCCCGACCGGGGCCGATCCCGCCGCGGCGGGCCACCAGCGTGCCACGAGATGGTCGCCGAATGCGGTTTGGCCCACCCGCTCAACCTCGCAGCCGAGGGCCGCCAGCTGTCCGGCGAGGAAGTCAACCAGCTTGTCGGTGGCGGCCTTTTCCAGGGACGGCGACTCAAGCTCGACAATCCGGCCCAGCAACTCCACCATGTCGTCCTGATGCCGGCGAAGATGGGCCAGCACCTCCATTGGCTGCACCACTGGCGTATCCGACCACCTTTCGTAAACCATTTGCGAGCAAAACAACTGGCTGGAATCGGGACGATGCACCCGGCGGGCGTTTTACGTCTCTTATGCCTCCCGGACGGTCATTCCTGCCTGCGGAGCCGTGCCAGACGCCCTCTAATCCGACCGCCCGCGGGCGGCTACCCTCCAGATGGCCTCGACGCGGTCGCCGCGCATGGCGTAGATGCGGTCGTAGAGGTTGACTGTCGTGCAGCACCTGCCACCCCCGCCTGGCTCGCCGGCGAAGTTGCGCGGGCATGCCCTTGGCTTCGCGGCCATACGATAAGCACGAACGGGGCGGCTCCGCCGGAGAGGGAAAGCCTGGCGGCCGGGCGAAAGACTAAGCCCGGGGAAGCTGCCTTCCCCCGTTTATCATGTGGCCCACCCGGGAGGAGACTGCACTTGGCCGAAAAGATCACCCTCAGCGTTATCAAGGCCGACGTCGGCGGATTCGTCGGTCATTCGAGCGTCCACCCGGCCCTGCTCGCGCGCGCCGCGTCCTGCATGGCCCAGGCCAAGGAAAACGGCCTGCTGGTAGACGCCCACGTCACCCACGTCGGCGACGACATCAACCTGGTCATGACCCACCGGCGGGGGGTCGACGACGACAGCATCCACAAGCTCAGCTGGGACACATTTGTCAGTTGCACCGAGGAAGCCCGGCGGCTCAAGCTCTACGGCGCCGGCCAGGACCTGCTTGCCGACGCGTTTTCCGGCAACGTCAAGGGTATGGGACCGGGCGTGGCCGAGATGGAGTTCGCGGAGCGGACCAGCGAGCCGGTGATCGTGTTCATGGCCGACAAGACCAGTCCGGGCGCCTGGAACCTGCCCCTGTACAAGATCTTCGCCGACCCGTTCAACACCGCCGGCCTGGTTATCGACCCGCGCGTGCACGCCGGTTTCCGCTTCGAGGTGCTCGACCTGCGTGACCATAAGCGGATCATCTTCAATTGCCCCGAGGAACTGTACGACATGCTCGTCTTTATCGGGGCGCCGGGCCGCTACTGCATCCGCACCATATGGGCGCGCGAGTCGGGGATGATCGCCGCCGCATCCAGCACCCAGCGCCTGTCGCACATCGCCGGCAAGTACGTCGGCAAGGACGACCCGGTGCTGATTGTGCGCTGCCAGAGCGGGCTTCCCGCGGTCGGCGAGGTCCTTGAGCCCTTCTCCCGGCCGCATCTGGTGGCCGGCTGGATGCGCGGCTCGCACCATGGGCCGCTCATGCCGTGCAGCGTGGAGGGCGCGACCCCGAGCCGGTTTGACGGGCCGCCGCGCGTTGTGGGCCTCGGGTTTCAGCTTGCGCAAGGCAAGCTGATCGGCCCGCAGGACTTCTTCGCCGATGTGGCCTTTGACCGGGCCCGGCAGCTTGCCAACGAGGTTGCGGACTACCTGCGGAGCATGGGACCGTTCGAGCCCCACCGGCTGCCGCTCGAGGACATGGAGTACACCACCCTGCCCGAGGTCACCAAGCGGCTGGCGGGGCGGTTTGAGGATGTGAAGTAGGAGCAGCAGCGAGCGGGACAAGAGAAGCCCCGGGGAACAGACGACCTGAGGCAGGAAGCAAAGCCGAGGGAGCGCGCATCGTTGCGCCCCTCGGCTCTGTGGTGCCCCGTCCCGCGGCTAGCGCCCTTCGCTGCACTGGGCGCGCACCCGGAGGGCCACGGCCGGGTCGCCGCACTCCGTCACCACTTGGGTGACGCGGACCACCAGCTGGATTGGCCTTGAGTGGGTCCGTGCCGCGGAAGTTGACCTACTCGCAGCCTATGGCCAGGCATACCCGGCCTGGGGGCGGACCGGCGCTCGGGACTAGATCATCCGCACCAGCGACAGCAGCGGCAGGACGACGACGAGCAGGGCCATGCTGACCAGCCAGGCCGAATTGGCGAGGTCCTTATTGAGGCCGTACAGCGATGGCGGGACCAGCGAGTTAAAGGCGACGGGCATCGCCGACATGGTGATGACCACCCTGAGAGGGAGCCCTCCTTCGAGCCGCCCGTAGCCGAGCAGGAGCGCCACCAGGGTCAGTGTAGCAGGCAGGACCACGTACTTGATGCCCGCGATCGCCGCGCTTTCACACATGTACCCGCGGGCCGCGGCGGGCCGCATGTTGAGGCCCACCGCAAAGAGCATCCCAACGGTCGATGCCAGGATCAAGTAGGAGTTGGCAACACCCACCGCCGGCGGCCTGATAAGGCCGGAGGAGTTGAGCACCACCCCCGCCGCGATGCCCAGTATTGGCAGCAAGATCAGCCTGTCCCGTACGATGGCCCTAAGGTCAAGCCGCAGCCGGTTGTCATCCGACGCCTCCTGCGCGTACGTCTTGGCCATGGGAAAGCCGACAAGAAAGTAGAGCACAGGCTCGAACATCCGGAACAGGGCGGCCAGCGCGTAACCGGCCTCGCCGAGGAATATGAACGACACGAGCCCGCCGATAGAGCCCAGGTTGGTGAACGCCCCGCAGGTCAGCATGGATCCCGTTGACTTGCGGTCCAGGCCAAGCAACCGCGACGCCGCGATGGCGGACGCTCCGCCAACCACATGCGAAAGCGCCCCGACCAGCGGAAAGAGAACCATCGTGCCGCCCGACACCGACAGTACCCAAAAGGCGTTGAGCAGCGTCAGCGGAGATATGACGGTCACGACAAGCCGCTGGACGGCCGCCGCAAGACGCGGCACCTTGTGCTCAGCCTCCGGCCTGGCGCGTCGAAATGAAACCTGGTAGGCGTACCCGATGGTCAGCGAGCCGAACATGATCGCCAGGGTCGTGAGCGGTTGGTTCAAGACAGTCGCTGGTCTCCTTGTGCGTATAGGCTGCGTAAGCCGTGATTGGACTGCGGGTTCGGCGACGCGAGGCAAATCCCTGCTCAGACCCAATCTCCGGAGTGGGCCGTACTGGTTCGGCAGTCGCCTTGCCGCCCGGTGACCAGCTGAAAGAGGACCAATAGCCAATTCGCATAGAATACAGGGCAGAACAAGGCAACCGGACGGTTGTCCGCGATGGAGTTCGCGATCTGTCGCAAGACTGATGACTCCTACTGAGGTAGGGGTCATTGTGCTTTTGGGCCCGGGCGGGTGTTGACGCTCTACTCGGCCATGGCCGAGGACCTTGCTTCCGAAGTTTAGGGGCTTGGCGGTGCGCCCGTGACACGGCGCCGGCGTATACCGTCGTGCCCGGCGTGTGAAGCCGGCGACAGGGTGGCCAGATAGTGTGCAAGCCAATTGGCGGCATCTGGGGGAAAAGCGCGTGTTGGAAACAAAGGAAACCCGCAACGCCCTCCGGGGAAGTGGACGGCAGGAGGACGGCCTGCACCAACTGGACGACCTGCTGGCACAAGCCATAGATACCGTGGCTGGAGACGGCGCCGAGGGTGCCCTGAAGGCCGTCCGGGATTCCCTGTCCGGGCTTGCGCAACGACTGCGGGAGCGCCGTTTTCATCTGGCTGTTCTGGGGCAGTTCAAGCGGGGCAAGAGCACCCTGCTCAACGCGCTGCTCGGTGAGTCGCTCCTTCCGACGGCTGTCGTGCCCCTCACCGCGATACCCACCTTTCTGCGGGCGGGCAAGCAACTCGTGGTCAAGGTCACCTATCTCGATAACCGGGCCCCGCGCGAACACAACTTGGATTGCCCTGAAGACGCTAGTGAGATGCTCAGGGAGCTGGTTACCGAGGAAGCCAACCCCCAAAACAGACTGGGTATCGCGGCGGTGGAGGTAATGCATCCTTCACCGTTCCTGGCCCAAGGCGTGGTCTTGATCGATACGCCCGGCATTGGCTCGACGTTGCGGCACAATACGGAAGCCACGCTCCGTTTTCTGCCCCAGTGCGATGCGGCTTTGTTTGTGGTGTCGGCCGACCCCCCTCTGACCGATGCCGAGGCTCAATTCCTCTCGGAGGTTGAGCGGAGCATAGCCCGGCTCTTCGTCGTGTTTAACAAGACGGACTATCTGGACAGGGAGGAACTCGACGCGGCCATCGGTTTCCTGCGAGGCGCGCTGATCCACCGCGGCGGGCTGGTCCGAGAGGCGCCGATCTTCGCGGTTTCCGCGAGGCGGGGTGTGCGGGCGCGCGCGGAGGAGAATGAATCGCTGTGGGCAGAGAGCGGCCTGAAGGCGGTGGAGGAGCACCTCCTGGGCTTTCTGACCAAACACAAGAATGACGCGCTGGCGGAGGCCGTCACGTCCAAAGCCGTCGACGTCCTGGGTGAAGCCGTGCTGACTGTCAAGCTGATGCAGCGGTCACTGGAACTGCCCCTCGAGGACTTGGAGAGGCGCCTCCGGGTCTTCGAGGCCAAGATGGAAGAAGTTTCGGCGGAGAGGATCGGGGCGGCCGCCTGCTTTGCAGCCCTGCCTTGTTGCTCTGAGGCTGGCGATGCCACCATCAACACGCATCTCCTCTGCGCACATGCCCACAAACGCATGCAGTACCGGGCGTACGGTTCCGTACCCGGCGGTTCACGCGCTCTGAAGTCGTTGCAGTTGCCCTAGCAGCGACACGAGTCCAAGCCGGTCAAAGGACAGTTCCCCCGTCGGGCCTGTAGGGGACTCACACCCCCAAGTGAGTGCGCCCTGCCGGGCGCACAAAACAAAACGGCTCCTACCATCTGCAGGAGCCATCAGCCGGACCGCCGGCATCGGCGAGCCCCATCGCCTACTTGAGGATACCGGAGTCAATTGTACGCCCGACCCCAGGATGACCACAAGCCCTCGCTCGAGGACGTACCCCGCAAGGGAGCAGCTACTTCCTGTCCACCTCAATCCGCGACTTCGGCGCCATCTCGCTGCCCGGCGAGGCGGCCACCACCTGGTCGCGCTTGCGCTCCATGTCGTGCATATTCTTGCGCTCCTGCCAGGTATAGAGCACCGTGCGCAGGTCATAGCCCTCGGGGTACAGATTCTCGGCCGGCGCGATAAGCTTGACCCGCTTGTGGTTGACGCGCTCGCGCCGGCCGCGGGCGAATACCACCATTTCGCCCTGCTCGTCCGGGAGCACCGCGACAACGCCCTGCTGATTGGTCGGCTCGATGAGCACCGAGTCGCCGAGTTTCCAGGGGCGTTTGGCGTCTTTTGCCGTTTGCGAATCGCTGCTTCCTGTAGCCGCCCCGCCCGGCTCGGCCGGCGCCCCCACCGCCCGAACCTTGGGCAACGGCTGGATGGCCTCCAGGGGCTTGGGGCCTGACTCCGTCCCAGCCCGGCCGCCCTCGCCGCCACCGGTCCTGATCCCGCCACCGGCCGCTTCTTCAGGCCGCAACGCCAGGTGCCGGCGCGCGCGGTCAAGAACGCCGGGTACGATGCCCAGCCGTTCGGCTATCCAGAATGCCTGGCTCGCCCCCGCCTCTCCCATGACCAGCCGGAAGAGCGGGCGCAGCGACACCGAGTCGAAATCCATCCTCCCGTTGATGAACCCCGCATGCGTATCGCCGAGCCGCTTCACATCGCTGTAGTGCGTCGTCGCCAGCGTCACCGCACCGGCGGCGTGCAGCTCTTCGAGGATGCCCATGGCCAGGGCCGCACCCTCGGCGGGGTCGGTCCCGGTGCCGATTTCGTCGAGCAGCACGAGCGAGGACCGCCCGGCCACCCACATGATCTCAGCAATGTGGCTGATGTGCCCGGAGAAGGTGCTCAGCGACTGCTCGATGCTCTGCGCATCCCCGATGTCCGCCAGCACCTGGCCGAACATCGCCAACATGCTCCCCTCGCCCACCGGAACGTGCAGCCCGGACTGGGCCATCAGCGTCAGCAGCCCGACCGTCTTGAGCACGACGGTTTTGCCGCCGGTGTTGGGTCCCGTGATGACCACGGTGCGATAGCGCCGCCCCACCACCAGGTCCAGGGGTACGGCGTCGCCGCCGAGCAGCGGGTGCCGGGCCTGCAGCAGCTGGATAAACCCCACGTCGTTGACCGGCACGGACCGCCCGCCCATCGCCAGACTCAGCCGCCCCTTGGCGAAAGCCAGGTCGTAGTGGGCCATGATCCGCAGGTTGGCGGAGATCAGCATCGCCTGCGCTCCGACGAGCCCCGAGAGCGCGGTCAACACCTGGAACTCCTCGGCCTCCTCCTCTCCGCGGAGCACCTGGAGCTCGTTCGTCAGCCTGCGGACGGCGGCCGGTTCGATGAACACCGTCGCGCCGCTGCCGGAGGTGTCGACCACCACGCCGTCCACCGCGTGCCGGTGGCTGGCCTTGACCGGCAGCGCGTAGTGGTCGCCCCTGACCGTGATGATGCTGTCCTGCAGCGCCTCGCGGTACTTGGGCGCGGTCAGGTACGACTGGAGACGGCTCTTGATCCGGTCCTCGACAATCCGGATCTCCTTGCGGACGCGCGCCAGCCTGGGGCTGGCCGAGTCGGCCACCCGCGACCCGTCGATGGAGGCGTAGATTTCTTCCTCCAGCTCCGGGAAAAGCGCTATCCCGCCCGCGTGGCGGCCAAGGTTGGGCGCCAGGTCCTGCTTGGCGGACATATATCGTTTGAACTCGCGGCATCCGCGCAGGCAGTCGGCCAACCGCACGAGTTCCGCCGCGCCGAGGACGCCGTCCTTTTCGACGCGTTCGATAAGGGGCCGCATGTCGCCGAGCCCCCATAGCGGGATCTGCGCCCCGCGCTCCAAGACCGCAACCGCCTCCGTCGTTTCCAGCATGGCGGTTTCAACAGCGCGGAGTCCGGCGAGCGGAGCCAGACTCTCGGCGAGTCCCCTGCCCAGCCCGCTTAGCGTGTGCTCGGCGAGCATTGCCGTGATTTTGGGGTATTCCAAGGTCTCAAGGACCGTTGCAGCCACCGCTGGTAGCCTCCTCCGTATCAGCAACAAACCCATAGCGAAAAGGCCGCCGGTGGACATCCACCCGCGGCCCTGTTAGCTGCGCTATATGCGTGTCAGCCTTGGCCCCGCAGCCCAGAGAAGGACCGCGGCCGGTGCGGAGGTGGTGCAGTCCACCGCAAGGCCGCCGCGCAAAAGGGCAAACAAGCCCCATCCGTCGCGAAGGCATCTCCGCCCCCGCAACCCGCGCTAGCGGCTTCTTGACTTAGGACGCAACCACCGACACGAAAATCTCCCCTTAGCTGACAGTCGTCTTGGGTTGGCAGTTCGTTTCACATTGTAAGTCCAGGGCCGGGGCCGTGTAAACCATGTAGACTACGGGCAGACGTGATTTCACGTGAGGAGGCACGCAGCACTTGGGCCACCCGGCAAGTTGCGGACTACAGTGTGCTCGGTCTGCAGGCCCGGGGCTCCGTCGCCGGGCGCGCCGCGGACGCCTGGACTGGTGCGGCTCACTGCTGTGCGCCAAGTACATCGCTCGCGGTGATCTGTGGAGCGCTTTGGACTTAGTAACCTCCCGCCGAAACCTGATGCTCAAGGCTCTGGCGGGGCTCGCGGACACACCGCCGCGGCTGACAAGAGACGAGCTAGCGGACGCCCTTTTTCGGCTCATGGGCGTAATGCAGGTCGTACGGGAGACGGCAGGCCCAACGTGAGGGGTTGCAGGTAGGACAATGCCTAGGAAGCCCTCCGCGGCGAACTGCCGCGAACCGCCCGCCCGCCTAGCCCCGGGGAGCTTCGGGCCCGCTCCTGCCGGTCTCGTCGGCTTGGGATGCTACCTCGGATGCCGCCTCAGCCGCCGCGCCTTCAGCCGCCGCGTCCGTGGCGGCCGTCGCCACCTCTTTGTTCTCAGCCTCCGACCAGCTCAGCTCGATGTCCACCGCCTCGGCGATGATCTTCTGGATGTCGCCGAGCAGCCGCGAAAGGGTGAACTCGGCCTGCAGAAAGGCGCTGATGACCGGGTGGCTGGAGACGATGTCTGAGAGCTTGGCGAACCGTTCTTGCTCCGCCTCGTCCACCTCCTGGCCGCGGAAGAGGCGGCTCTGCAGTTCGAACTGCCGCCGGCGAAAGTCCCTGAATACCGCCAGGCTCGACTTCTCCCCCTCAAGCCTGGAAGACGCAAGGCGAAAATCGGCGTACTCGGGGCTGGCCTTGATGCTGCGAGCGAGCAAATGGGCCTGGTCGTACACGTTGCTCACACTCATGTGCCTTTGGTCACCTCCGCACCGTATTATCTTGTCCGGGGAAGCGGAGTACATCAGGCGGCCGCGGGATGCCGCCATTAGTCCTACACGCACAACTGCCGCCGCCCGGTTGAGCTCTGGCGCTCAATAGGTCCGTGAGGATTGAGCTCAGACGCTCAACCGAACCGCAGCAATAGGCCCTGGAGACTAATGCACTCCAGGGCCCGCTCCACATCGCACGTTCCCTAGACTAGGCTCCGGCCTCGCGCCGCGCGTCCGCCGGCAGGTAGTCGATGGCCCAGCCGATGCCCAGCTCATGGAGCTTCTCGGGCGTCGGCACACCGTCGTCCGTCCAGCCCATCATGCGGTAGTAGGTGACCTTGGCCTTTTGCCAGGCATCGCGGTCAACCCTTGCGCCCGCCAGCGGGCCGTCCTTGAACGGCTCGAAGAACCGCTCGGTCAGCGTGTCCTCGGCGGCGCCGAACCCCTGCCGCAGGTTGAAAACCCGGGTCAGGTTGATCGCCCGCTCGCCGACCTTCATCAACTCAAAGTGGGTGTGGTTCCAGCCCGTGATCCCTTCGACCAGCCCGGCGAGATGCTCAAGGCGCCAGGGCACGAACTGGCAGATAACCATGCAGTTGTTGGCGCTCTTCATGATCGTGTTGTACATGAGGAGGCGGACCTTCTCGGCGCCGAGGTAGTCGGCCGGCATCGGCTCGAGCACGCCCCACCCCGCCGCCGAACCCACGCTCTTGGTGTACCCCGTATCGTGGATGTTGTGGCAGTGGTCGGCCCCGGTCGGCGACAGGCTGTACCCGACACCGAGCCCGTGCTTGAGGCGCGGCTCGTGCATCGGCACCTCCTGCTTCTTGACGCTGACCGAGTACTGCTCGGCGCCCTTGCCGATCTTCTGGGCCGCGCGGTAGGAGCCCTCGGCGAGCAGGTCGCCGAAGCCCTCGCGCCGCGCGATCTTCTCGACCATCTCCAGCATGGCCGCCGCATTGCCGAAACGCAGCTCGACGCCGCCGGTGTCTTCCTTGGTGATCAGGCCGTTCTCGAAGCACTCCATCGCGAAGGCGATGGTCACGCCCACCCCGATCGTGTCCAGGCCGTATGCGTTGCACAGCTCATTGGCCTTGGCCACGGCCTCAAGGTCATCCACGCCGCAGAGCGAGCCGAGCGAGCCGAGCGTCTCATACTCCGGACCGCCGTACTTCGGGTCCACGTTATGCGGCGGACCCGTCTTGACGACGCGCTTGCAGCGGATGGGGCACGCGAAACACGTATCCCGGTCTATCAGGATCTTTTCGGTCATGGTCTGGCCGGAGATCTTTTCGGCGCCCTCGAAGTGCCCCTGCTGGAAGTTGCGGGTCGGCAGGCCGCCCGACGTGCTTAGCCCGACCAGTCCGCTGGCCGTACCGTGGTCGTGCAGGCCCTGCGAGGATTCGTTCCAGTGCTCGACCATCCAGCGGGCCAGCTCACGAACCTTGTCAGCGTCGGCGACGGGCACCGCCGTGGTCCCGCGCGCGACGATCGCCTTGAGCTTCTTGGCGCCCATCACGGCGCCCAGCCCGGCCCGACCGGCGTAGTGGGTCAGGTCGTTGCAGACCGCGGCGAGGCGCGACATATTCTCGCCAGCGATGCCGCACTGAGCGACACGAACCCGCTTGTCACCGAGCTCCTCTTGCACGAGTTCCTCGACTTCCCCGGTGGTCTTGCCCCATAGGTGAGACGCATCGCGCAACTCCGCCTCGCCGTCGTGTACATACAGGTAGACGGGCTTGGCCGAGGCGCCTTCGAAAACAACCGCGTCCACGCCGGCCCGCTTTAGCTCAGCGCCGAAAAAGCCGCCGCCCTCACCCTCGCCGTAAGCGTCGGTCAGGGGCGAAAGGGCTCCATAGCTGTTGCGTCCCGCACCGGCATACGGCACACCGGTGACCACGCCCGGAGCCACGATGAACCGGTTGTCGGGCCCCAGTGGATCCGTGCCCGGGGGCACTTCCTTGAGGAGGTAGTACGCGATGAGGCCCCGCCCGCCGTAGTAGGCGCGGTAGAACTGCTCCGGCGGGGTCTCGGTCCCGATCGTCCCGTCAGTTAGGTTAACGCGCATGATCTTGCCCCAATATCCGTTGCTCAAAATTCACCCTCCCGCTCACAAGCTCGATGTCTAGCCGGCTGCCGCCTGGCGCCGCGCGCCTGCTGTCGGACGCCGCGCTCCGGCCGCCCGCCCGGTCAGCCGCCGCCCACCGGCGAAAACACCATCAACTGGTCACCCGCCCGCGGCTGCGTCGTCCCCGGAACCTTGGTGCCGTTTATCGCCACCATCCACACTTCGGCCTCGGGTATCCCGATGGCGGCGAGTATGTCCGCGACGGTCTGGCCGGTCGCCAACGGCCACTCGAACTCATAGCCGCGGCCGGCGGCAAAGCGCACCAGCTCTCCGAACAGCCGCACCCGCACAGACTCCTGAGACTCCTGCCCCGATCCGGCTCTGGACGACAAAGCCACGGTCAATACCTCCGGTGGACGAGATGGGTATTGCGGCATCCTGAGCTTTCGCGTCTAATCAGATTCATCTTCGACCCTGCTCTGCCGCGTACCTTCCGACCTCCGGTTTGGACTAGGGAAGCGGTTTCGCCGGCGGCACAAAGATGCGCGCCGCCTCAACGGGCTCGCCCATCTCCGCCGTCATGTAGATGTAGGTCGCCTCCGGCATATTGGAGAACGCGGCGTGGCTGCCGTCCGGCGCGAGCGCAACGGCGTTCATGCTGCCGGCGAACGGGTCCACGAGCGCGTCGAGGTCGCGAAACGCCTCCCGCCCGGCCTCCGCCAGCGCCAGGCCCATCTTCATGTACAGCACGATGCTGCGCGCCGTGGCGCAGCGGATGGCCATTTCGCCGCGCCCGGTGCAGGCCGCCGCGCCGTAGCGGTTGTCCGCGTAGTTGCCAGCGCCAATCACCGGCGAGTCTCCCAGCCGCCCCGGGTACTTCCAGGCCCACCCGCTGGTGCTCACGCCGCAGGCGATGTTGCCCTTGACGTCCTGGGCGAGGAAGTTGACGGTCTCGTTGGGTTTCTCCGGATCTGCGGTGATCTTCACGAACCGCCTGATGCTGTCGAGGTATTTCATCCGCTGGCCGTAGACTTCCGGGGCCTTTTCCTCCAGGATCTGGTGCCAGACCCGCCTGGCATCCTCGGTGAGCAGGTCGCGCGTCGGAAACCCGAGTTCCTTGGCGAAACGCTCCGCGCCCGTCCCGACCAGAAAGCAGTGCGGCAACTCCTCCATGACCTTGCGCGCGATGGAAATCGGGTGCTCGTAGCCCCGGATGGCCCCGACCGCCCCCGCCGCCAGGGTCAGGCCGTCCATAATGCTCGCGTCCAGCTCGACCTCGCCGATCAGGTTGGGATAGCCGGAGTAGCCGACGCTGTGGTCCTCCGGATTGGATTCGACGGGGATGATCCCCGCCTCAACCGCGTCAACGGCGCTCCCGCCGCGGCGCAGCACATCGACTGCGGCCGCGATGCCGACGCGGCCATTCTTGGAAGCGACAACGATCAATTCAGGGATTCCTCCTCAGTCTAGAACAGCTTGCCGGGCTCCTCCTCGTCCTCCGGCGGGGCCGTGGCCAGGTCAAAGACGAGCTTGCCATCGATGTACACCCGCTCGCAGTGGGTGAAATTGCAGAACGGGTGGCCGTCGAAAATGGCCACGTCCGCGTCCTTGCCGGGCTCCAGGCTGCCGAGGCGGTCGGCGACGCCGATGATTTCCGCGGAGTTGATAGTCACCGCCCGGAACGCATCCTCCTCGTCCATGCCGTAGCGCATCGCCAGCCCGACGTGGACCGGCAGCCACTTGGTGCCGGGGCCGGTGTCGGCCTGGATGGCCACCTTGACGCCCGCCTTGGCCAGCAGGCCGGGGTTGCGCATGGAGACCTTCCACAGCTCGTGCTTGGAGTGCCCCATGAGCAGGGGTCCGATGGTCGCCTCGACCTTCTTGGCGCCGAGGATGTCGGCGATCAGGTATCCCTCGGTGCAGTGCTCGATGACGTAGTCGATCCCGAACTCCTCGGCGATCCTCACCGCGGTCAGGATATCGTCGGCCCGGTGGGCGTGGATGCGTGCCTTGATCTCGCGGCGCAGCACACGGCCCAGGGCTTCGAGCTTGAGGCAGCGGTCCGGCAGCTTCGGCGGCTCGTTTTTCTCCTTGGCCTCCGCCTCGGCGCGGGCTACCTTGTCCATGTAGTTGCGCGCCTCGACCAGGGCCTCGCGCAGCACGGCGGCGTTGCCCATGCGGGTGGCGGGGTACTTCTTCTGCATTTCGCCGTAAACGCGCTTCGGGTTTTCGCCTAGAGCCATTTTCATGCCGTCGGTGCCAGGGATAATCATCTCCTCGGCCGTCCGGCCGCGCAGCTTGATGACCATTCCGGTGCCGCCGACGATGTTGGCCGAGCCTGGTCCGGTGAAGACGGCGGTCACGCCGTGCCGCACGACCTCCTTGATGCCGGGGTCGTCCGGGTTAAGCGCGTCACGTCCGCGAAGCTGGGCCGTGTTGGGGGAAGTCATCTCGTTGCCGTCGATGGTCATCGGCAACGCCGGGTCGCCGAACAGGGATAGATGGCTGTGCGCGTCGATGAAGCCGGGGGTGACCCACTTGCCCGTCGCGTCGACTACCTCGGCGCCGGCCGGGACCTGGACGTTGGCACCTACGGCGGCGATCTTGCCGCTGTCGATAAGCACCGTGCCGCCGTCGATCACGCCGCCGGTAATGGTGCAGACCTTGCCGCCCTTGATGGCGATCATTGTGCAGTACCTCCTATTCCTTGTCGCAGCAGCATGAGCTGCGGCAGCAGTCGCAGGAGCACAGCTCGAAGACCTTGACGCCGTCGATGAGCACGGTTTCCGCACGGGTGAAGTTGCAGAAAGGATGCCCGTTCCACACCACCACGTCGGCGTCCTTGCCTGCTTCCAGGCTGCCCAGCCGGTCGGCGACACCGATGATCTCCGCCGGGTTGATGGTCACCGCGCGGAACGCCTCATCCTCTTCCATCCCGTGCCGGATGGCCAGGCCAACCTGGAGCGGCAGCCACTTGGTGGCCGAGCTCGTGTCCGCCTGGATCGCCACTTTGACGCCGGCGCGCGCCAGGATGCCCGGGTTCTCGAGCGTCGTCTCCCAGATCTCGTGCTTGCCCGGGCCCATGAGCAGCGGGCCGATGGTGGCCTGAACCTTCTTGGCCGCCAGGATGTCGGGGATCTTGTAGCCGTAGGTGCAGTGCTCGATGACGTAGTCCAGGCCGAATTCCTCGGCAATGCTGATCGCGGTCAGGATGTCGTCGGCGCGGTGGGCGTGAATGCGGGCCTTGATCTCCCGCTTGAGCGCACGCCCGATGGTCTCCAGCTTGAGGTTGCGGTCCGGCAGCTTGGCGGGCTTGCCATCTTTCGCCGCCTCGGCGTTGGCCCGGTCGATCTTCTCAAGGTAGGTCTGGGCCGCGACCAAGGCTTCGCGCAGGACCGCGGCATTGCCCATGCGTGTCGCCGGCATCTTGCGCTGCTCGCCATAGTTGCGTTTGGGATTTTCGCCCAGGGCCATCTTGAGCCCCTCGGTGCCCGGGATGATCATCTCGTCCACGGTGCGGCCGCGCAGCTTGATGACCATGCCGGTGCCGCCGATGATGTTGGCCGACCCCGGCCCGGTGAAAACCGTGGTGACCCCGCCGGCGACAACCTTGGGGATCGCCGGGTCCTGCGGGTTGAGCGCGTCACGGCCGCGGACCTGCGCGGTGTTGGGATCGGTGCGTTCGTTGCCGTCCGCCGTGGCCGGAATGCTTGGTTCGCCGAACACGGCAAGGTGACTGTGGGCGTCGATCAGGCCCGGCGTCACCCACTTGCCGCGGGCGTCGATGACCTCGGCGTCCGCGGGCACCGCAACGTTCTGGCCGACCGCGACGATCTTGCCGCCGTCGATCAGCACGGTGCCGCCTTCAAGGGTGCCCTGGGTGATGGTCAGGACCTTGCCGCCGGTGATGGCGAGCATCGGGGGATACCGCCTCCTCTGTGGTTTGTTGGTGGATTTCCGGGCGGTTCGGGGCGCGGGGCGCCCCGCCGCCTGCCAAGGCTCAGGGGATTGGATCCATCGGTTGGTCATTCGGCGCGACGCCAGGTGTTCCTCCGAAACTGAACATTCCGTGGGGCGTTGGGTCGGGGCTCGAGATGACGTCAGGATCTCGGCCCCAACCCTCGTCCTCCACGGCAGCGCGGACCGCATCATCCCCGTCCACCACGGCCGGTGGCTGGCTGCGCACATCCCGGGCGCGCAGCTGGTCATCTATGGTAGCGCGGGGCACGGTCTGTCAATTGAGCGGGCGGCCGACTACAACCGGGACGTGCTGAGCTGCTCGCGGCTACGGACGCTGCCGCCCTCAGACCCTGAACCACCCGGCCAGGTCCCGCGGCGATCCTTCGCGCACGTGGTGCCACTCGTTGGTCCGGACGTTATACTCGTAATCCTGGGACCAGCGGCCGGTAGTTTGGACAGCCTCCCGGATGGACCCCGTAATGAAGTCGACCTCGTCATCGGTCACGGTCGGGTGGACCGATACCCTGACCCAGCCGGGCTTCTCCGACTGGTCGCCCCGCTCGATCATCCCTGTCAGGCGCGATGATGTGTCCCGATCCACATGGAGCAGGTAGTGCCCGTACGTCCCGGCGCACGAGCAACCCCCGCGCACCTGTATACCGTAGCGGTCGCTGAGGTACTTGACGAGCAGGTTGTAGTGCAGGCCGTCAATGTAAAAAGAGACGATGCCCAGCCTTTCGTGCACGTGGTTGGCCAGCACACACAGGCCCGGCACCTCCCCGAGCCCGCGGAACAGGCGCGCGAGCAGCTGGTGCTCCCGTTCAAGCATGGTTTCGGTTCCCATGGCCTCTTTAAGGGCCACGCTCAGCGCCGCGCGGATCGCCTGCAGAAACCCCGGCGTCCCGCCGTCCTCGCGCAGCTCAATGTCGTCCACGTACTTGTGTCCCCAGGGGCTGGTCCAGTCGACGGTGCCCCCACCCGGGTTGTCCGGCACGCGGTTATGGTAAGGCGCGCGGTCAAATAACAGAACGCCGGCGCTGCCCGGTCCGCCGAGGAACATGTGCGGCGAGAAGTAGGCCGCGTCGAGCTTGGCCAGCGTATCTGCCGGGTGCATGTCGATCGCCTGGTAGGCGGCGCTGGCGGCGAAGTCGACGAAACACAGCCCGCCGTCCTGTGCATCAGCCTGGCCAGGTCCTGATACGGCGCCGAAATCCCAACCTTGTCCTCCTGGCCTCAGTGGTTTCTACCGCCTATATACCTATCGCCACACCCTCGCCCCGCGGGTCGCTCGCCCCCTCCAGAATGCCGCCGTCCCGGACCCGGATGAGCTGCGCATCGCCGCCGCCCGCCCACGGCCCCACCACCCGCACCGCGTGTCCCATCTCCGCAAGGCGGGCGCGCACCGCGGGGCCCATCCGCGACTCTACAACCAGCTCCACGGGGCGCGCAAGGCCCGCCGGGTCCGTGCCGGGCGTGCCCTGCCAGCGCGGTGCGGCCGCGGCCTCGCCCACCGACATCCCGAGGTCAAGCAAGTTGGTAATGACCTGCAGGTTCCACTGCGGCTGCCCGTCGCCGCCCGGCGTGTTGCCGACGCAGTACGGTCTGCCGTCCCGCTTGATCAGGTAGGTGTTCAGGGTGTGCATGGTCTTCTTGCCCGGCGCGATGCAGTTGGGATGGCCGGCCTCCAGGGCGAAACCGCGCCCCGCGCGGTTATTGAGCAGTATGCCGGTGTCGCCGGCGATCTCGCAACAGCCGAATGCGTTGGACAGGCTGTGGATAAACGACACGTAGTTGCCCTGTGCGTCCACGCAGACGTGCGATGTGGTGTCGCCGCCGAGTTCGGCCCCGCTGACGAGGCCGGCCGCCCGGGCAGGGTCGATGGCGCCGCGCCGGCGGGCCGCGAATTCCTTGCCGAGCAGCGTCGCAAGCGGCCAGTCCACCTGCCGGGGGTCCCCGGCGTAGCGGTTGCGGTCCGCAAAGGCCAGCTTCTTGGCCTCGACGAGGATGTGGACGGTTTCGGCGGACGCCTCGGGCCCCGGCCCTGACTCCCCGTCATCCCCCGCTCCGGTCCCTGCGCCCCCAGCAGTGTGGCGGCCCAGCTCGAACCCCTCGACCAGGTTGAGCTCCTCCAGCACGATGAGCCCCTGCGACGGCGGCGCGGTCTGGAACACCTCATACCGGTCGCGGTAGGTCACGCCAAGCGGCGGCTCGTAAATGTCGGTGGCCTGCGCCCGCCACTCGTCGCCGCGCCAGATCCCGCCGTGGGCATTGGCATAGGCCAGAACCCGTTCGCCGAGGCTGCCGCTGTACAGCGCGTCCGGCCCTTCCGCGACCACCTGCCGAAAGCTGCGGGCCAGGTCAGGCTGGCGCAAGATTTCACCGGCGCGCGGCGCCCGCCCCTCGGGCAGGTAGACGCGTGCCGAGGTAGGGTACTGGCGGAGTTTGGTTTCGGCGACAATGAAGTGCCGGACAAGCTTGGGCGTGAGGACGAAGCCCTGCTCCGCGTAGCGGATCGCGGCCTGCGCCAGCTCGCCCAAGCTCCTGGTGCCAAACCGCTCCACGATGTCGAAATAGGCCCGCACCCCGCCGGGGACCGCGACGGACAGCATGCCGTCCGGCGGCATCTGCTCGTAGCCGAGCGAGCGGTAGTATTCCAGCGTGGCGGCGTACGGCGCGGCGCCGCTGGCGTTTATTCCGTAGGTCCTGCCGCTCTTTGCCTCGTGGATGATGGCAAAGACGTCTCCCCCGAGCCCGCACATCATCGGCATGGTAACGTTGAGCACCAGCGCGGCGGCGATGGTCGCGTCCACGGCGTTGCCGCCGCTCTGCAGCACGGAGAGGCCCGCGGCGCTCGCCAGGGGCTGCGCGGTGCAGATCATCCCGCCGGCCGACCAGGCGGTCTGGCTCATGCTTTTTCCTCCTTGGGCCGGTGCTCGGCCAGGCGGGCCTGGAAGTACCCCTCGGCCCCGTAGACGACGGCGCACGGGTTGTGCCCGGTGACCCGGTCCTTGGCCACGAGGACGGTGGCGGGCACGCCTTTGCGGAACGAGTGCTCCAGAAACAGCGTATCGTGCCCGACGCAGAGGCCGATGACCACGTTGAAATCGCAGCCGTGCGCGGCCAGCAGGTACGCCTGGCCGACCGGGTTGCACATCGACTCCAGGGTGCCCGGCCGGAACTGGGCATCCGCCGGCACGCCAATGCCCTCCTTGGGCACGGCGCCTGCCTTGCAGACGGCAACCGAGACCTCAAACCCGCATTGCTCGAGGAAGCGCGATACCGTGAGCGCCTCGCGCCGAAGTCCCGTGCAGCAGGCGATCCCGATGTGCCGGTAGCCCATGCGCCGCGCCAGCTCCGCGGTTTCGCCAAGTCGGGTCCAGTAGCAGTAGCCTGCCTTCTCGACCCAGGCCGCGGCATGCGCGATGCGGCGGACGTGATCGTCGGTGTAGCGCTCCCTGGCTTCGGCCAGGGCGGCGGTTTCGGCTGGAGACGGGTTGGCGGTGGGGCACACGGCGGGATACTCGCCTTTGGGGCCGCTACACCCTCGAGTGCCGCACTTGGCGCAGTTCATGGTGGCAACGACTCCTTTCGCCGGGGTACCGCTGGACAGCCTGGTCAACCGGGTCAGCCGGGCTGGAGCACCGGGGCGCGGGCATTATGACTGCCCATTCTCGCCTGCAGGTGATGTTCACCTGCCTTGCCATGCGCGGGCACAGGCAGGAATGCGCGGCGGGGCCGGGAATGGCCGAGCGAGGTGATGGACTGATGGACGTGGGCGATAGCACTGGCAGCACGGTGGGCCAACTTGCCGGACGGCGGGCCACGGTCACCGGCGGCGGCCGCGGCATCGGGCGGGCGATAGCGCTTGCGCTGGGCAGGGCGGGCTGCGACGTGGCAGTCTGCTACCTGCGCGACGAGGCGGCGGCGGCGGCGGTTGTCGGCGAACTTGAGGGCATGGGGCGGCGTGCGGCAGCTGTGCGCGGCGACGTGGCCGACCCGGTGCAGGGACCGGATGCGGTGCGGGCGGCAGCCGCCTTCCTGGGCGGGCTCGACATCCACGTCAACAACGCGGGCATCCTCAGGCGCACCCCGCTGCTGGAGATCCCCTACGGGGAGTGGCAGTCGATCATCCAGACCAATCTGACGGGAGCCTTCCTGTGCGGGCAGGTGGCGGCGCGGTTGATGGTCGAGGCGGGCGGCGGCGGCGCGATCGTCAACGTATCGTCGGTGGCCGCCCTCGGGCCGGCGCCCAACTGCGCCCACTACGCGGTGTCCAAGGCCGGCGTCAGCATGCTCACCAAGCAAATGGCCCTGGAGCTGGCACCCTACGGGATCAGGGTCAACGAGGTCAACCCGGGCCTCATCGAAACCGACCTCAATCGGGCCGACATCGCGCGCCCGGAGTTCAGGGAGGGCAGGCTTGCCCGGATACCCCTGGGACGGATCGGGCGGCCGGAGGACGTCGCGAGCGCAGTCGTCTTCCTGGTCTCGGACGCCGCATCGCTCATCACGGGCCACAGCCTGGTCGTGGACGGGGGCAATCGGGTGTCGTAGGCGGGGCGCTACGCGGAGCGCGCGCCTGGGGGGCGGAGGCTTGCGTGGAAGTTTTCGCCGGCGTGGAGGCTTTCGCCACACGGAGACTGCCACCCTCACCCTCACCTATGTCGGAAGCCGGTCGCCGCCCACGAGCCAGCGCAGAGTAATCCCGAGGAAGGCCCCGATCGCGCCCGCAAAAACAGCCACAACGACAGCGACCAGAACCCAGAGGAGAGTGGAGTCCCGCCAGAAGAGGATGAGTCCTGTTGCTATCACGCCCGCGAGTCCGGTCACCAAGCCCAGGGCGTAAGGGCGGCGCGGCGCCGCAAATGCAACCACGCCGGCCGCGACGGCGCCTGCGGCTGCCACCCAGACGGCCACCGCGAAGTACCGCCCGGCGAAGCTGTATTGAGCCATGATCACGCTGCGCGCAATCAAGCCCACGAGCAGGGTTGCGCCTGCTCCGACAACCGCATACTGCCAGTTACGCATCGTTTCGCCTGCCCCTTCTGACGGCTTTGTCTCTCTCACCACAGCATGTGCACCCTGGTGATAGTTAGACTACCGCCGCTTAGCAGGGGTCTCGTGTGCATGCAAACGCAGGATGCGGGCGATGGGCTCGACCGCCGAAACGGTCCGGGAGGGCCGCAACCGCCCTAGATGACCCCGAATTCGCGCCCGACCTTCTCAACCGCGCTGAGCGTCTGGTCGAGGTCCTCCTGCGTATGGGTCGCCATCAGGCTGAGGCGCAGGCGGGAGACCTTCTTGGGCACCGCCGGGTAGTACACCGGGTTGGCGAAGATGCCCTCCTCATGGATCCTGCGCGTCATCTCCCGCAGCTTGGGGTCGTCGCCGACGATGACAGGGACGATCGCCGTTTCGGTCGTCCCTATGTCGAAACCCATCCGCCGCAGGCTGTCGTGGACGTAGCGGATGTTGCGCCAGAGCTGCGCGCGCAGTTCGGGCTCCTCCTCGATAACGTTGATGCCCTCGATCAGCGATGCCGTGACTGCGGGCGGCAGGGCGGTGCTGAACATGTACGAGCGGGCGTAAAAGCGAATGTAGTTCACAACTTCGCGGTTAGAACAGACGAAACCGCCCACGCCCCCCAGCGCCTTGCTCAGCGTCCCGGCGACGATGTCAACCTGCCCTTCCATGCCGAAATGCTCGGGCGTGCCCCTGCCGTTCTTGCCGATGACGCCGGTGGCATGGGCCTCGTCGATCATGACCCGCGCCCCGTGGCGGCGCGACACTTCCACGACCCGTGGCAGGTCGGTTATGTCCCCGTCCATGCTGAAAACGCCGTCCACGATGACCAGCTTGCCGAGGTACTTGTCGTCACACTCGGCCAGCACCCGCTCCAGCGATTCCATGTTATTGTGCTTAAACGTCCGCAGCTCGCCGCCCGAGAAACGGCAACCGTCGATGAGGCTGGCGTGGTTGAGCCGGTCGTTGAGGGCCACGTCGCCCTTGCGGATCAGCGCTGAGATGCATCCGACGTTGCTGGAGTACCCGGACGAGAAGACGATGGCGTCCTCACAGCTCTTAAACTTGGCCAGCCGCGCCTCAAGCGCGTGGTGCAGGTCCAGCGTGCCGGCGAGGAGCGGCACGCCGCCGGCGCCGACTCCGTACCGTTCGTGCGCCCGCCGCCCCGCCTCGACGACCCGCGGATGAGTTGTCAGCCCGAGGTAGTTGTTGGAGGCCATCATGATCATCTCGCGCAGCTCGCCGGTGTAGGGGTCCTGGATGATCACCCGGTGGCCGTTGGGGCCGATGATCGTGCGGCGATAGGTGTTGTGGCGGAGGGCGAGAGTGTCCTGCACAAACTGCCAAAAGGGCTTGGCCTTGGCGAAGATGTCGCGGTCGGGAAGCTCGTAAAAATCGGCCATGCTGAACTGCCGCGAATCGTCTGCAGACGTATACCCGCGGGGTCGTTCCTCAACCAGATCCATATGTTCGCCTCCGGCCCGTGTGCACAAGAATGTGAACACCTATGCGAAACCTATTATACCGGGAGCGGACAGGCAGGAAAAGCGCAAGGCACGTGGCGTTAGCAACAGGCCGTGAGCGATGGCGCGGGATTGTCAGGCCGGCACGGCGGACGGCGCAGGGGTAACCCGTTGCCGCAATGCCAATGCACCACGTGACGCGGGGTCGCCGCCGTGTCGAAAAGTTTTCGAGCAACATTCAAAGCATGCGGGAGGACCCGGCCCCCGAACGCCCAATTATCCCTTCCATGCCAAACCCATGAATTGTCAAGGAGGAGGAGAACCCGTGTTTTCGCGTTCCGTCACGCTCGACCATGAGGGCCGGCTGGAGCTGACAGACTCCGACCGGCGGCGGCTCGGCTTGGGGCCCGGTGATCATGTGGAGTTCTTTGTCCGCCGCGGAGAGATCGTCTTGCGCAAGGCCGATGCCGGGGCCACCCCGGATAGACTTGCGTGTGCCGTTGCCGCCGCACAGGCCGCCTCGGGCTGCGACCGGCACTGACCTCCCGCCCCATCCGTCAGTCCCGGCAATTGGACCAGTTGTGACAGCTGGATACTGGGCGTTGGACCACAAGGGCCGACCCTAACCCATGCTCCGCTCGCGCGCGCCGGTCGGCCCTTTCCGCCCCTCCCCCCTGGGCTCGCGCCGAGCTAGCAGCCTCGAAGCGAGCCGTCGGCCCCGCCGGCCGCCGGCTCGCCGATAATCCGCACCTCAGGCTCCAGCTCGACCCCGAACCGGTCCAGCACCGACCGCCGCACGTGCGCGGCGACAGCCAGAATATCGGCCGCCGTGGCCCCGCCGCTGTTGACGATGAAGTTGGCGTGTTTTACGGATACCTCGGCGCCGCCGATTCCGAACCCCTTGAGGCTGCAGGCCTCTATCATGGGCCCCACGTACCGCCCCGCCGGCCGCTTGAAAAAGCTCCCCGCGCTGGGGTGTTCCAGAGGTTGGCGCGACCGCCTGCAGCTGGCGAAATCGGACATGGCGTGGCTGATCTCGGCCGGGTCGCCGGGCGTGAGCCTCAGCTGGACCCGCGTTACCGCCATCGGGCGGCTCTGGATCACGCTCTGCCTGTATCCGAAGGCCAGCTCTTCGCGCGCAAGCCGCACCACGGCGGCCCCAACATGGCTATGCGCACCGTCCAGGGCAGCAAGGTCCAGAGCCTCGACCCAGTCAACGATCTGGCCGATCTCGCCGCCGTAGGCGCCTGCGTTCATGACGACGGCCCCGCCCACGGTCCCCGGGATGCCTTCGGCAAACTCGAGCCCGGTGAGGCCCCTTTGGGCGGCTGCCCGGGACAGGCCGGCAAGAGGCACTCCAGCTCCCGCCACCGCCGTGTGCGGGGAACAGTCCCAGACGGTGTCGCTCAGACCGGGCCCGACCCGGATCACCAGACCGCGGATACCACCGTCCAACACCAGCAGGTTGGTGCCCAGGCCGATGACCGTGTACGGCATGCCCGACGCCACGGCGGCCTGTACCAGCAGCGCAATGTCATCGGGGCTCTCCGCCTCGACGAGCGCGTCGGCCGGCCCCCCGACTCGAAACGACGTGTAGGCCGACATCGGCACGCCAAGCTTCACCCGCGCGCCCAGCGGCGTACCCGCCAGACGGTTGAGGAGCTGCTTTATCGTCACGAACGCACCTCACTTGCCCCGCCCTGCCCCAGTCCTGCGCGCTCGCCTTAATCCCACTGCGCCAGGGCCACCATCGATCGAAAGGCGCGGTAGCACTCAAGGTAGTCCCGGCCTTCCCAGGCGACAGTTACCGGAGAGAGACGCTTGGCCCCCGGCAGCACCGATGCGGCATCGGCCTGCACGCTCCGCGCCATTATCAGCTGGAGCAGGACGGGCCTGGAGACCTCAAGCGGCTTCGGTCGCGCGGCCGCGGCCTCTCGCACGGCCGTCGCCGCGGCCTCACGGATCATCGCCCGGGCCCGCTGCGGGTGAATGAGCTTGGCGGCCAGCTGGCTGGCCGGGTCCTTGACTGCGACGGTCCGCACGCCCGGCAGCAGGTCCTCGGCCTCCTTGGCGGCCATGCTGTCGCCCGTCAAGAGGATCACCGGCACGCCGAAGTGGCCGGCCAGCGCGGCGTTCATCCCGCATTCGCCGTACGTGGCCCCGTTAATCCGGTACTCCGACACGAACCCCGTGTACGTGTGGTTCATGATGCCCAGGCTCTGCGCCCGCGCATGATAGCCCACCAGCATCGCAACATCAGCGCCCTCGACGCCCTCCATCATTGACAGGAACTTGGGCGAGCCCGAGATAAGCTTGACCCGGTCGTCCAGTTCCTCAACGATTATGTTGCGCATACCCCCGTGGGAGTCGTTTATCACGACCTCGCTGGCCCCGGCGTCGTAGGCGCCGAGGGCGGCCGCGTCGGCGTCGGCCGTCATCAGCTTGCGCGCCCGTTCGTAGTCGCCGCCGCCCTGCTTACGGCTGGTTTCGTCCCAGTGCGTGACTCCGCTGATCCCTTCCATGTCGCAAGAGATAAAAACTCTAATCTCGACCGCCTCCCCACGAAAGGTCCCGCAGTTGCCGCTGCTCCGCCCCGGGCGCCGGCAGCATGATCGGGTTGGTCCAGGCCTTGCGGCCTTCGGCGTCCGTGCACACCGCCCGGACGTAAGTCTCCTTGCCGGTCAGGCGATACTGGCCGGCAACCAGCAGTTCGCCGCCGTTCTTGCGCTCGGGCGCCACCACGGCGCCAAGCCAGCGGTCCGCAAGAAAGACGATCTTGCGGCACCGGGAGCATTCGATTACCGCCTCCGCCGCGCCCTCGGTCCCCGGTGGTCGCCCGGGGTCGCCTGTGACGGCGAATCGCGTGATGTCCGGTCCTTGCGTGCTGTAGAAATCTCCGCTGCGCAGCGCGCCGATGATAGCCGCCGGCGTCAGTTCGTGGGCCCTGACCATCACCCAACCACCGCCGCTATCGTGCTCGCGCCAGTGGCAGTCGTCCACCGCCAACCCCCACATCCGCTTGCCCGCGACCAGGAGCTCGTCCCATTGCTGCTCGCTGTAACCACGGGCCCGCTCGAGCTGGCACAGGTGGTTGTACACTTCGATGCCGTGCGTGCCGCGCAGGGCGCCGGTTTCGGCGGAGGAAAGACCCAGCCAGTACGGGTGGGCGGAGAAGACCAACGCCCCCCCGGCGACGAGCTGGTCCACGATCTGTTGCGGCGGGCCCAGCTTGAGCGATGCCACTGAATCGAGGGTTTCCGGGTCGAGCAGCGCGAGCAGGTGATGAAAGGCGCCTGCCCGGTCATCCCAGGCGGTTACCTCGGTCCCGGGCAGCATGAGGAGCCCGTTGCTGCGCGAGTCGTCCGGGCGCGGGCCAAGGCGGGTGACCCGCCCGTGGTCGGTGATCGCCAGGAAGTCGTAGCCGTGGGAGCCATACCAGTCCGCCAGCGCACCCGGCGGGAGCCTGCCGTCCGAGCGGTCGCTGTGCGCGTGAACGTTGCCCTTGAACCAGCGAAGCCCGGATTGAACCGGGGGTTGGCATTGCACTCCAATATCACCTCGACCGGACATGCTTACCTGTCCACGAGCAGCGGGCCCAGCTCATGCAGTTGCCGGGCGGCGCCCACCAATCCCGGTCGGCTCTTGCGCCCGGGGGGCCGGATCAGCTTCTCGATCGCTAAGCGCAGTTCGGGCACCCGCGCCATGTCGGGCCAGGTCCCGGGACCCAAGGCCGGGCCTTGTGCAAGCGTTTGAGCCGCTTCGTTGCGCCCCCAAACCCACACCGCCGCCAGCCCGGCCCCCACCGCCCCGGCGAGGTCCGCCTCGGGAGCGTCGCCGACGAACACGGCCTCATTGGGTGCGCACCCGAGCTGCGCCATAGCTGTCATGAAGGGCTTCGGGTTTGGCTTGCGGTAGCCGATGTCGGACGAGTACACGACAGCGCTCAGCAACTCCGCGATGCCTAGCTGCCGGAGGTGGGCGTACATCGGCTCGCGGGAAAAGACCGAGTTTGACACCAAGCCCAGCTTGACCCCAGCGTCCCTCAGCAGCAAAAGCAGCTCGTGAGCTCCAGGGAGCAGGCGCTGGCGCGAGAGCCTTTCCTTGAGATAGACCTCCTCAAGCTCAGAGAGTGAGGCCACCAGACCGGACGCCGCGGCGATCTCGGCCTGCAGCCGGTTGAAAACGGTTCCCGGCGGCGCCTCGAGTCCGTCGCGCCAATACTTGTCCCGGACGTCTTCGAGCGCCCGGTTGACAGCGTCGACGAGGCGCGAGGCCCTGATCTCGGCAAGCCGGGCCCGGTCGTCGGGCGTGAACTCATCGCCGGCACGCATCGACCGGCGGCGCAGCCAGACGACGAACCCCCGGGCGATCAGGCGATCCATCTGCGCAGGCGGGCAGGGATGGTTATCGGTCAGAGTATCGCCCAGATCAAAAAGCACACATCGCCACACGAGCCCACCCCGCCTTTCCGCGAACATGGATGCAGGCGCCGCAGGCCACCAAGCTCTGAGCCGTCGTTCTGACGCCGAAGCCGCCGAAACCGTGGTCAGCCAGCGGAACAACAGGGAGCAACCGCGATAGGAACCGCTATGTAAGGTTTATCCCCTGGAACAGGAAGTAGAAGCCCAAGCCGTATCGCACTTTGTCGACAGCGCATTTGTTCTTCGATATTTGAAGGCCATAGGCCTGCCGCGTGAGCCTGGAGTTCCCAGCGGGTTAAGATAAGCAGAGAGGTGATCCTCAATGCAGGGCGAAACCGGATTGCTCACCCCGCTCCAGGTCAGGACTCTCCGTCTCAGGAACCGGATCGTGATGCCGCCGATGGCCAACAACCGGGCCACCCTGGCGGGCGACGTCACCGATGCGATCATCGAGCACTATGCGTACAGAGCCTCGGGCGTCGGGTTGGTTATCGTTGAGCATTCGTACGTGACCCAGGCCGGCCGGGCCAACCCCAGCCAGCTCGGGATCAACGAGGACAGCAACGTGCCGGGCCTGATGCGGCTTGTCGCCGCGATCCGCGGTGCCGGAACCGCATGCGCGATCCAGATTACCCACGCAGGCAGCCGCACGACCGAACAGGCGTCAGGGTTTGCGCCTGAGGGACCGTCCGCGGTCGCGCCGCCGCAGACTCCCGGGGGGACGCACCTACCGCCGCCCCGCGAGCTTTCCACGGAGGATATCGCCGCGCTGACCACGGCGTTCGCGCAGGCGGCGCGGCGGGCCAGACGGGCCGGGTTCGGGGCGGTCGAAATCCACGGGGCGCACGGGTACCTTCTGAACCAGTTCATGTCGCCGCTAACCAACGACCGCGGCGATGCCTATGGGGGCGACCGGGGCAGGCGCCTGCGGTTTCCCCTTGAGGTGGTGGCCGCCGTGCGCGCGGCGGTCGGCCCCGACTACCCGATCTGGTACCGTCTTGGCGCGGACGACATGATCCCGGGCGGCCTGACCGTGGACGACGCGGTGTATGCGGCACCCGTGCTCGCCGGGGCGGGCGTGGACGTCTTGGACATCTCCGGCGGCATGCTCGGGTCGCGGCCGCCCGGGCTGGGCGGTGAGGGCTACCTCAGCCACCTCAGCCGGGCCGTCAAGGAAGCGGTCCCGGCGGTGCCCGTCATGGTCACCGGTGGCATCGTCACGCCAGGTACCGCCGACCGCCTGATCCGCGAACGCTACGCGGACCTTGTCGGCATCGGTCGCGCTCTGCTGGCCGATCCCGAGTGGGCGATCAAAGCCGCAAAGACCATCGCTGAGCCGGGATAACGCAGGCAGGTTGCCGTGGCGCGGCCGCCCAGTTGTCGCGGACGGGCGCGCGGGCGACGGTATAGCTGCGCACAAAGCACCTCCATACTACGGTTGACGTGTGCCTGACGGCTCACGCCGGTTGTCAACAATGTTTGGAGGTGGCGCGCCATCGAAGGATTCGCGGACCGGTTGCGGCGCCTAGGCCTGCAACTCGCCCAGCCGTTGAGGCGCGCCGGGCTGTCAGTTGCGGAGGCGGCCCGGAGGGCCGGCCCGCGGTTGGCTGATGTCCGCGACCGCGCCAGGATGTGGTATGCGGATTCCGCGCGGTGTATCGGACGGCGCCTGTCCCAACTGCACCCCTGGCAACGCGGGTTTGCCGCGGTCGCCCTGTCATTGCTCGTCTTGATCGTGTGGCAGTTCGGCCTCGCATACCGTCCCGAGGCGACTGCGGCCGCCGAGGCGCTGCCGTTCCGCTGGGGCAGCCGGGGAACGGGCGTGGCGCTGATCCAGCGCAATCTCAAGGACGGCGGTTTCTACGGCGGGCCGGTCCACGGCGTCTACACCCGGCAGACCCATGCTGCCGTGCAGCTGTACCAGCGGCAGAGCGGCCTGCCGGCTACGGGCATCGCCGACCAGCGGCTCCTTTCCGTCCTAGGGATACCTGAATTTGCCCAGCAGCCGGTTCCAGCCGATCCCGGACCCGGAACGGGCATCGCCGGCGGCGACACGCCGCCCGGGCCGGTCATTGAGCCGGAAACGCCGCCGCCCGCCCGCGCCCCCACGCGCGGCATAACCCGCGAGAACGACGTCCGGCTCCTGGGCAACCTGATTCGGGCTGAGGCCGAGTCGGAACCCTACATCGGCAAGGTCGCCGTCGCCGCCGTCACGCTCAACCGCGTCCAGAACCCCCGGTTTCCGAACACGCTGGCCGGCGTGGTCTATCAGCCCGGGGCATTCGAGGGCGTGTCCAACGGGCGCGCCAGCCGGCCGGCGCGCGCTGTTGACCTTCAGGCGGCAAGGGATGCCATCAACGGATGGGATCCCACCAGCGGGGCGCTCTATTTCTGGAACCCGAGCAAGCGCGTCAACCCGTGGATCTGGTCGCGCCGGATCACGTTGCGCATCGGCCGGCACGTGTTTGGTTTCTAACCGGGATTGTTACTGGCGTAATTGGCGACTGGAGGTGCTGGGTTGACGGAGCCCGACAAAGAGGGTTGGTACCGTCCGGGCTGGTGGCATCGCGTTCCGGGCGGGGCGCCGACGCTGCTCGCGCTGGGGCTTGGACTTGCGCTGGTCGTCAGCATTGCCTGGGGCCTCGGCCAGCACCGCATGCGGGTGGTCCAGGAGCTGCACCTCGAGCTTGAGCGCCAGCGGTCCTTCGAGCAACTCCTTGGCCGGGCCGAGTCTATCGAACTGCTGCTTGCCAAGAGCCTCGTCACCCAATCGGGTTGCGCCGGCACGATGGTCTTCGTCGATCTGTGGCACGAGGGCCTGGCCGCTCAGGAGGACCTTGGAGACCTGCCTCTAACCCACTTCAACATCGCCAACCCCAGCCGGTTCATGACGCAGGTCGCCGATTTTGGACGCTATCTGGCGAGAAAGTGTTCGTCGGGCGGGGAGATCACGGATTCGGACTGGGACTACCTGTCGACACTGCACGCGGCCGCGGGCGAACTCACCCTGCAGCTTCACGAAGTGGCACAGGCGATTTACGCCGGAGCGTTCCGCTGGGCCCTGCTGGGGGGCTTCGGGCTGGACGCGACGGCCGGGTCTGAGCCGTCGGGCGCCATCTTCGGAGTCGGCCGCGGCCCCCGGCCCGGACAGATGGTTGAGGACGGATTTGGCCGCATCGCCGCTCACATTCAGGATCTGCCGATCCTGATCTACGACGGGCCGTTCTCGGACCACATGGAGAACCGGCCGCCCAAGGCTCTGCCGCCGGAAGAGGTTACCGTCGAACAGGCCATAGAAGTCGCCCGGCGCTTCGCCCCGGATCTGCTTGGGATAAGCCCGACCAACTACCAGGCGATTCTCGCCGCCGAGGTGTCCGGCCCGATCGCGGCGTACGCGCTGTCGCTGCGGCCTGCCGGCGCAGGTGGCGCGGGCGGCGCGAGTGGCACGGGTGGCACGGGTGGCACGGGGGCGGAGGCGACCGTTTCCGAGATACGCATGGACGTGAGCAAACGGGGTGGGCAGGTGCTGTGGTTCCTCGTTCAGGGACCTGCGGCGACTGCTCCAGCGCCGGCGCCGGCCCCGGGCAACCCGGCGGAGGAACAACAAGGGCCGCCGCCCGACGAGCCGATCCGCGCCGAGCAGGCCGAGCTGATACGGGCAGTGGAGGCCGCACGCCAGTTCCTGCTCAGCCGGGGATTCACGAGCATCTCCCCAACCTACTCGGTGCGCGAGAGCGACGACGCCGTCTGTCAGTTCGCGGTGGTTCAGGACGGCGTGCTCCTGTACCCCGACCTGCTCCAGGTCAAGGTGCGGGTGGCTGACGGCCAGATACTTGGCTATGACGGCACGGAGTACCTGATGTCGCACACCGTACGCGACCTGCCGCAACCGGTCCTGACGATCAGCCAGGCCAGGGCCAAAATCAGCCCGCGGGTCACCCTGCACGGCGAGCGGCTGGTTCTCATCCCCACGCCGGGAGGCAGGGAGTTGCTCTGCTATGAGTTCCACGTCAAGCTCGCCAGCGACCCCTTCCTGGTCTACATCAACGCCCTGACCGGTGAGGAAGAGGTCATCCTCAAGCTGATCGACACAGGGGACGGCGGGGCCCTGGTGATGTAGGCACAGGGCCACGTAGCGACAACAGTCTGCTTTCTGCCAAGCAACACGCCTGTGCTGTAGTGCTCGGGTGGAAGCAGGTTCGGGTCGGCACCAGCCTCCTGGCGCATACCCGCGCGGCCTTCTCCCCCCGCCAGGCTAACCCTCAAAGAGCTGGATGAGGTTGCCGCATGTATCGTCAAACGTGGCGACGGCCGGCCCTTGCGTGCTTTCAGGCGCCGCGACGAACACCACGCCCAGCCCTTTCAGCCTTTCGTGCTCCTTCCGGATGTCGTCGACAGCAAAAGCCGTGGCCGGTATTCCCGCCTCATGGATGGCTTTCTGGTATGCCGCGGCAGCCGGGTGGCCGTTGGGCTCAAGGAGCAGCTCGATGTCGTCCGGCCCTTCGGGGGAGACGACGGTAAGCCACCGGTCGTGCCCGACCGGCATGTCGGTTTTCTTGACGAAGCCCAGGACCTCCGTGTAAAACCTGAGGGCCTTGGCCTGGTCGTCCACAAAGACGCTGGTCAGTTTGATTTTCACGGCTTTGTCTGCCTCACGATCAACGCACAACACTCTACGTGACTCGTGTGGGGGAACATGTCGACAGGCTGCACCTCGACGAGCGCGTACCCGCCCGCAGTCAGTTTGCCCAGGTCGCGGGCCATCGTGGCGGCGTCGCAGGAGACGTAGACGATCCGCTCCGGCCCCATGGCGAGGGCCGCCTGGATCACGTGGTTGTCGACTCCCTTGCGCGGGGGGTCGAGGACGAGGACGTTCGCCTTGACCTGGCGCCTGACCAGGTCCGGCAGGGCCTTCTCGGCGTCCCCGAGTACAAATTCGACATTGGTGATGCGGTTGAGCCGAGCGTTTTCGCGGGCATCGTTGACGGCCGCCTCGACGTTCTCTATGCCGTAGACCTTGCCGGCCTTGCGCGCGAGAAGCAGCGTGATGGTCCCCACCCCGCAGTAGGCATCGATGGCCGTGTCCGCCGCGGTCAGGGCCGCGTACTCGAGGACCCGCGCGTACAGCACCCTGGCCTGGGCCGGGTTGGTCTGCGCAAACGATTCCGCGGAAACCCTGAACCGCAGCCCCTCCAGGCGGTCCTCGATCGCGGGCTCGCCAAGCACCGTGCGGGTTATCGGGCCCAGTACGACATTGGTCCGCTCTGGATTGACATTGTGGACAACGCCCGCAAGGCCGGGAATCCGATTCGTCATTTCCCGGGCAATCTCGCGCTCTTGGGGAAAGACGCGGGTGCCGGTGACGAATGCCGCCATCGACTGCCCGGTTTCCGCCGCAACCTTGCCGAGAACGTGGCGAAGGGTTCCCTCGCCGGACCTCTCGTCGTACGCGCTAAGATCGTACTTTGTGGCTGCTCTCCGGGCTTCCGACACGATGCGGTTGTTTGTCGGATGCTGCACGGGGCAGCTGTCGACAGGCACGATTCTGTGGGTGCCGCTGGCGTAGAAACCGGTTACGATCCGCCCTCCGCGCGTGGCTACGGGAAACAGCGCCTTGTTGCGGTATCCCCACGGCTCGGCCATGCCCAGCATCGGCAGCACCGTCGGCTCGGGAAACCCACCGTTGCGCTGCAGAGCCTCGCGGACGAGCTCGGTCTTTAGCTCAAGCTGCTTGGGGTACGCGATGTGCTGAAGCTGGCAGCCGCCGCACGTCCCGAAGACCGAACACGTCGGGCGGACCCGGTCCGGGGACGCCTGCTTGAGCTCCATCAGGCGCGCCAAGACGAAGTCGCGGCGGACCTCCTCCACCTGCACCTGGGCCCGGTCTCCCGGGCAGGTCATCGGGACAAACACCGCCACGTCCCGGTGACGCCCGACACCGGCGCCGGCGTGCGTCAGATCCGCTATCTCAAGCTCAAAGCGGTCGCCGATGCGAAAAGCGCCCCGGCCGACCGCCTGGTCCGGCCCTTGCCCCGGCGCCTGTCCCGGCCCTTGCCCGCCACCTACGCCGCCCGTGCGCGACCAATCGGCCCCTGGCGCGCGCCCGGCACCCGCGCCGCTACCGCCGCGCCCGCGCCCGCCACCGCTACCGCTACCGCCACGGCGAGGCTTGCCCCCGCTTGTCCCCGGAAGCCTTGTTGTCCCACCGGCCCCCCCCGACCCCGAACCCGACCCGGGGCCCTGGGGCCGCCGGCCGCCGTCTCCGGCGCCTTTGGCCATTGCTCCGGCACTCCCCTTACGCTAGCCCAGGCGCCGCAGGACCACCGTGAGCGGGTCCCCGTCCACCTCTAGCTGCTGTCTATAGATGCCGTCCGCGTCGCCCGGGACCTCGGCCGTTGCGAGTACCTCCAGCCGGGTCGCCAGGATTTCGCGGGCGATGTGCTCAGTGTGCCGTTCTGCCGCCCGGCGCAAATCACCTTCGGCGCCGAGGGTGGCCAGTATGCGGTCCGAGACGTTATAGCCCGCTTCCTTGCGGAGGCGCTGGACGCGGTTGACCATCTCGCGCGCAAGCCCCTCGAGCAGCAGGTCGTCGGAAACCCGAGTTGACAGGGCCACCTGCAGCCCGCCCTCGCGCTCCACCGCGAACCCCTCGCGCTCCTGGGCCCGCACGAGGACGTCCGCCGCGGCGAGCTCCACCGGGGGCTCGCCTTCGCCCAACACGAGGCTGAGCGGCTTGCCGGCCGTGGCCAGCGCCGCGCCCTTCCGCGCGTCCAACTGGGCGAGCGCCTTGGCGACCTGCGGCGTGCGCCTGCTGTAGACCGGCCCGGCGGTCGCGTAGTTGAGTTTCAGCTCATAGTCGACGTAGCTCTCGGGCTCCTCATCATAACGCACGGCCTTTACGTTGAGCTCGTCAGCCAGCAGCAGCTCCACCTCCGGGCGGAGCCGGGCGCCGGACACGACCACCTCCGGGAGCGGCTGGCGGGTGCGGATCGCCGCCCGGTTGCGCGCCGCGCGGCCGAGCCCGACCAGGCGCCGGCACGCGGCCATTTCCGCCTCGAGCTGGATGTCGCGGAGCCGCGCATCTGGCTCCGGGTAGTCCGTCAGATGCACGCTGTCGGCCTCGTCCCTGGCGGCGAGGTTGAGGTAGATCGCCTCGCTGATAAACGGCACAAACGGGGCCATGGTGCGCGCGAGCGTTACGAGCGTCTCGTACAGCGTCCAGTGCGCGGCGAGCTTGTCGGCGTCGTCCTCGGCCTTCCAGTAGCGCTTGCGCCCACGCCGCACATACCAGTTGGAAAGGTCGTCGATCAGGTCCGCCAGCACGCGGGCGCCGCCCATGGCGTCGTACGCATCGAGCCGCGCCCTGACCTCGGTAACCACGCCGCTCAGCCTGGAGAGCATCCACCGGTCCAGCACCGGCCTTGTCGCCGGATCCGGGGCCACACGAGGCACGCCCCCCGGCACACCGCCCGGCGCGCCACCCTGCGCCGCACCCCTCGCCCTGCCCTGCACACCGCCAGGCGCCCCGTCCCCCGCGGGATTGAAGTTGTCGATGTTGGCGTACAGGACAAAGAACGAGTACACGTTCCACAGCGTGGCGAGCACCTGGTTTTGCACGTCGGTCACGGCGGCGCGGTCAACGCGCTTGACGGTCCACGGCGGGCTGCCCGCGAAGAGGAACCAGCGCAGCGCATCCGCCCCCTGCACGTCGAAGACCTCGTCCGGTCCGATCACGTTGCCCTTATGCTTGCTCATCTTATACCCCTCGGCGTCGACGACGAACTCCGTGCACAGGCAGTTGAGGTACGCCGGCTGCTCAAAGATGAGCGAAGCGATCGCGTGCAGCGCGTAAAACCAGCCCCGGGTCTGGTCGATGGCCTCGCAGATGTAGTCGGCGGGGAACATCGACTCGAACTGCTCCTGGTTCTCAAACGGGTAGTGGTACTGGGCAAAGGGCATCGACCCGGACTCAAACCAGCAGTCGATGACGTAGGGAACGCGGCGCATCGTGCCGCCCTCGCAAGACGGGCAGCGCAGCGCGACATCGTCGATAAACGGCTTATGCGGGTCAAACGGCTCGGGCAGGGGCCCCGCGGCCATCTCCCGCAGTTCGTCGAAGCTGCCCACGCAGTGGCCGTGCCCACAGCTTTCGCAGAACCAGATGGGCAGCGGCGAACCCCAGTACCGCTCGCGCGACAGATTCCAGTCCACCAGGCTGTCGAGGAAGTTGCCGAACCGCCCCTCGCGAAGATGCCCCGGCAGCCAGTTGATGCGCCGGTTGAGCTCGATAAGCCGGTCCTGGTGGGCCGTGGTCCGGATAAACCAGGACTCGCGGGCGTAGTAGATCAGCGGCTCGTCGCACCGCCAGCAGAAAGGATAGGTGTGCTCGTACGTTCCCGCCCGGAACAGCACCCCGCGCCGCTTGAGCTCCTCGGTGATCGCCGGGTCGGCGTGCTTGACAAAGACGCCCTGCCAGTCCGGAACCTCGGCCGTGAACTTGCCGGCCGTGTCGATCGGCTGAAAGAACGGCAGCCGGTGCTTGCGCCCCATCATGAAGTCGTCCTCGCCGAAGGCCGGGGCGATGTGGACCATGCCCGATCCCTCGTCCAGGCTGACAAACTCGGCCGGCAGCACCACGAAGGCCTGTTCGCCCGACTCCGGCGACGGCTCGGGCACGAAGTCCAACGGAGGCCTGTACTTAAGGCCGACCAGCCGCTCGCCCGCGAACTCAGCCAGCACACGGTGGGTCTTGCGCCCGTCCCCGCCGCCGTCGCCGCCCTCCCCGCCGTCCCCGCCCTCCGCACGCTCCGCGCCGAGCACCGCCTCCAGGCAGCCGCGCGCCAGCACGAGCCGCTCGGTGCCCTCGGGCCGGTACAACTCCACCAGGACGTAGGGCTCGGTGGGATTGACGGCCACCGCGACGTTGCTCGGAAGCGTCCAGGGGGTGGTCGTCCAGACCAGCAGGGCCGTCGGGACGGTCACCGGCTCGCCGAGCAACTCGGACAGGCGGAAGCGCACATACACCGAGGGGTCCTCCGCCTGCGCGTAGCCCTGGGCCACCTCGTGGCTCGAAAGCGACGTACCGCAGCGCGGGCAGTACGGCACGATCTTGCGTCCCTTGTACAGCAGCCCGCGGTCCCACAGCTGCCGCAGGGCCCACCACACCGACTCGATGTAGTCATTGGTGTAGGTGACGTACGCGTCGTCCAGGTCGAGCCAGTAGCCGAGGCGCTCCGTGCTCTCCTCCCAGTCCGACTTATAGCGCCAGACGCTCTCCTTGCAGCGCTGGTTGAAACGCTCCACCCCGTAGGCCTCGATCTCCGGCTTGCCGCTGATGCCGAGTTCTTTTTCGACCTCAAGCTCGACGGGCAGCCCGTGCGTGTCCCAGCCGGCCTTGCGGGGAACCCGGTTTCCGCGCATCGTCTGGTAGCGGGGAATCAGGTCCTTGAGGGCACGGGCCAGCATGTGCCCGACGTGCGGCTTGCCGTTGGCGGTCGGCGGCCCCTCGTAAAAGCGAAACAGCGGCGCCCCCGCCCGCTGTTCGAGCGAGCGCCGGAAAGCATCGTGCTCGCGCCAGTGACGGCCGATCTCTGCCTCGAGCTTGGGGTAATCCACCTTCGCGCTGACCGGTTTGAACAATGCCCATCCCTCCACCCCGACTCGGCCGGTCCGCCGCTCTATAGCGGCGCGGCGCCCGGCCCACGTAAAAAGCCCGTCCCTGAAGGGACGGGCCGGCGATGCCCGTGGTACCACCCTGCTTGGAGCACCCGGCCCGGGGCCATGGCCGCCGGAGTATCCGCACGCGCGCTCCCTCTGCCCCGGTAACGGGGGGACCGGCTGAGCCTACTCGGCTGGGAGCCTTTCGGACCGGCGCCTTGGAGGTGATGCCATCGGCTCGGCCGCGCCGCCGGTTTTCACGCTTCCCGGCTCTCTGTTGGCCGCCTTTGCCGCAACGTGTCCTCCGCATCGGCTGTGCTGCGAGCTCAGTTTGATTGGCATTGTAACATGCGGTCCAAACAGGGGTCAAACTGCGGGACAGGCCGCGAAACAGGTTTGCCAACCAGTTTTGTCGAAACCGCCCTCTGGTTGCCACCGCCCCGGCCGCGGGCATAATGGTCTGCGGGCTTCTCCAAGCTAGCATTGCGCCGCCGGGCACAGAGGTGCCGGGTTGCGGAACTGAGGCCGATCAAGACAGGAGGCTGCGACCAGCTTGCGCGAGCCGTCGTACACGCTGACGCCTGTTCGCGACAGGCTCGGTCGGCATGCCTACCAGAGCTTCCTCGAAACCAACCCTGCCCGCGACTTCATGCAGACGCTGGAGTGGGGCAGGGTCAAGGCACTGACCGGCTGGCGGTCGTTGCCGCTGATCCTGCAGGACCAGCACGGCAAGGTGGCCCTTTCGGCACTTGTTCTTGTACGGCGCCTGCCGGGACTGCCGATCAGCATGTTCTATGCGCCGCGCGGACCGGTCCTCGACTGGACGCGCCCTGCCGATCAACTCGCGATGATCCTGCGGGCTTTCGCAGCGTCAGCGCGCAAGCTCGCCTGCAGGCACAGGGCCGTCGTGATGAAGTGCGACCCCGCGCTTCCCGCCGCAAACGCTGCGGCGCGGGAGGCTATGGCCGCGGCCGGTTTCCGCCCAGGAACCGCGAGCCTCTCGTTCGAGGGCGTCCAGCCGCGGTTTGTGTATGCAATCGACCTGGACCGCCCGCCGGAGGACCTGCTCGCCTCCTTCTCGGCCAAGCACCGGTACAACGTCCGGCTCGCGGAGCGCAAGGGCGTCGCGGTCCGGCGCGGCGTCGCGCAAGAGGACATGGCGGCTTTTTACCGGTTGCTACAGGTTACCGCGAAGCGCGACGGTTTCGGCATCCGCACCTATCCCTACTACCAGGCGATCTGGCAGGAGATGGGCAGTGCGGGGGCGGCGACGGGGGTGGATACGGGGGCGGGCGTGGACGCAGGGACGGGCGCCGGAGCGGGGACGGGCGCGGACGCGGTTGATGGTGCTGCTGGCGGCCCGGGGATCGCGCACCTCTTCCTGGCCGAGCATCAGGGCGAGCTCCTGTCCGGGGCGCTGATCTTCGCCCTCGGCAAGCGCGCCTGGTACGTCTACGGCGCGTCCGGCAACCGCAAGCGCAACCTCATGCCCAACTACGCTCTTCACTGGCGCATCATGCTATGGCTGCGCGAGCGCGGAATAGCGATCTACGACATGCGCGGCATCTCGGGCGACTTCTCTCCCGACCATGCGCTCTTTGGCCTGTACCGCTTCAAGAAGGGCTTCTCCGGCGAGGTAACCGAGTTTGCCGGTGAGTTTGACCTGCCGCTCGTTCCAGCGCTGTATTGGATGTTCCGGACCGGCCTGCCCCTGTACCGCCAGGTGCGCCGGATGCTCGCGCGGCGTCGCGGGGGCGGGGGGATCGGGGCGGGGGCGGCTGAGGGTGCGGGCGTCGGCGACATCGACGAGCGCCGGACTCCTGCGAAGGGGGACGAGCTGCCGTGACGCGCCAGGGGGATGGGCACGAGGCGGATGGGCGCGGGGCGGATGGGCGCCAACCGGAGCTGCAAGTGGCCCGCGACGAAGTGGCCGCGGCCCGCCCGCTTGCCAGAGCGGCCGTCGACGCGTTGCCGGCGGCTCAGGTCTGGGCGGAGGTCGACCTCGACGCTCTCCGCGACAATCTCGCGCTCGTCCGGCGCCTGATACCCCCCCCGGTCCAGATCATGGCCGTGGTTAAGGCCGATGCCTACGGGCACGGGCTTATCGAGGTGGCCCAGGAGGCCGTCGCCGGCGGATGCGAGTGGCTCGGGGCCGGCAATGTCCGTGAGGGTCTTGCCCTGCGAGAGGCCGGCGTCCACGCGCCATGCCTGATCCTTGCCCCGCTGCTGCCCGGCGAGGCGAGGGCGGCGGTCGGGGCCGGGCTGGTGCCCACTGTGGACACCATCGATTCGGCGCACGAGGTGGCCGAGGCAGCAATGTACTGGGGCCGGCGGACGGTTGACGTGCACCTGCTGGCGGACGCGGGGCTGGGCCGCGGCGGGGTGCGTCCCGGCCTCCTCGCCGGCCTTGCGGCGGAGGTCAGCGGCCTGCCCAGCCTGCGAGTCGGAGGCATCTATACGCACTTCGCGGCGCCGTCGGATGTGGGGCGGACGCGCGGCGAGCTCAACCAGTTTCTGAGCGCCAGGGCCTCCGTCGAGCGCGAGGTGGGCCCTATCCCGCTGGCGCACGCGGCCGGAAGCGAATCCGCCGTGATGCTCCCCGAAAGCCGGCTCGACATGGTGCGCCTCGGCAACCTCATCTACGGCCTGTGGGGCGGGCCGCGCAGCCGCCTGCCGGCGGTCGACGGGGTTTCGGCGCGCCCGGTGTGGAGCATGAAGACGCGCATCGCCGCCGTGCACACCGTCGCGCGCGGCCAGAACCTGAGTTATGGTAACTACCGCGCCTCCCGTGAAATGCGCATCGCCGTCCTCCCGGTCGGCATCAGCGACGGGCTGAGCCTGCGGTCGGTGGAGTCGGGCGCAGGCGCCCGGGTCGTCTTTGAAGCCCTGCTAAAGGAGGTTGCCAGGGCCCTGGTCCCGCGCTGGCGGCCCCGCGTCGACATCGGCCAGCGGAGCGCCCCGCTGGTCGGCAGGGTGGGCATGCAGTTCGCGCTGGTCGACATTACCGGGATTCCAGATGCCGCCTTAGGTGACGTAGTTGCGGTACCCGCCGTGCGCGCGACCGCGGCGCGCGGGGTGGAGAGGGTGTACAAGGGGTAGGTTGCGACGAGCTACTCCTCCCAAGCGGCGTGTCGGCAGCCGCGATACTTCCCTAGCCAGGCTTTGGGCTTGACCCCGCCCCTACTCCGCGTCTGCCGCGACGACCTCTTCCCGCCCAACCCTCATGAGGTACACCGGCCCGGGCTCTCCCGGCACCCCATACAGCGTGCGGACGTGTCGGTAACCCGCCTTCTCGTAGGCACGGATAGCTATGTCGTTGCCCTCGATGGGCGTGATCACGCAGCTGACGGGGTCGGGATGGGCAAACACCACATCGCGCAGAAGCTGCCGTATAATACCTCCGCCCAGCCCGCGGTACCTGTACGCCGCCTCGCCGATGAAGAGGTCAACGCTGGCCGCAACCTCTTCCAGCCCGAGGTGCGCCGCGTAACCGGGGTAATCCCGCCACAGATACCACTGCGTGTACCCGATGGGCACGCCATCGCAGAGGATGATGTACGATCGCGTCGGGTCGGTGCCTGCCAGGCGGGGGCCGTACTTCGCGGCGATCCGTTCACGCGTCCGCCCCTCGCCCTGCGTCCATATCTCGCGGATGACCGGATCGTCGTTGAGCCAGCGGTACATCAGCTCAAGATCCTCAGGCTGCATGGGCCGAAAGACTATCACGGCGGCGGGGCCTCCTTTACCCTGGGGTCTCCTGCTTGCTACAAAGCAGGAGCCCGCTCCTACCTGCTCCCCAGCGAGCAGATCAGCCCGCACACCTGCTTCCTGGCGAGCAGGAGAGCTGTTGCTGCTCCGTACCGAGCAGGTGGGAGACACAACTTGCTCCGTAGAAACCAGATCAGCGCGGCAACCTGCTCGCAGGGAAGCAGGAAAACAGCGCAAGTGGCGCCCCTCCCTAGCTCCGAGCGCCCAGCGCCTCCCGCACCAGCCTGTTGACTAGCGCCGGGTTGGCCCGGCCGCGCGAGGCTTTCATGACCTGCCCTACCAGAAACCCCAGCGCTTTGTCCTTTCCAGCATGGTAGGAGGCTACCGCCTCCCCGTTGCCGGAAAGCACGGAGGCGACGATGCGCGCAACCTCGCCCTCGTCGCTGACCTGCTCAAGCCCCTTGCCGCGGGCAATCGCGCTGGGCAGGGGCGCCACCGGCCGATCCTTTCCGGACTGCTCCGCCTTCCCAACCTGCCCTGCCTGCCCTGCCTGCCCCGCCTCCCCCGCCTGCCCCGCCCGCCAGCACTCCTCCAGCAGGTTTTTGGCCATCTTGCCGCTGATGCGCCCGGCGTCCACCAGCCGTAGCAGGTCCACCAGGTGCTCGGGGCCGACCGGCAGGGCGTCAAACTCGACCCCTTCCGCGTTCGCCAGCCGGGCCAGGTCGCCGGTGATCCAGTTGGCCAGGGCTGCCGGAGTGATTGCACCCCCGACGCCCGCAGCGCCCTCCCCGCCCCCTGCGCCTGCCCCCGCCCCCTGCAGCTTCACGCACTCATCAAAAAACGCGGCCATCAGCGGGTCGGCGCCGATGACGCCGGCCATGTACTCCGAGAGCCCCTGCTCCTGCGTCATGCGCCGCAGCCGCGCCTCCGGCAGGGCGGGCATTTCGGCGCCAACGCGGTCCAGCCACGCCTGATCGACGCGCAGCAGCACCAGGTCGGGCTCCGGGAAGTACCGGTAGTCGTCGGACTGCTCCTTGGAGCGCATCGAGAAAGTCGCGCCCCGCCCCTCGTCCCAGCCGCGGGTCTCGCGCGCAACCCTCCCGCCGCCCTCCAGCACCGCGGTCTGGCGCTTGATCTCATACTCAAGCCCGCGCACAACCGACCGGAAGGAGTTCATGTTCTTGAGCTCAACCAGGTTGCCCAACTGCTCCTGCCCCACCGGCCGCAGCGAGACGTTGGCGTCGCAGCGCAGCGAGCCCTCCTGCATCTTGCAGTCGGAAATCCCCGTGTACAGCAGCAGGTTGCGCAGCTTGATCAGATACGCCCGGGCCTCTTCGGGTGAGCGCAGGTCGGGCTCGGAGACGATTTCGATGAGCGGCACGCCGCCCCGGTTGAAATCCACCAGCGAATACCCTTCGCCTTCGTCGCCGCCACCGGCCGCGCTTTCCGGCGAATCCGGGCTCGGCCTGGGCGGCGCGTAGCTCTCCCCTGCCCCACCCGGCCCGCGCGTCCCGTGAAAGGACTTGGCGGCCTCCTCCTCGATGTTGATCCGGGTGATGCCGACCCGCCTGCTGGTACCGTCCGCCTCGATGTCGAGGTGGCCGCGGTAGGCGTAGGACCGCTCGTACTGGGTGATCTGATATCCCTTGGGGAGGTCGGGGTAAAAGTAATTCTTTCGCGCAAACTGGCTCGCCGGCTCGACTTCGCACCCGAGCGCCAGCGCCGCGCGCAGGGCGTACTCGACGACCCGCCGGTTGAGCACCGGCAGCACGCCGGGCATGCCCAGGCAGATCGGGCAGACCTGCGTGTTGGGCGGGGCGCCGAAGTCCGTCGAGCAGGAGCAGAAGATCTTGGTCGCCGTCTTGAGCTCCACGTGTACCTCGAGCCCGATAACCGGCTCGTACGCGGTCATTTCGCCACCCCCCCGACGCCGCCGGCTGCTCGAATGGCCTCCGCCGCCGCGACAGCCGCATTGACCGCCGCGGGCCGCGGGTGGCGGATTCCGGATGCCGTTTCGTAGGCGTAGGCCAGGCGCAACAGCGTGGGCTCGCCCATGTGCGGCCCGATAAGCTGAAGCCCGACCGGCAGCCCTTCGCTGAGCCCGCACGGGATCGAGATGCCCGGCAGGCCCGCCATGTTGACCGGGATGGTGAAAACGTCGTTGAGGTACATCTGCAGCGGATCGGCGGTCTTGGCGCCGATCGGGAAGGCGACGGTGGGCGCCGTCGGGGTGACCAGGGCGTCAAAGCGCGCAAACACATTCTCAAAATCCTGCTTGACCAGCGTGCGGGCCTTCTGCGCCTTGAGGTAGTAGGCGTCGTAGTAGCCGGCGCTGAGCACGTAGGTCCCGATCATGATCCGCCGGCGGACCTCCGCCCCAAAGCCCTCGCTGCGCGTTCGCTCGTACATCGCGGCGAGGTCCAGATCCCCGCCCGCCCCAGTGCCAGCGCCCGCGCCTGTCATCGCGCCTGTCGTCGCACCTGCCCTCGCTCCGCCGGCCCTGTGCCCGTAGCGGACCCCGTCGTACCGCGCCAGGTTGCTCGACGCCTCGGCCGGGGCGATGATGTAGTAGGTAGCGACGCCGTACTCCGTGTGGGGGAGCGAACACTCCTCGACTTCCGCACCCATGCCGTTCAGCCCGGCGACCGCGCGCTCAACCGCCGCGCGCACGCCCGGCTCGATCCCCTCGCCCATGTACTCGCGCGGGACCCCGAGGCGCATTCCCTTGATATCCGGCACCAGGTACCGCGTGTAGTCCTCGCCCGCGACCCGCGCCGACGTGGAGTCCATGGGATCGTGCCCCGCGATGGCGGAGAGCACCAGCGCGCAGTCGGTAACGTCCTTGGTCAGGGGGCCGATCTGGTCGAGCGATGAGGCAAAGGCGACCAGGCCGTAGCGGGAGACGAGGCCGTAGGTGGGTTTCAACCCGACGATCCCGCAGAAAGACGCCGGCTGCCGCACCGACCCGCCGGTGTCCGAGCCGAGCGCGAAGGCCGTCATGTCCGCAGCGACAGCCGCCGCGGCGCCGCCGCTCGAGCCGCCCGGCACGCGGTCCAGGGCCCACGGATTGGCGGTCGCAAAGTAGCCCGAGTGCTCGCACGACGACCCCATGGCAAACTCGTCCATGTTGGTCTTGCCCATGAGCATCGCCCCGGCCTCGCGCAGCCGCACGGTCACCGTCGCGTCGTACGGCGGGCGAAACCCTTCCAAGATGCGCGACCCGCATGTACAAAAAAGCCCCCGGGCGCAGATGTTGTCCTTGAGCGCGAACGGCACCCCGCCAAGCAGCGGGTGCGTTTCCCAGGGTGCTCCCGGGACCTCGGGGGTGTCGCCCGCAATCTCCAAAAAAGCCCGCAGCGCCGGGTCGAGCGCCGCCGCGCGCGACATGTAGGCCTGCCAGGCATCCGCGGCGGACACCTCGCGCCGCCGTAGCAGCTCGCGCAACTCGGCGGCGGTCAGGGCGGTTATCGATGGGGAGGCTGCCAATAGGGGGGTCACTGGCCGCCGACCACCCTTGGCACGCGGAACATGCCGGCCTCGCTGTCCGGCGCGTCCGCCAGGGCCTCAGCCTGGGCTAGACCCTTACGCGGCTCGTCCTCGCGCAGTACGTTATCCCGCAAATCCAGGGCGTGGGAGGTCGGGGGCACGTCGGCGGTGTCGAGTTCGCTCAGCTTGCTGATGTAGGCCAAGATCTCGTTGAGCTCGCCCACCAGTTTCGGCGCGGACCGCTCGTCCCAGCTCAACCTGGCCAGCGCAGCCACATGCCTCACCTGGGCGGCGGAAACGGCTGGCAAACACATCCCCTCCCTGCTCTTGCGCCATAATAGCATGGGGTTTGAACTGGTCGCAACGTGGGCCGCCTCACCAACAAGGGGGGTTTGCCGTGGGAATAACCATACGCATCATCGCTCTGATCGCACTGATCGCCGCTGTGATAGCGGCGGCTCTGGGGCTCCGCGCAACCGTCTATACCGACGGGACCTACCAGGCGGTTTCGCAGGCCAACGACAAGGGTTACACATGGGCACAGGTGACGCTACGGCGCGACAAGATCACCGCAGTGGAACTCAAGGAGTTTGACGGGAAGGCTGCGGAGAAGGACTTCGCGACCTATCCATGGGCCCAGGCGCGGCAGGCCAACGAGCTGCTGCCCCAGCGTTTCGTGGAAAAGAACACCTGGGACGTGGACATCGTAGCAGAGGCGACCAGCTCGTCGAATAAGTACCGGGAGGCCGTCAAATTCGCCCTGGAAAAGGCCAGGCGCAGGCCCGTTATGACAACGACGCACTTTGACGGGACGTTCCTGGGCCGGTCGGCTGCCGGTGCGCGCGGCTACGGCCTGGCGTGGACAACGCTCCAAAACGACCGCATCACGGATGTGGAGCTTAAAGAAATAACAGAGACCGGTGACTTCAAGGACTTTGAGACCTACTGGGCGCCGGCGGGCGTTGCCCGGGACCAGATGACGGAACGCCTGGAGGCCGCCGCGCCGGCCGACGTACGCAACGTGGACGTCGTGGCCGGCGTCACCACCAGCTCGCAGCAGTGGAAGGCCGCTGTCGAGAACGCCCTGACCAGCTCCAGGGTGAGGTAGCAGCCACACCAGTGGATTCCTGCTGCGCCGCGGGGCGGCGCCGAGCGCGCTGGTGAGAGCTGCCGTGCGGCCTATCGGCAGCCCTACCTGCCGCCGCCCTCCAACAGCCGTCGCAGGCCGTCCTCGTCAATCACCTGAACGCCCAGTTCGCGGGCCCGGGCCAGCTTGCTGCCCGGGCTTTCGCCTGCTACTACGTAGTTGGTCTTGCGGCTGACTGACCCCGAAACCCGGCCGCCGCGCTCGACGATCTGCTCCTCGGCTTCCTCCCGGGTCAATGAGGCAAGGGTCCCGGTCAGCACGAAGGTCATCCCCGACAGCCGGCCGGCGTCCGCGCCCACCGCATCCGCCGCGCCCGCCGCATCCCCTGAGGTTGCCGCGGCCTGCGCCGCGGCCGTGAGGGCGACTTCACCACCAGCCCCGCCCGGCTCGGCCAAATTGACCCCCGCCCGCCCCAGCTTGTCCAGCAGCTCGCGGGCCTGCGGCCGGGCAAACCAGGCGGCGACGCTAGCCGCTATCTTGGGCCCGATTTCGTGGACGGCGGTCAGCTCATCCTCCGTTGCTCCGGCGACCCGCTCCAGCGCCCCGAAGTGCCGCGCCAGCAGCAGGGCCGCGCGCTCCCCAACATGCCGGATCCCGAGCGCAAAGAGCAGCCGCCGCAGCGGACTCTCCTTGGTACGCTCGATCGCCGCCACCAGGTTCTCGGCAGACTTACGGGCAAATCGGGGCAGCCTCTCCGCAGCCTCCACGGTCAGGTCGTACAGGTCGGCGACCCCGCGCACCAACCCGGCCTCCAGCAGCGCGGCGACCGTCGACGGTCCGAGGCCGTCTATGTCCATCGCGCCCCGCGAGCCAAAATGCAAGATCCCCTCGGCCACCTGCGCCGGGCACGTCAGCCCGCCCGTGCAGCGGTGCGCCGCTTCGCCCTCCTCGCGCACAACCTCGGCCCCGCACACTGGGCACCGCGCCGGCATGGCAAATTCGCGCTCGTCACCCCTCCGCCGCTCACCCAGCACCCGCACGACCTCCGGGATGACCTCGCCGGCCTTCCGCACAACGACCGCATCGCCGATCCGGACGCCTTTCTCCCGGATGACGTCCTCGTTGTGCAGCACCGCCCGCCCGACCGTGCTCCCCGAAATCTCTACCGGCTCCAGCACGGCCGTCGGCGTGAGGATCCCGGTGCGGCCAACGGTGACCATGATGTCCAGCACCTGCGTCTCCTGCTCCGCGGCGGCGAACTTATACGCCACAGCCCAGCGCGGGCTCTTGCTCGTCGCCCCGAGCCGGTCGTGCAGGTCGAGGTCGTTGATCTTGATGACGACGCCGTCGATTTCGAAGGGCAGCTCGTGGCGGTGGGCGTCCCAGTGGCGGCAGTACTCTTGCACGGCCTCGATGCCCTCAAGCACGGCGAAATGCGGGTTGACCTTGAAACCCAACTCACGCAGCGTCACCAGGACCTGCTCCTGGGACGGGACGGGAAGCTGCGCGCGCAAAGGCAGGGCGTACAGGAACGAATCCAGGGGGCGCGCGGCGGTGACCGCGGGGTCCAGCTGGCGCACGGTGCCCGCGGCGGCGTTGCGCGGGTTGGCGAAGGGCGTCTCCCCGCGCCCGGCCCGCTCCCGGTTGAGGCGCTCGAAGTCCGCGATCGGGAAGAAAACCTCGCCGCGCACCTCAAGCTCCGCCAGGGCCCGCCCCGCCGCGCGCAGCCGCAACGGCACGCTGCGGACGGTGCGTATCTGCGCCGTGACGTCCTCGCCGGTCTCGCCGTCCCCGCGGGTGGCTGCCCGTTCAAGGCGGCCGTACCGGTAAAACAGCGCTATGGACAGGCCGTCGATCTTGAGCTCGCCGGTGTAGGTCACCCGCTCCAGGCCCGCCAGCGACCGCACGCGGCGGTCAAAGTCGAGCAGCTCCTCCGCCCCGAACGCGTTGGCCAGGCTCAGCATCGGCACCTCGTGGCGCACCGGGGCGAAGGCCGCGGACGGCAGCCCGCCGACCCGCCGCGTCGGCGAATCGTCAGTCGCCAGCTCGGGGTGCAGCGATTCGAGCTCGACCAGCTCCCGCAGCATCGCATCGTACTCGGCGTCGCTGAT
>JAUYEG010000066.1 GCA_030691505.1 Bacillota bacterium | reverse complement strand
GAGCGGGCGTGCCGCCCGGCATCACCCATCAGCTTAACCAGCAAGTCTGAACAGCCGTTTATCACTCTGGGGTGGTCGACGAAGTCCTCAGTGCAGTTGACAAACCCCAGAAGCTTGACGACTCGCTTGATGCGCGACAGGTCGCCGAGGATGCGCTTGGCCGCCGCCAGCAGCTGCAGGCAAACATGCCCCGCCGCCTCATATCCCTGCTCGAGCGTGTATTCGCGCCCGACCTTGCCGCTCCATGTTGCCTGGCCGGGCCTGTGCGGGCCCGCGCCGGAAAGATAAAGCAGGTTCCCGACGACCACGCCCTTGACGTAGATGCCGACGGGGTTGCTCATGGCGGGCAGCTCAAGCCCGAGTTGGGACAGATAGGCTTCGATTTGGGCGCCCGCACTAATGCTCATAGGGTTAGCTCCTTTCAATTCGGCAGATTGGGTTTGCCCATGCAAGCTTTCGCCGTGCCAGGTATGGGCATCCTCCTGCCGCGACGGTATTGAGGACCTGGAGCGGGGGAGGGGCCAAGATGGACGGCGGTCGTCCGCCATCACTGGGATTACCTCCTTTCTGCCGCTTGGTAACGCTTTCCACGAGAGGCATCCCCGTGCTAAAGTCGGTAGCGTAAGCGTGTGCCAATCCAGGGAGGGAGCGCGATTGTTAGTCCCCGACGTTGCGGCGCGGGAGTTGCTGGCGGAGCCCGGTATTGGCTCAGTGGAGTTGGCCGTCTACTTTGTGGCCTGGACGTCTTATCCGGACTGCATGACGGACCTCTCGCGCATGGTCAGGGCGGCTAGGAGTACGACGGCACATGCCTGTGCAGCCCTCGAAGCCCGCGGCTGGTTGACGTTGTTGGCCGACGGCAAGCGCGTTCGCCCAGTCGCGCTGATCCCTGACCGGTGCCAGGCGCACATGGTGCAGTCCCTCGAAACCGCGTACGAGCTGGCCGCAAACCGCGGCGAGTTTCTGATGAAACGTTACCTGGACCTCCGGATCAGCAGCGACGAGTATGTCGACAACGCGCGCCCTGAGTTTCTCTGCAACCCCGGGACAGGGGAACTCTTGGAGTACGACCGTCTGTATCTGCAGGGAGTCGCATTCGAGTTCAACGGCCCGCAACACTACGTGTCCACCAGGCGCTTTCCCAGCGAACGAGACCTGAGGCAAACCCAGGCCCGGGACCTGATCAAGTGCGGCGCCAGCCATAAGGCCAGGGTAGTCCTCGTTGAGGTGACCGCCGACGAGCTGTATTTAGACATTCTTGAGACCCTGATTCCCGACCAGCTCCCCCGCAGGCAGGTCGACGTTAACGGGCAGTATTATCGCGCTCTGGCGGCCATGTGCGCCGGCTACGCTGCAAAAGCCCGTTCGGGCAAGGGGTGAGCCGGCCGGTCTGGGCATGCGTGACAGACAGGTGCCGCGTGAGAGCATATTGCTCACCAGCCGCCACATCATCCGGTGAACCGCCGGTAGGTAAACAGAAGCCTGCGCCTACTGATAAATCCGTGACCGATAGAGGCCTTCTTGCTCACGTGCCGACAGGTTTTGCGGAAACCTGTCGGCTGCATAACAATAGCCCTGATCTATAGATAACCACCCGCCACTTGGGTCGCCGCCCTCGCCGCCGCGCCGCCCTCGCCGCCGCGCTACTGCGCTACCCGAGCCACAGCCTCGATGGTCCGCTCGATCTCCTCGCGGGTGGTGTAGGGCGCCAGGCCTATGCGCACGAGGCCGCCCCGGCCCGCAAGCCCGAGCTTCTTGATGAGCGTAGTTGCGTAGAAATCGCCGTCCCACACAAAGATGCCAGCGTCGCCGAGCTCCTCCGCGACGTCACCGGCCGTCATGCCCTTGACGACGAAGGAAATCGTGGGCGTGCGAGGCTCCCCTGGCGGAGGGCCGTAGAGCCTGACTCCGGGGATTGCGGTGAGTCCCTCATGGAGACGCTTGGCAAGACCCCGCTCGTATGCCTCGACAGCCCGCATGCCGGCGAGCACCGCCGCCCGCTCCGATGCGCAGGCCGTGCCGCCTGTACCCAGCCCCGCGATGAACTCAACCGCCGCCGCCGCCCCGGCGATGCCCTCGAAGTTGGGCGTTCCGGTCTCGATTCTGTGCGGGATCGAATCAAGCTGCGGTTCGACCTTGTGACAGCGTAGCCGCTCGAACGCCTCGCGCCGCCCGTAGAGCACCCCGAGGTGCGGGCCGAAGAACTTGTACGCAGAGCACACCAGGAAATCGCAGCCCATCACGACCGCGTCAAGAGGCACATGCGGCACGTAGTGCACGGCGTCGACGACAAGCAGAGCCCCCGCGTGGTGTGCCAGGCGCCTCACAGCGGGCACGTTGTTGATCGTTCCCACCGCGTTTGATGCCGCGCCCACGGCTACGACCCGGGTGCGCGGGCCGACCTTTTCCGCCAGGTCTTCCATGTCAAGTTGGCAGGTAGCCGTGTCGACGCGGGCCTCACGCACCACCACGCCGCCGTCCCGGAGCGCGAGCCATGGCCCACGGTTGGCCTCATGGTCGAGCTCGGTGATCAGCACCTCGTCGCCGGGCTCCAGGTCCCGCCCGATCATGCGCGCCAGGTGGAACAGGAGGCTGGTGGAGTTGCACCCAAAAGCGATCTCGTCCGGCGAGCCCGCACCCAGCAGATCCGCAAGCCGGCCGCGGGCCCGCTCCACCACCTCGTCGGTGGCCCGGCTGGTCGCGAACATCCCGTGGGAATTGGCGTTTTGCCAGTGCAGGTACGAGGTCATGGCTTCAGCCACACGGCGCGGCACCTGCGTACCCCCCGGCCCGTCCAGGAACGCCACAGGGTAGCCGGAAATCTCCATGCCCAGCGCCGGAAACTGCTCGCGGCAGCGGGCCAGTCCTGCGCCGCCAGTGCACAATCCGTCATCGGTCACAGCAATTGATCGCTCCCCTCGGGTGCTACGGCAAGTCACGGCCTGCGCCGCCGAAACCGCCAACAGCCGCCACCGTCCGTACGGTCCATGGCATGCCATTCTCAGCGCGTGCCCGTAGCACCTTCCGGTGCACCCAGCGAGTAACCAAGGCCAGTTATGCGGCATATTCGGTAGATATGACGCACCGGCGTCTCACCTCGACGACGGCTGCACAAGGCAGGAGGCACCGGACATTGGGCGCTTCGGGCACATACGGTTTCGACAGCGCAACGATGATGATGGGGTGGGGTTGGCGGCTGTGGTTGCGCACCAGGCGGCCACCGGACAACCCTGGGGAGAAAGAAGACAAGGGCCCTGCATCCCCGTCCCCACAGGATCCCCGGCGGCCCCGCAGCGCCTTTGATGAACTTGAGCCGACGCTGCTAAGCCCGTCGGACATTGACCTTATCGCCCGCCTCGTCAGGGCAGAGGCCGCCGGCGAGCCGTACGACGGCCAGGTTGCGGTCGCGGCGGTGGTTCTCAACCGGCTGAAATCCCCGCTGTTTCCAAACACCGTTAGAAGTATCATCTATCAGGCTCGGCAGTTCGAGACGGTGAGCAACGGGTGCATCAACAGGCCCGCGGATGAGATCCACGTTCAGGCGGTGCAGGATGCCCTCTCGGGCAAGGACCCGTCCAAGGGAGCGTTGTTCTTTTTCAATCCCGCCGGCACGAGCAGTAGATTCATGCACGGCTTGCCGGTCGCCGTTCGCATAGGAGGACATGTCTTCAGCAATCGAAACGCATAAGAGCTGGGCGCGGGTCGGCCTGAGCCCCAGCCTGACCTCTATGCCCGCCCAGCCGGCCGACCGGTATGAATTCCGACAAGGAAGCCGGGCTGTTCAGGCCGAAACCAACCGCCATGCTCGACGCACCGCAATGCTCGACGCCCTCCACGAGGCACAGACCGAGATGAAGGCGGGGGATCTTTGGATGCCTGACATGGGCTCCATATTCCGGGCGGCGGTCATCCAGGCCGGTTCGGTGGTAATGGACCGCGAAGCCACGACCGCAAAGGCGGTGCGGCTGATCAAGGAGGCGGGGGCCAAGGGGGCAGGGCTGGTGCTGCTCCCCGAGGCGTTCATCCCGGCTTACCCGCGGGGACTGGCCCTCGGCAGCAAGATCGGCTCGCGGTCGCCCCAGGGGCGTCAGGACTGGCTGCGCTACTGGCAAAACTGCGTTGCCGTGCCGAGCGAGACGACGGCGGCGCTCGCCGCGGCCGCCCGGGAGGCCGCCGCCTACGTGTGCGTCGGCGTTGTGGAGCGGGATGCTGACCACGGCGGCGGCACGCTGTACTGCACGATTCTGTATTTCGGCCCGGACGGCGCCTACCTCGGCAAGCACCGCAAGCTCAAGCCGACGGCCTCCGAGCGCCTCATCTGGGGTGAAGGCGACGGCAGCACCCTGACCGTGGTCGACACGCCCCACGGACGCATCGGCGGTCTGATCTGCTGGGAAAACTACATGCCCCTGGCCAGGACGGCCATGTACGAAAAGGGAGTGCACATCTACCTGGCCCCTACCGCGGACCAGCGCGAGCGGTGGCAGGCCACGGTGCGCCACATCGCGCTGGAGGGCCGGTGCTTCGTGCTTTCCTGCAACCAGTTCGTGACCAAGTCGATGTACCCCCGCGACCTGGCCTGCTATGACGAGCTGGCGGGAGAGCCCGAGATACTCTCCCGCGGCGGCAGCGCCATTATCTCGCCGTTCGGCGAATATCTGGTGGAGCCGGTCTGGGACCGCGAGGAGATCCTGATCACCGACCTCGACATGAGCTTCGTACCCGCCAGCAAGTTCGACTTTGACGCGGTGGGGCACTACGCGAGGTCGGATGTGTTCCGGCTCACGGTGGACGAAACCAGGCGGTGAGGCATTTGCCCACGGACCTCGCTTCACCCGCCTTACCTCTTCCTCCCCCTTCTATCCGCGTTGGCCCGGACTACCGCGTCTTCGCGCTCTTCGCCGCGCTCAACCACTACGGCTACGACCTGGAGGGAGACCCCAAGATGGGCGACGTCCGGCTTGCCGTCCGCCGCCATCTGGCTGCCCTCCCCGATCCCTGGCGCGAACCGGAGCGGCGCTGGATGGAGTGCGCCCGGCCTTTCTGGCCGCGGGTCGGCCTCATGGAGAAGTACGCCCTGCACCAGCGGGACTGGCCTGCCGGCCACCCTGGCCCGTTCGGGGCGGGAGACCAGACCGCCTTTCGTGCGTGGTTGGCTGCCAATGTGCTGGAGCTCCCTTGCGAGGTCCCGGAGGATTTCCTCGCCGCACTTGCCGGGCTGGGCCCTATGCTCACCGGGTTTGCCCAGCGCACCGGCCTCGCCGGGCTCTGGCACGAGCACCACGCGGCCCATGACGACCCGGGCGGGCTGATGGACCGGGCGATAGGGGAGGGGCTGGGCAGGTCCGCGTCGCTGCTGGCGGTGCGAAGCTGGCCGTTTTCATCGGTGAGGGTGATCACCAACCTCCTGCAGTCACGCTGGCTGGCCGACCTGGCGCTGATAGACTCCTGCCTTCACGCTGTGGTTGCGGCACCCGACCCGTCCCTGGCGCCTTCTGTCGTGCACGAGGCCGTTCATCTGGTGGTGAGGCCGGTGCTCCGGAAGATGTGGCCGCAGTTCGAGGTGTGGGGCCGGTGCGCTGCGGGGGAGGCCGTGCGGAAACGAATGGAGCCGCAGGGATACTGGGGCCCGACTCCCGCCGCAGGTATGTACCGCGCCGTGCAGGAGGCCCTGGTCCGCGCAGCGACCATCGCGGCGGCGGCCGGGCCGGCGGAGCAGCTGCGTGCCAGGGCCGAAACACAGGCCCTGAGGGGATTCGCCCTGGTGCCGTCGCTGGCCCGGTTCCTTGCGTCTAGGGCCAGGTCGCCGCTGACAGCACACGAGCTATCCGG
>JAUYEG010000035.1 GCA_030691505.1 Bacillota bacterium | reverse complement strand
ATACCGGCAACTGGCCGGGCAAGACCGTCGAGCTCGCCGAGGGCATCATGCGCCTCGCGGGAGGACAAGCCGTGCGAGTCGTGGACCTGCCCGGGACCTACAGCATCGGCACGGAACGCTCGCGGCGCAGCGCGACGCTGGGAGTCGATGAAGTCGTCGCCCGTGATTACGTGCTCGACCAGCGCCCCGACCTGCTCATCGCGGTGGTCAACGCGTCGGCCCTGGAACAGGATCTCTACCTGGTCGGCCAACTGCTGGCCCTACCCGTTCGGGTTCTTGTTGCGGCAAACATGGCCGACGTGGCCGAGCGCGAGGGACTGCGCATCGACTACGCGTTGCTTGGGCGGCGGCTCGGCGTGGATGTCGTCCCGATCAGAGCCACCAAGCCGCAGGAACTGGCCCGCCTGCGCCAGCGCCTGCAGCAGGTACTCGGCCCGGGGGCCGGCGCCGCGGCTGGGGAGGCAGCGGCCTCCGCGGCGGTGCAGACAGCGGCGGTGCAGGCACCGGAAGGACGCATCGCGCCGCCTGATACGCCTGACCCACGGTCGTTGCACGAATGGACCGACCGCGTGCTTGACGGCGTGCTGGGCAGGCCGGCTGCGGGGCGGGCAGGCGCGGGCGAACGCATTGATGCGGTGCTCACTCATCCGGTACTCGGCGTGTTGGTGCTGCTGGGGATCCTGGCCGGTACGTTTTGGCTGACGTTCGGGCTCGGCACGCCAGTGCAGGAGTGGCTGGAGAGCGGCCTAGTGCAGCCGCTCGGCGTGCTCCTGGAACGGTTGCTCGCGGGCGGGCCGGAATGGGTCCGCGGGATAATCGTCGACGGCGCGCTCGCGGGCGCGGGCACTGTGCTGACGTTTCTACCTATCCTGGTCATCTTCTTTACCTGCCTGGCCGTGCTGGAGGACCTCGGGTACCTGGCGCGGGGCGCCGTGGTGATGGACCGCTTCATGCACATGATCGGGCTCCACGGCAAGTCGTTCCTGCCGCTGTCGCTGGGATTTGGCTGCAACGTGGCTTCCGTGATGGGCGCGCGGACGATCGAGTCGCGCCGCGGGCGCATCCTCACCGCGGTGCTCGCGCCGCTCATGCCCTGCGCGGCGCGCATGACCGTGCTGAGCTTCATGGCGGCGGCGTTTTTCGGCAGGGAAGCCACGTTTGTCATCTGGGCGCTGGTGACCGTCAACCTCTTTGCGCTTGCCGTGCTCGGCGTGATCCTTTCGCGGACGCTGCTCCGGGACCCCGAGGGCGGCGAGCTGCTGATGGAGCTGCCGGCCTTTCACCTGCCGAGTCCGCGAGTCATCGTCTACCTGCTGTGGTTCAAGATAAAGGCCTTCCTGTCCAAGGCGGGCAAGGTGATTGTGGTGGCCTCGATGTTCCTGTGGGCCGTCGCGTACTTTCCGGGGGGCGAGCTCGAGACCAGCTATCTGGCCACTGTCGGAAAGGCCATCGAGCCTTTTGGGATGCTTGCCGGCCTCGACTGGCGCCTGATGCTGGCCACCCTGGCCAGCTTCGTGGCCAAGGAGAACTCGCTGGCCGCGCTGGCGGTCCTGTTTGGGGGAGGCGTCGGCGCGGGCGGTGTCGGGGCGATAAGTCTGGGCGAGGCGCTGCGAGCCCAGATCAGCACCGCGTCGGCGGTGTCCTTCCTGGTCGTCGTGATGCTGTTCATACCGTGCCTGGCGACCGTGACCGTCATGAAGCAGGAGCTCAAGAGCTGGTTCTGGACCGCCTTCGCCTTGGTAACCCTGTTTGTGGTCTCCTTCGGGACTGCGACGCTGGTCTATCAGGTGGCGAAAGCGATTATGTGAGCGACGGATGCTCTCACCAGGCGGGCACTGCGGGCTTCGGTTTCCGCCACGTGAACACGCAAACCGCTCCGTTTACGCCTGGCGGACACGTCGCCCTCATCGGTTTGCGGCTAGTGGAAACCGATCCCTCCGGCCTCCACCATATGGTCTACCGCCACCGCCACTCGTGGACGTTCCAGTAGAGCCCCCAGGGACCGGGGCCGGGACCCTCGAGGTTGCGCGGGTGCGCGTAGTAGGCGGTTTCGCGCCATAGCCAGATCCAGGCCGAGAGACTGGTGAGGCGCTCGTTGATGGTCCGGTGCAGGGTGGCCCGCCCGACCTCGTCGGCCGCGGGCAGCGCCCGAAACTCCGCCAGCATGGAGTCAAGAGTCGTGTCGGCGACGCCGGCGACGTTGGCGCCGCCCCGCAGCTCACCCGCCGCCCCCCGGACCGGAACCTGCGATGAGTGGAAAAGCTCGTATACATCCCCAGGGGTAAGCGTGACCCATTCCAGCAGCAGCAGGTCAAAATCAAAGGGGGGCCCCCACCTGGCCAGGTATTCCCCCACACCCAGCGGTTGCAGCATGACCCTGATGCCAGCCTCCCGCGCCTGCCTGGCGGCCTCGCCAGCCGCCGCCGCAAGGTCCGGCCTGTCCGCGGGGAGCACTAGGGCCAGCTCAAGGACACGTCCGCCCTTTTCGACGATGCCGTCCGCGTTGCTGTCGGCCCAGCCCGCCTGCGCCAGGAACTGCCTTGCAGCCGCCGCGTCGCGTCGATAGGTGGCCGGCTGCCCGTCGGCAGCCGGCGTGCCGGGCAGGAACGGCCCCCCCGCATACGCGTACGGCCCGGCCTGCCGATCCGGGCCCTGCCAGAGCTGGCCCTGGATGCCGTTTTCGCGCGCCGCCGCGGCCATCAGGGCAGCAGGGTCAATTGCCAGGTTGATTGCCGCCCGCACCGCCGGCTCCAGCGCCGGGCGCCGGTGGTTGGGGAGGAGCGCGGCAAACGTCAGGTCGGCAAACCGCCGCACGGTCAAGTCGCGCTGCCGCCGCTCCGTTTCGCTCACGGCACCGGGCAGCACCAGCCCGCCCTGCGGCCGGCGCCCCCCTGCGCCCCCCGCAAAGTCCGCAGCCCGCAGTCCGAAAAGCTCGGCCGCGTATCCGTAGGCAGGGGGCTCAACCGGCGGCGCCGCCCCCGCTCCCGCCCCGCCGGCCCCAACAAACCGGAAGGTGATGCCCGGCAGCCCCGGCGCGCCCAGGAAGTAGCCCGGATAGGCGACAAGCGAGAGTTCGTCGCCGGCACGCCACTCCCCGAAGCGAAACGGCCCGGAACCGACGGGCCGCTGGTTGAAAGGAGCCCTGTACCAGTCATAGTAGGGCACGGTCGAAAGGATGTGGCGCGGGAGTACCGGCACAGCGGCGCGCACCGGAAAGTCGGGGGCGGGGGCGGGCAGGGTGATGACCACGGTATCTTCGCCGCTCAGGGTCGCCCGGTGTCCCTGCCACTCGCCGCTCACCGGGCCGGGGAAGTCGATCGCGGCAAGCGCGCCGATTGTGAACGTCACGTCCCGTGCCGTGATCGGCTGACCGTCGTGCCATGTGGCCCCCGTGCGCATCTTGAAGGTCCAGACGCGGTTGCCGGCGGTGGACTCCCAGCTCACGGCCAGGCCCGGCTGGGCCCGCCCCGCCGAGTCAACACGGGTGAGGCCGACGAAGAGCAGCGAGGCAACGTGGCGGCTGGCCGGGTCAACGTACAGCAGGGGGTTGAGGCCCCTGGGCTCATCGCGCAGGCCCTCGACGTAGACGCCGGCCTCAGCGCCGCCGCGGCCGGGGAGCAGCCGGGCAAGCCTCGCGGTGACCGCCTGCCGCATCCGCCCGAGTTCAGCAGGCCAGCGCCAGGCCACGAACAGGCCCGCCGCCAGCCCCAGGAGCAGCACCAGCAGGCCACCGAAGACGGCAATCCGTCCGAGGCGGCGGCCCGAGCGGCGGTAGGTACGCCCGGCCCGGCCTCTCACTGGCCGTCACCGTACAGCTTCTTGTACCAGCCGAGATTGGCCAGGACGCGTGGGACGAAAGCGCGGGTTTCGGCAAAAGGGATGCGGTTTACCTCCTCCAACCTCCCCGACCAGCGTCCGCTGTAAAGCCAGCTGTCGACATTGGTGCGCCCGCCGTTCCACGCCGCGAGGGCCATGGGCAGCGAGCCGCCGTAGTCGGCCAGCAGATGGGACAGGTACCAGCACCCAAGCGCAATGTTGAACTCCGGGTCATGGAGCATTTGTTCCTTAAAATCGGGCATTCCCAGTTGGCCGGCCACCCAACGTCCGGTCGGCGGCGTGAGCTGCATCAGGCCCCGGGCGTCCTTCTTGGAAACGGCCCAGGTCCAGAAGTTGCTCTCGGCCTTGATCACCGCGGCGACCAGCAGGGGGTCGAGCCCATGGGCCTCGGCGTTACGGACGATTATCGCGCGGTAAGAAAACGGGTATACCTGCCGGTACACGTTTTCGCCGTAGCGCCGCCAGGCGATGACCGTGACCAGGATAAGCAGGGCGATTGCGCCGATGAGGAGCCATAACCGGTTACGCGTGCGCCGCCCGCTGCCGCCCATACCGCCGGTCGTGCCCATGCCGCCGCGCGCCCGCACCCTGCCCCTCACCCCGGCGCTAGTCTATGCCGGCGGGCCGGGCCACAGCCGGGGCCGGGGTACCAGCGGGCCCAAAGCCAGTCAGCGGCCAGCCCACTAGCTAGACCACAACCGGCTCACCAGCCGTGCCACCTGGTCGGCGGTATGCGCGCGGTCGCCGCTGTTGTCTATCACGGCATCGGCCCTGGCCGTTTTCTCGGCCATGGGGACCTGCCACCGCTCGCGGGCCAGCACCTCGCCCGCCGCCGCACCCTCGCGCGCGGAAACCCGCTCGCGCTGCACGGCCGGATCGGCGGTCACCACCCACACCTGACCGCACAGCTGGTCAAGGCCGCTCTCGTACAGCAGGGGCACGTCGATCACGGCGGCCCCGGCGCCCGCGGCAGCCGCCTCCGCCAGCCGCCCCCGCACCACCTCGATGACGGCCGGATGGATGATGGACTCGACAAGCCGCGCACCCGCCGCGTCCGCAAACGCCCGCCGTCCCAGCTCGCGCCGGTTGATGGTCCCGTCGGGGGCAACGATGCCGGGGCCGAACGCTTTCACGAGGCCGGCGTACGCCGGGCCGTCCGGGAGGATGACGCGGTGGGCGATTTCGTCGGCGTCGATGAGGACCGCCCCGCGGTCACGGAGCATGCGGCTGACGGTGGATTTGCCGGTGCCAACACCGCCGGTGACCCCGATGACTATCATGTCGGCGGCGGCCTGCCGGCCTGAGCTTGGGCTAGGCCCCGGCGACGTCCGCGGGGGCGGACGTTACGCGGCCCTTGAGCGAGTGAAGCATGGTCTCGGTGACATGCCGCTCTGCACAGACCTCAAGGCGCCACCGGCCGTCCTTGAGACGGCGCGCGCCGATCTCGCCCGTGATGCCATGCACGCTCAGCAGGCAGCGTGTGGTCTCCTGCAGGTCGCTCTCGTTATCAAACTCGATTGTAAAGTTGAACACCAACGTCAGCTCCGTATCCAGTATCTCCCGCTTACGGCATGTCTTACGCTCAGATGTTCGTCCAAACAGAGGTTCGCTGACGGGGCCGGAAATCCTGCCCAGCCATGTCCGCAATCGCCTGTCACGGTGCGCCATTTGGGGCCTTGAGAGCCTGGCAGCGCGGGCAAAAGCGTGTCGAACGCCCGGCGATCACGGCCCGCTCGATCATCGTCCCGCACCCCCCGCACGCCTCGCCCTCCCGCCCGTAGACCTGTAGCGCCAGGGCGAACTCGCCGCGCCGCCCGCGCCCGTCCACGTAGTCGCGGATGGTCGTGCCCCCCTGCCCTATCGCCTGCCGCAGCACACGCCGCAACTGCCTGTGCAGCCGCCGCACATCCGTCTCATCCAGGTCGCACGCCCGCTGCGCCGGGTGTAACCCCGCACGAAATAACGTCTCGTCCGCGTAGATGTTCCCGACGCCGGCGACGAACCGCTGGTCGAGGAGCAGGGCTTTTAGCCTGACCTTGCGACCGGCCATCCGCCGCCCGAGCTCCGCCGCGCTGAAACCTGCCGCAAGCGGCTCCGGGCCCAGTTCACGCAGGCCCCTGGGGCCATCACGACCGCCCGCTCCCGGCAGCAGGCAGGCGCGCCCGAAGCGCCGCGGGTCAGTGAAGCGCAGCTCCCGGCCGTCGTCGAGCACAAAGCGCAGGTGGGTGTGCTTTGGAACCTCCTCGGCAGCCGGGACGACGACCAGGCGGCCGGTCATCCGGAGGTGGAGGACGAGGCGCAGCGGCCCCTCAGGGGCCCGCAGGCCGATGATCAGGTACTTGCCGCGCCGGCGCAGCGCCGAAAACTCGGCACCGACCAGCCGGGCGCGGAAGTCGTCCGTGGCGACGCCGGTCCCGGCCACGACGTCCGGGTGCAGCACAGCCAGGTCGCGGATCCGCCGCCCGAGGAGCTGCGGGGCCAGGGTGAGGCGGACGGTTTCGACTTCGGGAAGCTCAGGCATGCGATATTACGGCCGGGACGGGTAGTTGCCGAAGTTGAGGTGCGCCAGCCGGTACTCCCCGCTTTCCCGGACGCACACGAACGTCACCGGCCCACGCTGGACCTGCCCTGATGCCCGGCGGAAAAGCCAGGTGCCGGCGGCCACGGCCGCATCGCCGAAATCGCTGTATACCAGACCCTCGATCCACAACCTGTTACCCGTGACCTTTCCGCCCTCCATGAAGCCAAAGCCGCGGTGATGCGCCAAAATCGTGTCAAACCCGCTCAGCACGCCTTCCTTTTCCGATGAAAGGTAGGTCAGCCGGCAATCGCCCACGAACAGGCGGCTCACCTCGTCAAGGTCGTAGGAGTTCCACATGCGCACCCAGGCATCGATCAGCTCTTTAGCCGAGACCATTGATCTGTCTCCCTCGCCGTACGAACGGCGGGCGGGGCGGGCCGGCGGCAGCGCCGGTGCCGCTACCCGGCCCTACTTGACCTCGTACCAGTTGTCACCGCTCTTCATCTCGACCTTAAGCGGCACGCGCAGCGGGTAGGCGCCCTCCATCTTGTCCCGGACCAGCTGCCGCACGGCTGGCAGCTCCTCGCGCAGCGCGTCCAGGAGCAGGTCGTCGTGGACCTGCAGGACCATCCGCGAGCGGTAGCCGCGGGCCCGCAGCTCGGCGCGCAGGGCGACCATCGCCAGCTTGATCAGGTCGGCGGCGCTGCCCTGGATCGGGGTGTTGCGGGCGGTTCGCTCGCCAAAGGCCCGGATGTTGCGGTTGTTGTCGTACAGGTCGGGCAGGTTGCGGCGCCGCCCGAGGATCGTCGTCACGTAGCCGTCGCGCTTGGCCTGCTCGATGGTTTCCCGAAAGAACTCGTCCACCCGCCGGTAGCGGGCGAAGTAGCGCGCGATGTACGCGGCGGACTCGGCCCTGCTGACCCCGAGGCTGCGCGCCAGCCCAAAGTCGCTGATGCCGTAGATGATCCCGAAATTGACGGCCTTAGCCGCCTGCCGCATGTCCGGGGTGACCTCGTCGAGCGGCACGCCAAAGACCTCCGACGCCGTGCGCTGGTGGATGTCCTGATCTAGCTGGAAGGCTTCGACGAGCACCGGATCCGCCGAAAGGTGGGCCAGTATGCGCAGCTCGATCTGCGAGTAGTCCGCGTCGAGCAGCGTGTATTCCGGCCCGGAGGCCACGAATGCCCGCCGCAGCTGCCGCCCCGCGTCCTCGCGCACCGGGATGTTCTGCAGGTTGGGGTCGGCGCTTGACAACCGCCCCGTGCTGGTCACGGTCTGGTTGAACGTCGTCCGCACCCGCCCATCCGCCGCGTCCACCAGCGCGCGCAGGCCGTCCACGTAGGTGCTGTTGAGCTTTTGGATCTGCCGGTACTCAAGGATCAGGGGCACGATGGGATGCTTGTCCGCCAGGGCCTCAAGCGTTTCGGCGTCGGTCGACGCGATCTTGCCCTTGCGGGTTTTCTTGGTGCTGGGCAGGCCGATTTCCTCAAACAGCACCTCGCCAAGCTGGTGCGTGGAGTTGATGTTGAAATCGCCGCCCGCGAGCGCGTAGATTTGCTCGGTGAGCGAGGCGATGCGCGCAGAAAACGCCTGCCCCATCCGCTCCAGCGCCGGCAGGTCGAGCCGCACGCCCGCCAGCTCCATGTCGGCGAGGACGGAGATGAGCGGGCGTTCGACGTTTTCCCAGAGCGGCCCGAGCTTGCGCGCGGCCAGCTCGGATTGGATGGGCGAAACCAACTCCAGCAGCGCCAGCGCGCGGCGCGCCCCCGCCTCCGGGCGCGGCTCGCTCTCGGCGGCCGGGACCTCGCAGCGCAGGTACTCCAGCGCCAGCTTGTCCAGGTCGTAGCGCAGGCGGGCCGGATCGATCAGGTACGCCCCCACCGCCGTGTCCAGCACCAGGCCGGGCAGGTCGGCCCAGCCGCGCTCGTCGGTGCCGCAGCCGGCGGCCCCGCGCCGCCCCAGTATGACGAGCAGCGTCTTGGCGTCGTGCAGCACCTTGGGGACGCCGGGGTCCATGAGCGGCGCGATCGCCGCGAGAACGTCGCATTCGGCGGGGCCGCGTTCCTCCGGCGGCTGGAACAGATCGCCCTCCGGGCCGCCGACCGGCACGTAGAAGGCGCGGTGCTGCCCCCTGCCCTCGCGCTCGCCCCTCCCGGCGGAACGTCCGCCCACGCCGGCGAGCCCCAGGCCGGCAAGGCGCGCCACGCTCGGGCGGGCCCGGTCGTGCAGGTACTCCAGAGCCACCAACTCGCAGCCCGCCAGCCAGCGCACCGCGGCCGTCAGGGCGGACAGGTCTCCCAGCACCTCAAGCGGCGTCTCGAGGATACGCTGCGCCGCGGCGGTCGCTGCTGCCCCTGTCTCAGCCCGGGCGGGCCCTTGAGCGGGCGAGGTTTCGGCGAAGAGGCGCTCCCCGGCGGCGCCGGCCGGCGGTCCCTTGGGGAAGAAACGCTTGAGCATGGATCGGAACTCCAGGCGCATGAGTAGATCGGCGAGCGCCGGCCCGTCGGGGCCGGTCAGGGACAGTGCCTCGAGGTCCAGCTCAACCGGAACGTCGCAGCGGATGGTGACGAGGTCGCGGCTGAGCAATGCATCGTCCTTGCCGCCGGCCAGCAGCGCCTGCAGGCGGGGGCCGGCCACCTGGTCCAGATGGTCGTAGACTCCTTCGAGCGCCCCAAACTGCTGGACCAGCTTGAGCGCGGTCTTTTCCCCGATGCCCCTGATGCCGGGGACGTTGTCGGACGTGTCGCCCATCAGGGCCTTGACGTCGCGGAACTGCGCGGGCTCAATCCCGTACTGCTCACGTACCTCGCCCGGGCCGTACACCGCGGTCTCGCTGACACCCTTGACGGTCAGGATGCAGCGAATTCTGTCGCCCACAAGCTGCAGCGCGTCGCGGTCGCCGGTGAGGATCCACACCGCGCAGCCGTGGTCCGCAGCCTGACAGGCGAGCGTGCCGAGCGTATCGTCGGCCTCGAAGCCGCGCACCTCATAGACGGGCACGCACATCGCCCGCAGCAGGTCTTTTATCAGCTCGATCTGCGGCCCCAGCTCGCTCGCCAGCCCGGCCCGCTGCGCCTTGTACTCAGCATATTGCTCGTTCCGGAAGGTGCCCCCCGGCGCGTCAAAGACCACCCCTACGTGGGTCGGCCGGTACTCCTCGAGCATTTTGAGGTACATATTCATAAAGCCGTAAATCGCCCCGGTGGGCTGACCGTCCGAAGTGGCAAAGCGCTGCGCGGTGAAAAGTGCGAAGAACGCCCGGTGGGCCAGGCTGTGCCCGTCCACCAGTACCAGGCGAACGTCGTCGTCGGCCAAGGGATCACCCTGCTTTCGCTCAAGGGGCCCGGCTTATGCCCTGATGTGTCCGGTCCGTGCTGTGCCGTGTGCAGCCCCCATCCCACCGGGAATACGCCGTAAGCGGAAGGCCGCCCTTCCAGGCGGCCCTTTTATTGTTGTCCGCATTCACCGACGTGCTTACGCTCAAGCTTGGCGGGAACCGTGGCAAAGCTCTGGACTTCCTGCTCTGGACTCCCCGTCGGGCGCGGCTGTCAGATGCCTGTGCCGCGCCCCGCTTTGCTGCGGCGGTACCGCCCGTAGCCCCACCTTGCGGCAACCAGCAGGGCCACCACCGGGGCGACGCTGGCGATGAAGACGAACAGTCCCTCGGTGAAGCGCCCGATACCTTTCCAGGTTGCGACGAATGCCTGCCAGATGCGGTACCACAGGTCGGCGCCGGGCACCGGCGGCGGGACCGGGGTCCCCGGCTCGCTCAGGTTGAGGGCGATGGTCGCCATCGACACCCGGTTGCGATAGTACCGCAGCTGGCCCTCGTAGGCCTCAATCTGGTAGCGGATGCGGGTGAGCTCATTTTCGACGCGGAGCACCTCGTCGAGCGTTTTGGCCTGGCCGAGAAGCTGGGCCATCTTCAATTCCTGGCTTCGCAGGCTGGAGATGCGCGCCTCGAGATCGAGAATCGGGGCGGTCACGTCCTCGGCGCTGATTTCGCGGCGCTGCGGCTTGCCGAGCTCCTCAAGCTTGCGTATCGTCTCGCTAAACTTGGGCTCCGGCACCCGCGCGCGGAAGTAGCCCGAACGCGTCTTCGCATCCATGTTGATCGACGACTGCTCGATGTAGCCGCCCGCGGCGATGATGATGTCCTCCACCTGCCGGCTGCTGGGCTCGAACTCCCTGACTTCCACGGTGAGCGACGCGCTGCGGATCACCTGCGTACCGCCAAGGGTTGAAACGCCGTCGGGAAGCCCGGTTGTCGTCACACCACCCATACCCTCGGGAGCTGCGGCGAACGAGTCGCCGGCTGCTTTGCCACCGCTGTCTGGCAGCTTCGTCGCGCCCAAACCCCCGGTGTCCCGGGGCGCCGGATTGCTTGACCCGACAGGCGGGGTAGACTCCGGCGATCCACCAAGGCCAAAGACCCGCAAGTTTCCGCTGCGAGCCATGTTGACGAGAGACCAGACGTTTCCGTCCCAACCCGGCAGGGTGTAACGGGCGAGCGAGAAAACGAGCGCGAGGCAGGCCACCGCGGCGAACGCGCCGCGCCATGCCGGCCGACGGAACCCCTGACGGACCCACGATGAGAAACCGGCTGCACGCCCTGCGGCCCTGGCCGGCGAGCGCGCGGCCGCCTCCTGTTGCTCCGCCTGAGCCTGAGCCAGGCGAAGGTGCAGGGCGGCGTGGAAGTCGGCAGGGAGATCTAACTCGGGCAGAGAGCGGACAGCCTCAACGGTACGGCGCAGCCTTGACAGCTCTGCCGCACACGATGTACAGGTCCTGAGGTGTGACTCGACCTGCCTTCGCCGATTATCGCTGAGCTGGCCGTCTATGTAGTCGGACAGCAGGTTGGTGATCCGTCCGCAGTCCATCAGGGAGCCTCCCCTTTCGCTGGTAAACGCCGACTACCAGCATAGACGGCCCCTGTATGAGAAAGTTCCGTGTGCAGGAGTTCTTGCTTGAGGGCTTGTCTGGCCCGGTTGAGGCGCGATTTGACCGTACCGAGGGGCAGACCGAGGACCTCGCCGATTTCCTCGTAGGGCATATCCTGGATATCGCGCATCACCAGCACGGTCCGGTGCTCGCCGCTAAGCCGGCCGATCGCCGCCTGGACGGCTTCGCGCAGGTCGCTGCGCTCCGCTGCCTCCTGCGGGTCGACGGCGTCGGACGCGATCTGGCGCGGCACCTCTCCGTCATTGCCCTCGAGCGGCGCATCGAGCGACACGGTCTGCTGGCGCTTGCGGCTGCGCTGGTGATCGAGGCAGACGTTGACCACGATCCGGTAGAGCCAGGTGGAAAAACGGGCCTGCTCCCGAAACCGGTCCAATGACTTATAGACCCGTACCAGCGCTTCCTGGGCCAGGTCGGCCGCGTCCTCATGGCTGCCGCTCAGCCGGTACGCGAGGTTGATGACCTTTTTCTCATGGGTCAGAACCAGCTGCTCAAAAGCGGCAACATCACCCTGCCTCGCCCGCCTGAGCAAGGCTAGCTCGTCAAGGCTCAAGCCGACGCCCCCTCCGCTCTAACTGGCACGGCACGGCGGACCCCCCGGCTGAATCTCTAACTAGATATTGGACGCACTGGCAAGTAAGAAGTTCCTACGGAGGAGGATCCTTGCCTCTTGTCGATTACCCGTCCTTCTGGAACTGCAATTATGCTGGCCTATTCGCCGGAAAGGACGGCACATCCTGTCCCGCTGCAACCGATTTGGGGCAAGCCCCAAGTCGTCCAACACCCGGCTAATACTGCCACAACTCAAATCCGGGTTCAAGGCGCAAGCCAGACTTTCCATCGGGTTTCGCCCGGCACGACTCGACAACAAAAGGCGCTCATGATCTCAGTCAGCGGCACGTGATAGACGCCGCCGAGCTCCCGGCAGCGCGCCGGCACGTCCAGGCACAACTCGGGCCACACGAAGAACGCCCAGCCGTAGCGCGCCGATATGTGCACCTCCCGGCCCAGCGCAGCCGAAACCCATTCGGCGGGCACCCACAAATCGTCCCCAAGCAGCCAGCCCCGCGCTAGCGTCGATGCCACGCCCTGCACGATTACCTCCGCTTGCCCCGGCTGCAGCGGCCCGCCGCCGCCCAGGCTGCCGCCGCCGTAGTACAGCAGGCCCGGTGGTGGAGGGTGCGGCTTGTCCTCGCCGGGCGACGCGGCCGGTGCCGGCGTTGTGATCCCTGCCGTCAGGCCGCTGGGCCACCATGCTGTGGCCGTTTTCGACGAAACCAGCAGCGCCGCGCACTCGCCTTCTGATGGCAGCGGATCCAAGCCCAGCGCGGCCAGGCGTGACGCCAGCGCGGCCGGCGTCAGCGGGTCACAGCTGTACACATCGGGATGGACCAGGGCCACCGGCCTGCCAAACCACGAGACCACCTCGACACGGCGGTACACGATGTCCACCGGCGTGCCGATCTTGACCAGGTTGTACAGGTATTCGATGTCCGCGTCCCCAAATCTGACGCAGCCTCCGGAGATCGCCTTGCCGATGGACGAGGAGTTGTTGGTGCCGTGCAGTCCATAGTTGCGCCTGCCCAGCGCCAGCCAGTACTTGCCGAGGGGGTTGGCCGGGCCGGGCGGGACAGGCGGCCGGCCGTCGGTCGGGTGCCAGGTCGGGTCAATAACCCGGGAAATGATGCGCGTCGAGCATACCGGCGTTGGTGTACGCGGATTTCCGATGGCGGCGGCCAGGCTGCCGATGGTCTGCCCGTCAACGATAACGCGCAGGGCGAGGGCCGGGAGGTTCAGGACCAGGTTCAGGCCGGGGGCAGCGTCGGGCGCCGGTAAGGGGACGGGGGCGGAGGCGGGGGGCGGAGGAGTCACGGTTTCCGCTGAAACGGCCGCGGCTGAAGCCGCGATGGGGTCCAACCAGAGTGCTGCCAGCAGCACCGCAAGCGCCGTAACCACTGTGGGAAAGAACAACCGCCCTGCCCGCTTGGCAGGCCGAATGCGCCAGCGCCACAGCCCCATTCCGCAGTCCCCCTGCCAGTGCGGAGCTTGCCCGGTGCGGCTCCGCACTTGGCATGTTATGCCCAGCGGGGGCGTGAATACTCCGGGGGCGGCGGGGCGTCGGGAGGCATTGGGGAGTCGTGCCAGGCGCTAGGGCAAAACGGTGCCCACAGGGCCGATTTGCCTGCCAATCGGTTCCCTCATGCGCAATGCCCATTGGTCGTCTCCACGGTGCAGATCAAAGTGACTTGCCCGTTTCATCATTGGTGGTGCCACCGATGACGGGCGGGCCACCTATTCCAAATAGTCCTCCCGCACCGGCGTGAACGCGTCCACGACGACGCAGTCCTCCAGCACGAGCGCGCCGTGGGGCTGGCCCGGAGCGAAGATGATCCCCGAGCCGGCCGGCCCGTCGCGCTCCTCACCGTCAACCGTCCACCGTAGGCGTCCGGTGACGATGAAGCTCGACTGCTCGTGCGGGTGCAAGTGCACCGGCAGCCGGGTGCCAGCCTTCATTGCCACCCAGCATTGCATCAGCCTCTGGCCGACAGCCACGACGTGGACGGTAATCCCGGGGGCGAGCTCTTTCTTGCAGAAGTAATCTGACAACAGATGGTCATGCACCACTTGCCCCTCCCCAATCGCACCGCTGCTCTCTCTGCTATGAGACACAGTCGTGAAAGCACCCGCTCCGGGCAACTCTTCGGCCGTGTCGCACAACTCCATCCGCACCTTGACAAGCTAGTCGGGTACGGCATAGAGCCTACCCCGAGGTGGTGCGATGTCCAGGTTGGGGCGAATGGCCCGCAAGCTGAGGCTCACGATAGGCCGTGGCACGCGGCGCGGTTCAGGTACCGCCGCCCCTGCCCCTGGCGGCGGCCGCATCAGCACGTGCCTGGCCCGTAATGAGGATGCGTTGCGCTCGGCTTTCGGTGAGAGCTTCGACATCACCTTCCGTCACCTGCGGCCGGCTCCCGGCGGACGGCGGCCGCTGATGTTTTATCTGCGTGGAGCGGTGGACGAGCGGCTCCTGGCCCGCGACATCCTCGGTCAGCTCAGCATCTCGGCTTTCCAGCACAAGCCTCTCCGGGCACGCTGATCTCCGTCCTCAAAGAGCGGTTTATCGCGGTTGGCACGGTCCGCGAGACTCACACTCTGCAGAAAGTTGTCAGCGGCGTTCTCAGCGGCCAGGTGGTCTTGTTGGTCGACGGGGCGCCGGTTGCGCTTGAGGCGGTATCGCAGGCCTGGCCGTCGCGCGGCATTGAGCAGGCTGAAACCGAACCCGGCATCAGAGGGCCGCATCACGGGTTCGGCGAGGCCATCCTCGTTAATATCGCCCCGCTGCGTAAGATCATCCGCCACCCCAGTCTCCGTTTCGAGAGACGCGATATTGGCCGCTTGACCAACACCGTGGTCTTCGTGGCCCACGTCGCCGGCCTCGCACCGCAGTCCCTGATATGATGAGGTACGCGAGCGGCTGGACCGGATGGACACGGATGCCGTGCTGGAAAGCGGGTACATCGAGGAAACCATCCGGGACCACCGCTGGTCGCCGTTTCCGATGGTGTTGCGCACGGAACGTCCCGACCGTGACGGCCCACCCTGCGAGAACCTGGCGAAGAGCCCTGAAGGATGATTCACCCATCCGGGGAATGCAGCCAGGCGGCGGCGCGCACCCGGTGCCCACGCAAATGCCAGGAGGTGTGTATCTTGCGTGTTCTCGTGTTGGCGGATCTTGAGGGGGCTTCGGGCTTCGACGGAACGCCGTCGGAAAACGAGGCCGCCCGGAGCGAGTCCATGGCCGGTGACATCAATGCCGCCGTCCGCGGGCTGGTGCGGGCCGGCGCCAGCGCCGTCGACGTCATCGACGCGCACGGCATGGGAGGCAACGTCGACCCCAAGGATGTGGCCCCTCCCGCAGGTGTGCTCGGCGGCACACTGGCCCTGGCTCAGTTGATGCTGCACCCCGCCGAGGCACGCAGCTACGCGGCATGGGTGCTCCTTGGCTGCCATGCCATGGCCGGCACGCCCGACGGCTTCATGGCGCACACGAACCAGGGGATGGCGGTCGCCGGACTGCGGATCAACGGGCGGGAGACCGGCGAGATCGCGGAGTTTGCGTGGCTGGCGGGAAGCATGGGCGTCGCGGTCGCCGCTGTGGCGGGCGACGAGGCGGCCTGCAGGGAAGCTCGATTGTTCATACCGGATGTGCAGACGGCTGCGGTGAAGACCGCCACCGCAGGGCGTCGGGCGCGGTGCTTGCCACCGCAACTTGCCCTAAGTCTAATCGAGGAAGCGTGCTACCGCGGCCTCGCGGATATCGGCTCCAGGAGCCCGACGGTGCTCGACGGCCCGGTGAGGATGGAGGTCACGTTCAAGGTGGCCGAGGCGGTCCCGCTGGCGGCGGTGCTGCCCCGGAGTGCCGTAGACGGCGCCACCGTGGCGTATGAGGCCGCCGATTACGGCGAGGCCCTGCGGGCCTACCTCTGCACCCTCGCCCTTGCAGGGTCGTCGGCAATGATTAGACGGTGATCAGACGGCGCACCTAGCGAGGCCCGGCCGCCTGGACGGGGCCAAAAGGAATAGCCCGCGGGGCGGAGAATTATCTCTCCATAATAGTGCGCCTCGCGAAGTACTAGCAGGCAGGCGCTCCAAGACACCGGGATGTCCGTCCCATTACAACAGACACAATCCCAGCACAAGGGTCTTGGTGTGAGAGCAGATGGCTGCAACTGCCGGCCGGGCGACGGTGGGGATTCCCCGTACGCTCTTTCACTTCACGTTCTTTCCGCTCTGGCGCCGGTTCCTTGAGGACCTGGGCGCGAGGGTGGTTTCTTCGTCGCCCTCCTCGAAGCCCATCCTGGATGCGGGCGTCAAGGCGGCGGTCGGCGATGCCTGCGTGCCGATCAAGCTCATGCACGGGCATGTCATCGACCTCGTCCAAAAGGGCGTCGACTGGATCTTCCTGCCCAGGCTGATCTGCACCAACGGCCGGACGGTCTACTGCCCCAAGTTCCTCGGCCTGCCGGACATGATCGCGGCTTCGGTAGAAACCCTCCCGCCCATCATCGATGCCCGCTACGACGCCCGGCGGGGCCGTGCGGAGCTGCGCCGGTGGGCGCTGGCGGTCGGACGTCACTTTACTGATAGCGAGCCGCGCATCCTTGCGGCCCTGCGGGCCGGACAGGCCGAGCAGCGGCGGTACGAGGAGCGCATCCGGCAGGGGCTCGACCCGGAGGCGGCGGCGGTGCCCGACGATGCTTCGGCCTGCGTCTGCGGCGCGGGAACGCAGGCTGAGGTTGCGGCTGTGGCTGCAACGGCGAACGAGACGGACCGGGCCAGCGCCGTCGCCGCTAGCGTCCTTGCCCCACTGCGGCTGGCGGTCATCGGTTACCCGTACGTGGTCCATGATCCTTTCATCAATCTCAACCTGCTCGCCAAGCTCCGCCGCCTCGGGGCCGAGGTGCTCACGACGCAATCGGTGTCGCCGGCCGATCTCGCCGCCCAGCGTGCGCAGTTGGGCAAGGACCTGTTCTGGACCTACAGCGAGGAGGCCGTGTGCGCTGGTTTTCATTACCTGGGGCGGCCGGACCTGGTGGACGGGGTTATCCACCTCACCGCGTTCGGCTGCGGGCCGGATTCGGTAGCCGACAAGCTGCTCGAACTCAAGGCGCAGGAACTTGCCAACGTCCCCTTCATGTCCCTCATGATCGACGAGCACACCGGGGAGGCCGGCATACTTACGCGCCTCGAGGCTTTCACGGACATGGCATGGCGGCGGCGGGTGCAGGCGTCGCCGCCCTCGGCGACCGCACGGGCACAAGTGGTGTGCAGCGCGCCACCGATGCGGGTCAGGCGACGATTTGCGCGCAGGCCTCGTAAGGTGACGTTCCCCTACCTGGGCGCAATGCCGGAGGTGTTCGGGGATTTGTTCCGGACGCTCGGCAACGAAGTGGTCATGCCGCCGCGCCCGAGCCGGCGCACGCTGACGCTCGGCACGGCGCACGCGCCCGAATTCGCCTGCCTGCCGTTCAAGATCCTGCTGGGGACCTACCTTGAGACGATCGAGATGGGCGCGGACACGATCATCTCCACGGGCGGCGTCGGGCCGTGCCGCGCGGGCCTGTACACCGAGCTGCATGAGCGTATCCTGCGGCGGCTCGGTTTCGACGTGGAGGTCGTCACGCTTGAGCCGCCACGGGCGGACCTGGCTGATTTCATCGGAAAGGTCGCCGCGCTCAATCCGCGGGGGCTGCCGGTGTGGCGCGTGGCGCAGGAGGTGTGGCGGGTCTTCCGGAAGGCCAAGGCCCTCGACGACCTGGAACGCCTGTCGCACCGCGTCCGGGCGCGCGAGGCGGTCCGGGGCTCGACGACGCCGGTCTACAGGGCCGCCATAGCCGAGGTCCACAGGGCCCACCGCAAGGCTGAAATCGCGGCCGGTCTGTGGCGCGGGCGGGAGCTGTTGGGCGGGGTGGCCACGCGGCCGGGTTTCGAACCGCTGCGTGCGGGGATCGTCGGCGAGATATACGTTCTCGTGGAGCCGTCGTCCAACTTCGAGATCGAGGAAACGCTTGGCGAGCTCGGCGTGGAGACGGAGCGCTCAATCTACGTCGGCGGCTGGGCGGCCGAGAGCAACCTGCTCGGGAGCCCCGGTACGGGCCGCAACGAGACCGCCGCGGAGCTGGCCCGCCCCTACCTGGCCGAAATGATCGGAGGCCACGGGCAGGGGTCGGTGGGACATGCGCTGATGTTCGCGCGGGCGGGTTTCGACGGGGTGATCCAGCTCGCGCCGTTTACCTGCATACCGGAGATTGTGGCCAAGGCGGTGCTTGAGCGGGTGAGCCGGGAGATCGGCATCCCGGTGCTGTCTCTGTCTCTTGACGAACTGACGGGCAAAGCGGGGCTGCTGACCCGGCTGGAGGCTTTCCGGGATCTGTTGGGGCGGAGGCGCGAGGCGCGGAGGGGTGAGGCGCGGAGGCGCGAGGCGTCGCGGGGGACGCCGCGGGAGGGTGGCCGGTGAAGACGGTTGAGATGGTGGAGGCGCGTGACAACGGTGCGGCCCGAGTCTGCCTGGGTGTGGACGTGGGGTCGGTGACCACCAAGCTCGCCCTGCTCACCGCTGACGGCGAGGTCAGCGACTCTCTGTACATGCGGACCGATGGACACCCCATCCGAGCGATCCAGGAGGGGCTGCGGCAAATTGGGGGCCGCGTGCCGCCGGAGACCGTAGTGTATGGGGCCGGGGCCACCGGGAGCGGCCGCCAACTGGCCGGGGTGATGATCGGGGCGGACGTGGTCAAGAACGAGATCACCGCGCATGCCGTCGCGGCGCTGAAGATCGCGCCGGGCGCCCGGACTGTGATTGAGATTGGCGGACAGGACTCCAAGATCATCATCATCCGGGACGGCGTTGTTGTGGACTTTGCCATGAACACGGTGTGCGCCGCCGGCACCGGTTCCTTTCTTGACCACCAGGCGGCGCGGCTCAAGATCCCGATCGAAGAGTTCGGGGAGATCGCCCTGAGGTCAAAGCGCCCGGTGCGCATCGCGGGGCGGTGCGGGGTCTTCGCGGAGTCGGACATGATCCACAAGCAGCAGGCCGGGTACGCGACGGAGGACATCATCGCCGGACTATGCGAGGCCCTCGTGCGCAACTACCTCAACAATGTGGCTCGCGGCAAGCAGATCCTCGGGCCGATAATCTTCCAGGGCGGCGTGGCGGCCAACGTCGGGATAAGGGCGGCCCTGGAGCGGGCGCTGGGCGAGCAGGTCATCGTGCCGCCGCACTACGGCGTCACGGGCGCGATTGGGGCGGCGATGCTGGCCCAGGAGGCGGTGGCCCCGTCAAACGCGTCCGGGTGCAGCGGAGGCAACGGCGGCACGCGGTTTCGCGGGTTCGAGGTCGGCAAGCTGGACTTTCGCACGTCGGCCTTCGAGTGCAGCGGCTGTCCCAACATCTGCGAGGTCGTCGAGGTACGGTCGGAGGGCAAGGTACTGGCCAGGTGGGGCGACCGCTGCGGCAAGTGGAGCATGGGTGTAGCGTAGGCGGACGGCTGAGAGCCAAGGGGTGCAGGCGGCCGCCCGGCACCGAGGCAAGGCCTTCTGTGTCTTTTTGCACAGATGCGAGCCGGCATCGGTGTCCTTCTACATAGATGGCGGCTGACATCTGTGCATTTTTGCAGTTCAGGGGCGCCTGAAGTGCATTTTTACATAGATGAGACCGACGATCTATGACAATCTACACAGGTCCGGGCACAAACCTATGCATTTTTACCCAGATGCCCTCGCTGCGCGCCGGGAATGGCAGAGGCGGCGGCTCCCCGCCGCCGCACAACTGCCGCGTGTCGTCCTCAGTAGTTGACGCCTCTCCGCAGCGCCTCGATATACTCCTCCGCCCACGGAAAGCCGCGCGTGGCGGCCAGACGGGCGGTTTCGTCTATGTCGTAGGGCACGCGGCGGAACTGCACTGACGCCACCTCGCTCGCAGCCTCCGCGGCGCCGGCCCGGCCCTGATCGCATCCGCCGAGCTCCAGCACCACGTACGACGCCCGGGGGTCACCGTCGATGGGCCGCCCGACGCTCCCCGTGTTGAACACGGTGGTCCCCCGCACTCTCAGCAGGTACGGGGTATGGATATGGGCGCAGGCAGCGTGGGTATGGTCGCGAGTTCTGAGCGCAGCCTCGAAACGCTCGTCCGCCGCCGTCGGACGCAGGACATCCTCGTATCCGAGCGTCGTCGCGTGCACGCACAGCACCCGGTACGGTCCGCACTCGAAGACGCGGCTCATGGGCAGGCTCTCCACCCACCGCAGGTCGTCCGCGTCCATCCTGACGATGGTCCAGTCCCACCACTTCTTGATCGCCGCCCGCCGCTCAGGGTCGCCGCCCTCCCCCTCCGGCGGGCCGACCGGAAGCCACTCCTCCGTGTTGCCCTGCACGGCAGCGAGCGCGCCGCCCAGCGAGCGCACCCTCCTGATGCATTCCTCCGGCGCCGGGCCCCGGAAGGCCACGTCGCCAAGGCAGAGCCACTGCTCGACGCGCTGCCGACGCGCATCGTCGAGCACGGCGTCCAGCGCTGGCAGGTTTCCGTGGACATCTGCGAAGACGGCGATTCTCATCGAAAAGGACCTCCCGAGCTAGCATGCGGTTAGGGATTCTGCGCGCGGGCGGGCGCACCCTTGGAGCTCTCGGGTTTCAGCCGCCGAAGGCACCGTCATCGCCCCCCGCGCCCGAGCACACGCCCCGACGTGGTATGATTTGGACATGCCCGCAAAGCTGGAGCAGCTTAGAACAATATGCCGGTCCCACCGCGTCGGCTTGGCGTATGCTCGGGGTAGTCTTTTCGCCGCTTCTATGCGAGCTTGGCACACCAGCCCACCAGGTGTATGCGGCGCTTGCGCTGGACCTGGCCGATGTCGCAACGGGCATTGACCTGGTCCTGCTTGAGGAAACCCACTCGCTCATGCAGTTAGAGGCTATCTCGGGCGTCTGCGTATACTCGGCTTCGGACGAGCTCCGGTTTGATTTCGAAATGGACGTTCTCAGGAGAGCGGCTGATTTCCGGTACCACTTTGAGCAGTATCACCGTGAACGCAGGGAGGCGCTCAGATGATCAGACACCCAATGGTGCTCGAGCGCCTGACCCTCATCCAGGAGGCGGCGGATGTCCTTGAGGGCATCGCCAGGCTCCCGGAAGACCAGTTCACCGGCGACCTTCGTAACCCGGCCACGGCGGAGTCCTACCTGCGCCGGGCCCTTGAGGCGATTTTTGACGTGGGCCGCCACCTCCTCGCCGCAAGCGGTCAGGCTTCCCTCGCTGCGGAGTACAAGAGCATTGCCAATTCTCAGCCGCCGGCCTTGTGTTCGAGAAGACGATTGCGCCCACTTCCGCCGTCGCGCTGCAGTGGCGGGGAGGCGGGCCGCCTGGCCTGGTGCAGGACATCAGTCAGGCCCGAACCGGGATGGGAAGCGGTCGTGCTCGACCTTTGCAGCGGCGAGCAGCGTGCTTGCCATAGCCTACGCCCGTGCCGGCGATAGCTACTGGGTCCGCCCTGAGTCGGAGAGCTCGACGATGTTCCCGGGGCGGTTTGTCGTCGTGGACACCGCTGGCGGGCTTGTCACTGAACTCCGCGTGGAGGGCAAAG
>JAUYEG010000017.1 GCA_030691505.1 Bacillota bacterium | reverse complement strand
CCACCCCTGGACCTCGTCGCCGTCCGGGCCCCGATAGGCCATCTCCTCGGGTTCGCTGATGGCGCGCTGTTCCAACCAGGGGTTCAGATCGGTCAGCCGCCTGCCCACGTATCCGGCCTGCCCCGGAGCTGGGGTGTACATGTAGACATCGCCAGGGTTTGTGAAGGTGGCCCTCGCAGCCGCAAATGCACCTGCGCCGCGGCCCAGCGACACGGAATACAGCGCGTGGCGGTCCTCGGTGAGCCGCTCGGGCCGGGGCGGCTGTCCCTCTCCGTCGGACGCCGTTGCCCTTGCCCGGTACAGGTCCGCCGCACCACGTTCGGTGGCAAGGAAGTACACCCAGACGCCGTCCTCCGACCAGTGGGGTGGGGGAGTGGACGACGCCATCATGTCGCTGCCGACGGACACCCCGGCTGACCCGTCCCAGCCCTGCAGAATATCCGCAGGTTCGACTGTGCCGTCGGCCGGCACAACGTGGATGTGCGTGTCGGTGGCCCCGCGGAATTGGTTGCGGTGCCCGTAGAAGGCAATCGAGTGCCCCTCCGGCGACCAAGCGGGCCCGGATGCCTGGCCCTCGGACCGGGTCAGGGCGCGCGGCTGCCCACCCGCAGCCGGCACGACCCAGATGTCGCTCACCGGCGCATGGTCGGGATTATCGGACCGGTTGGAGGCGAAGGCGAGCCATTGCGAGTCGGGCGACCAGGCCGGCCCGGCGTCGTCATAGGGCCCGGACGTGACCTGCCTGGGCTCGCCGCCGGCACTCGGGATGACGAACACGTGCGCGTATTTGCCGTCCCAGAGTCCCTTGCCGTTTGCCTTGTACTTCAGTCGGGTGTAGGCCCGTACGTCAGACTTCTTTTCATCTCCGGCTGCCCCGCCGGGCCGGAGCGGCCGGTCGTCGCCGCCGGTGGATGCGACGAAGGCGATCGCCTGTCCGTCCGGCGACCAGACCGGTTCGCCCACGCCACCAAAATGGCGGGTGATCTGGTTTGCCTCGCCGCCGTCGGAAGGAATCAGCCATATCTGGTTTTCGCCGCCGCGATCCGACACAAACGCCAGCAGCTTGCCGTCCGGCGACCACCGCGGCAGACGGTCGCGCGGCCCGCCGGTAAACCGCTTGCCCGCGGGCAGCCCCTTGAGGTGGCCTGCCGCGCACGGTGCTGTCTCGACAACCCATATTTCGGAGCGGTTCTTCTTGCCGAGCTCCTCCGGGGCGGTGACAACATACGCCACACGCCGTCCGTCGAGCGAAAGCTGCACATCACTAACCCATTTGAAGCGATACAGATCCGACGCCGTCAGGGGCGCAAGGCTCGCATCCGGTCCCATTTGGCCGAAACCCCCTCGTGTTATGATCTGTCCGGGACCTCCCCAAGGCAGGTTCCGGCTCCGTTTCCGGCTCCGGGCTCACCCGGCTTGACTTCAACGCCGGACCGACCTGTTCCCTGCGCCTGAAGCGCTACCCGGGGAGTTACGTTGATGAGGGGAGTGACGGCTTTGGTATCCCCGACGGATGGGGAGCTGCGATGGGCCTCCGGGGGCCTCGGGCGTGTGCTCGTTGCCAGGATGGGCCCCGGGGTGGAGTTGCTTCGAGGCCTGACCGAGCTGGTCGAGAGAGAAGGCCTGCGCTACGCGGTGATACTGGGGGGTGCGGCCAGCCTGCGGCAGGTGCGCCTGCGCAACGTGCGCGTGACCCCCGAAACATGGCCGATCCGGGACACGCACCGGGTCTTTGTCGACCTTCCGGGCCCACTCGAACTGCTCTCGATTTCCGGCAACGTATCGCGCCGGCCCGACGGTTCCATCCACCTGCACGCGCATGTCGTGGTTTCGACGGGCGGGCAGCAGCCCGGCCTGGCCTACGGCGGCCACCTGGTGGAGGGCGCGGTTGTCCTGTCCACGGCCGAAATCGCGGTCGCCGAGATTACCGGGATAGCCTTGAGCAGGCGCATGGATGGAGAAACGCGGACCCTGGAGCTGTTCCCGGAGAGAGCCTAGGCGGGCGGTCTCGCGGCACCGGCCCGGGATAGCCGTTTCTCGAACTCCTCGACGCTGCAGAAGCTGCGCGAGTCCGTCACCAGGTCGATCGCCAGGCGGCCGTCCAGGTGCTCAAGTTCGTGCTGCAGCAACTCCGCCAGGTCGTCCTGGGCCTCCAACAGTTGCGGGCGGCCTGCGGAGTCAGTGTAGCGCACACGAACCCTGCGGGCGCGTTCAACCTGGAAAAAGAGCGTGAAGTAGGACAGGCACGCGTCCCAGACGGTGAACGTTTCCTGGCTCGACCAGACGATTTCCGGGTTGATGAGCACCATCGGCTCCTCACCGGGGATGCGGATGAACACCACCCGCTTGCTCTCGCCGATCTGCGGTGCGGCGATTCCACGTCCGTACCCGGTCCGCCGCCGCCAATCGGCCAGCGTGTCAGACAGATCCAGAGCCAGGGACGCGATGTCCGGTGCGGCGGGGTCCTCGACGGGAGCGGCTACCTGGCGGAGGATCGGGTTTCCGATTTGGACGGTGGGTCTGACGGCCACCCTTCGCTATCCCCTCTCGGCTGCAGCCCAGCTAGCAACATCTTCTCCTGGCGGGATTCGCCCGCAAGGCGCAGAATCCTACACCGACAACGCATTCTGGCCGGAAGGAGTGACCGCGATGGGCCCCCGCCGTGAAGATCGGAAAGGCGTGCGGTTCATGCACCTCGGAGACCAGTGTCCGTACACGCGATGGTTCGCGGGAGAGGCGCGCGGCTTGGCGCGAGAGCTGGGCATGGACTTCGCCGAAACCGATGTCACGGGCCGGCCTGACCTGACCGCCCCGCTCGGGGCCTATCATGCCATACAGGTCCACATACCCGGCTACCCGTTGCTCGGCGCGCCGCGGGCCACGGCCACAATGCTCAGCATGATCGAGAAGGGGCTCGCCGAGCAGCCCGCGCAGACAGTGGCGGTGCCGACAAGGCCGGGCCCGAACCGCTCCCCGGCCCCGCCGCCGGGGAGCGTATGTATCCTGCGCCCTCAGGACCGCGGCTGGCAGGCCGCCGTCGCAGGGAGCGTTGCGGTCTGTCTCGGCGCATCGCTCGACAGCCGCCAGCGGCAGACCGTGGCCGAGGCCAAGAGCCACTGGCTCGAAGGACTGGGCGCCACCTATGGCGTGCAGCCTGTACTCGCCGTGGTCCGTCTGGCAGGACAAATGGCGGGGTTCGCTGAGATGATCCCCGTGAGGGCCTCGCACATCCCGATCGCCGGAGCGTCGCCCGCGGACATGTTCCTCACCTGTGTTCATGCGGCCCCAGACATCGGTGAGCTCCGCCCGGCCCTGATTCGCGCGGCCCAGGAGGCGGTGGCGGACCAGCCGGCGTCAGGCCCAGCCGTGTGGGCGGTGTCCGGCCGGTTATGCCCGTACCCCAATGGACCGCTAGATATTTTCACCGCCGCGGGCTTCGCGGCCGCGGCCGGCCTCGGCCGCGTGTACCTCGCCCAGTGGGGGTGGGACGACCTGCTGCTGGTGCGGTGGTCCTCCGGGGCGGGGCGGGGCGCGATCGTGGGGTTGCTGCTCTCCGCGGACGACAACGTAGCCACCCTGCCGGCGGGCTGCGAGCGCGGGCAGGTCATTGAGCTTGGGGGAAGCGCTGCCGGCTCCCAGCGGTCCGTCGAGGCCGGCGAAGCCATTCCCGAAGGTCACAAGTTAGCGGTCCACGATATCCCGGCAGGCCGGGCGGTCGTCAAATACGGGCAGCCGATCGGTCTGGCGACAAGAGCGATAAGGCGCGGGGAACACGTCCACGTGCACAACCTCGCAAGCGACCGGGCGCAAGGGTGGGGGCGGCGGCGATGAGTAGCGGCGAGCAACGACTGGGATTCCCCGCCTACGCGCGCGGCGACGGGAGCGTCGGCGTGCGGGACCTGCTGCTGGTGCTGCCAACCTGCGTCTGTGCTGCCCAATGCGCCCTCAATATCGCCGCTTCATCGGACGAGGCGGTGAGTTTTTACCACCAGCATGGATGCGCCCAACTCGAGTTTGACCGCCTGCAGACCGCGCGCACCCTGATTGGCACCGGGGCCAACCCCAACGTCGCGGCGGTGCTCGTCGTGGGGCTCGGTTGCGAAAACGTCACCGCTGAGGAGGTCGCGGAGGGCATCGCCGCCACCGGCAAGCCGGTCGCGGCCATCGTCATCCAGGAGGAGGGCGGCACCGAACGTGCGCAGGTCCGTGGACAGAACGCACTGCGCTGGCTGCGTTCCAAAGCGGGCCGCCCCGAGCGGATCCCGGTTGCGCTGCGCCACCTTGTCCTTGGCACGGAATGCGGCGGTTCCGACGCGCTCTCGGGTTTGACTGCGAACCCGGTCGTTGGGTGGGTGGCTGACCAGGTGGTTGCAGCCGGAGGGACCGTCATTCTGTCCGAAACCACGGAGTTGATCGGGGCCGAACACCTGGTGGCCGCCAGGGCCGCCTCCGCCTGCGCCGGTGAGAGCCTGCTCGGCGCGGTTCGCTCCGTCGAGGAGGCAATCGCCCGGACCGGCGTTGATCTTCGTGGGACCCAGCCGGCACCGGGAAACATCCGCGGCGGCCTGAGCACGATCGAGGAGAAATCCCTCGGCTGCGCGCACAAGGCGGGCACCACGCCTCTGCGCGAGGTTGTGCCCTACGCGGCCCGACCTGGCGGCAGCGGGCTCGTTTTCATGGATACCCCCGGCCATGACGTCGAATCGGTCACAGGCATGGCCGCCGGCGGCACTCAGGTGGTGCTGTTCACCACAGGACGGGGCACACCCACAGGGTCGCCGGTAGCCCCCGTGGTCAAGATCGCCACCAGCGACCGCCTCTGGAGCTCAATGGCGCCTAATCTCGACTTCGGGGCGGGCGGCGTCGCCGCCGGGCGGGAGACGGTGGCTGAGGCCGGACGGCGGCTCTTGCACCTGACGCTGGATGTCGCCGGCGGAGCGCCGGTCAAGGCGGAGACCCTCGGACATAGAGAGTTCGCGATCTACCGGCTGGGACCCACGGTCTAGAACCAGTACACGACAAACACCGCAGGCATCGGCGGAGACAACAAAGCAGGCCCCCGGCCTAAAGGCCGGGGGCCTGTCAGGTTTTCTGGCGATGTCCTACTCTCCCGGGCGGTCGCCCGCCGAGTACCATCGGCGCTGGAGGGCTTAACGGCCGTGTTCGAGATGGGAACGGGTGTGACCCCTCCGCCATCGTCGCCAGAAAGCTGTGGGGCGCAAGCGCCCTC
>JAUYEG010000020.1 GCA_030691505.1 Bacillota bacterium | reverse complement strand
TGGCACTGGTAGTAGCGTTTCATCGTCGGGTCGCGCTCGTCGTAGTACTGCTGCGGGGCGTACGGGACCTTGGTGAAATAGACGCGGTCCCCTTCGCCCACGCCGGCCCCGATCTCCGGGTTGTGCCGGACGTGATCCACGAAGGCAGGCGTAACCATCTGCTCGAACCAGGGCTCGCCGCTCGCGAGGTGGGCCTCCAACTGCTTCACCAACTCACGGTGCCTGTGCGCGAGCGCCGCATCCAGCCCCTTTTCGAGGTAGATGGTCCTCAACGCCGCAAACCGTTCGGCCGGTATCTGATGGTGATTGCCAGCGAGTACCGTTATGCATGCTTCCTCCGGGAGGGCGCCGCGCAGCCGGGCGACCACCTGTTGGGTCACGGCGGGGTAGGCCGACTGCGGCGAACCCAGCGGCGGGAGCTCGAGGCCCTGGAAGACAGACGCCCGAGCTGCAGGGCCGGCCAGCTGCTCCAGCCTCTGCGCGATGTTCGGCAATACCTCGCGCCCTGCCAGCAGCCCGAGCAGATGCACCACGAGATCGCCGTTGCAGGTAGCCCGCATGTAGTCTTGGAGCGCGCGTAGCCTCTCGGGTGTGTTGTCTCCCTGGATGACGAGCTGCGAGATGTGGTCCTGCAGAGTCTGGGTATCGAGCGACTCAAGTGTTTTGTCCCGGTGGCGTGCGAACGCCTCCAGGTTGAGTACGGCGGTGACCGCCTTCCCTACGTCCTCATCGGACAGTCCTCGCTCACGGCAGTACTGGCGAAACGCGGCTTCTTTCACGGGAACGTCCTCCCCCGGTGCAGTATCCACTCTACTACGCACGAAACCGGCCGGGGGCACGAACGGGACAAAGTGGATGGGCATTAGCCCCCTGAACCGGAGGGCCGCATTTGTCGTCGTTCACGCGCAGGCTACAGGTAGGGACGTACCAGCCGGTCTGTTCCGGCAGTACGTTTCCCAACTTGGGTTTCGGAGCATCGACCACTTCCGGCATTTCCTGAAAGAGCGGGCGTAAGCCTTAGACACAGGGGCGCCCCTGGGCGCCAAATTGCAGAAGGCCCCAAGCCGCCACGACATGGTCTAGCCAGACACTTCTGGGCTCTGTGCTACCGCCCCAGCATCCTGGCCAGCGCCTCGCCCTGCTTCCTGCAGTAGTCGTATATGACTCTCACGTCCCAGCCGACGCAGAAGTCCTTTACGCCCAGCTCCATCCACGGCTCGGCCTGCTCGAAGCTGCCGATCTCGACGCGCGGGCGAATGCCCATCTTAGTGGCGGTCCGCACAGCGTACTTCTGGGCCTCGACCACTTCCGGGTCGGTGAACTGCCCCGGCTTGCCAATGCTCATCGAGAAGTCGGCAGGGCCGAATTGGATCATATCCACGCCGCCGACCGAGAGGATCGCCTCAAGGTTCTCGACGGCGCTCTTTTTCTCGATCATCAGGGCGACCACGCCCTCGCGCAGCTGTTCCACGTACTCCGGCGACCCCGGGCCCAGGACGTACCCAACGTCGCGCCGCATGCCCACGCCGATAAGGCCCCCGTCCTGCGGGGTTTCAGCCCGAGCCGAGCGGACACACAGTTTGGCATCCTCCGGGTTGCGGATGTCGGTGAAGAGCAGGTTCTGGATTCCCGAGCCCAGCGCCCGCTGCGCGATGAACGTCTTGGGCTCCTGGTCAATCTTGATCATGGACCCCATGTGCGGGAAGAGCTCCACGGCACGCCCGAAGTTTTCAAGGGAGAAAAGGTCCCACGGCGCGTACTCGCCCGAGAACTCAATGTAGTCGATGACGCCCGTGTGGCCAATGACCTCCGCCATCCCGGGCCACTGGCTATGCAGGTGCGTGCCGATGGTGGGTTTGCCGGCGCGGAGGAGTTCACGGAGGACGTTGGTACGCTTCTTCACGTGTGGTCGCTTCCTCTCTGGGAAATGGAGTGCCGAGCGGGCGCTATCCCTGCTGGCAACTGCGCGCCCGGTTTGCGATAGAGGTACTTGCCGGTGGAAAGCGCCTCCCGCACCAGGCTACCCCTTTTGGCCAGTTCCGCCTGGACTTCAGCGATGGTGTAGACCTTGGGGTCCATGGGTGCCGGAAAACCCTGGTCGATGTACTCCGGGATACGGTCGAGATAAGGCTTGCGCGACTCCTCGAGGATTATCAGCAAGTCAACGTCGCTGCTGCCGGTGTGCCTGCCGGTTGCCAGTGACCCGTGCAGCACAACAGCGAGCAGGTCTCGGTTTTGACTAATCCGGCCGACGTACTCGTCAAGGGCCAGCATCCCTGGCGGGTGTTGATGCGCCGAGAGCCAGCCCCGGACATGCTGCACAACCTCCCCGGCCGCCTGTATTGCAGTCGCGGCGTCTTTCGCGGTATAGAAATCCATTGGTGCACCTTGAGGATGCGCATCGGGATATCTGGCGGGTACATAGTGCCGGTCAAGCGCCTTTGCCAGCTCAATCAGGTGTTCGGGAACATCGGTGTCTCTGCTTGCTTCCGACAGCAGGAACGTGACCGAGTGCCCCCACGCATCTCCCCCAAGCGATTGCAGAAGGGACTTTGCTGCTTTCTCAGAGGCTTGGTGGGCTGCGTAGCAGGCCCACTCATGGTCCCCGTGATCCTGGGACGTCTTTGCATGAGCCAGATCCCTCTCGGCCTGTCTGAGCCGGTCGGACTCTCTTCTCACCAAGGCACCCCTCCCGCGCTGATTATACTACAGTGTTGGAAGTATCTGCCGGCACCCAGGAAGTAAGAGGAGGGGGGGTCGTGGCTCCCCCTCCTCGGTCGGTAAAGGAGCTGTTGGCGGAGGCGCGGATCACAAACTCCCCGCTGCCCGTACTACCCCTCCAGCTGGCTCAGCGCGTTCTGCAGGATCTGTTCCGACTGCTGCTCCAAAGCCAGCAGTTGCTGGTTGAGGGCGATCAACTGGTTTTCGTAGCCGATGATCCGCTCCAGGGACTGCTCACAGGCCTGGACGTCCTGCTTCGCCGCGTGGCCGCGGAGCTTCTCCAGTTCCTCCTGGAGGCCGGCGCGGACGCCGTGGATTTCGTCGAGGATTGCTTGGGCCTGGTCTTTTAGCGGGGCGAGCAGCAGGCGCATCTCCCGGGCGACCTCGAGCCTGGGAGCGGCGGCCTGGCGCAGCGCCTGGAGTTGGTTCTGGAGTTCGCGGGCCTGGGCCTGAAGCACGCTCAGTTGCTCCATGCCCCCGGCAAGCTCGGCCCGGAGCGAACGGGCCAACTCCCGATTCTGGTCGCGGATGGCCTGGGCCAGAGCCTCTCGCAGCGATGCGGCCTGCTGGCGGAGCGGGCGGATCTGCCCCTCCACGAAGGCCTGGAGTTGAGCTGCTAGAGCCCTGATCCCCAGGGTGTTTGCCTCAACGGCCGCCCTGATCCCGGCGGCGAGCCCGGCGTTGACTTGGTGCTGCGCCCGAACCTGTTGGGCCAACTCGGCGCGCTGGGTGCGCAGTGCCTGGGCCTGGTCCCACAGCGGCCTGAGCGGTTCCCGCCAGTTCTCGGCCGGCCTGATCTCTTGCGCAAAGCCGACGAGCGGCAAGGCCGTCAGGGAAAGGACCAAAGCGGCGACTGCCAGCAGCTTGACCTTGGTTCTCATATGTGTCCTTCCTCCTCAATCCCAGTATAGCGGTTCGACGGTACCCGGCGGATGCTGCCGGGGGCGGTTTGGTCCACAAATCCGATTACAGTGTCGCCCGGAAAGGTGAAGGGATTGTTAACGAACAGTGGCGTGGTAATGAAGACTTGTGAAAGAAGGCGGTGGGCAAGCGAGTCATAGCCACAGAGCCATGGCAGGCAATGCCTGAGGGAAGAGATAACTGGCCCCGCCGGTGTGAATATCCATGAAGACGCCCGTTGCGCAACCGACACAGGAGGGGTAAGAGACGATGTCCAAGACCCTGCGCCTTACATGCCTCTTGCTGATCTGCGCTCTGCTGGTATCCTGCTCGACGCCTCTCGCACCCGTGAAATCGCCGCCCGCGGTTACCCAGAGAGAACGCCCCCTAGACGGCTACGACGATAGGCTGCTTGATGCTCTGGCCAGGGTTGTCGGCCAACCGGACCTGCCCTCGTCCGAGCGTGTCGTCGTGGTGACGTCGCCCAAGATTGAGCTGATGTTTCTGGCGGCCGGACTGGCCAGCGGCTGGCACCTCATGAGCGGAAACCTCCCTGCGGCCTCCACCTCCCTGCGGGAGTCGGCGTTGGAGCAGGTCCGGGCGGTGCGGCGGCACGAGGCGGTCAGCCACTTGAGCCAGCTCTACAGGACGGGCTTCTGGTACGACGCGCTGCCCAAGCTGGCGCTGGCATTCAGCGACCCGCCGGCTCTGGAGCAGGTGTACCCCATCTGCGACTACCTGCGGGGGCGGTCCCGCGGCGGCGAGCAGGATCTTCGCGACTTCATGACCAGGCTGCGGGATTTCGCCTTGGCCGCCGACTGGGACGCCTGGTGGCGGGACCATCAGGCACAGTACGCGAAGGTCGAGGAGCACTGCCGGATGGTGTACGCTTCGCTTGACCCGCTGGGGCAGTTGGAGGGGTACTTCGGCGAGCGCCTCGAGGCCCTCGTCATTATCCCGTCGGCGATGATCTCGTGCGGTTTCGGCGGGACGATCGACGACCCGCTCGGCGCCTGGGCGATCAACTGCTTCGGTCCGGCGACGCCCGGGGCGCTGCCGGATGCCAGTTTCCTCGAGAGCATCGTGCTTCACGAAGGGGGACACGCATTCGTCAACCATCACGCCCTTGAGAACCCTGAACTGGTGGCCAGATACGCGCACCTGTACTCGCCGATTAGGGCGGAGATGCAGCAGCAGGCCTACGGCAACTGGCTTAGCGCTTTGTGCGAGCACGTGCTCCGCGCCTGCCACGCGCGTATCTACCTTCAGAGGAAAGGCGAGGCCGCCGCGGAGCAGATGCTCAAGAACGACGAGGGTCGGGGTTTCCAGTACGTGCGAGCACTGTACGAGAAGCTGGCGGAATACGAGGCGGACAGGGAGCGGTATCCGGATTTCGGGTCTTTCTACGCGGAGTTGCTGACGGCCCTGGAGGGGCTCTGAGACAGCCGGGTAACCGGGGCAGGGGGGCTGCGGCGTTGACGTGGGAGGATGTGGCCGTGCGGTTTAGGCAGCTCGCGCGCGAGGAAGGCCGCGCGGGGGTGCTCGCAGCGGTCCAACTCGGACAGGTGCGGCTGCTGCCGCAGCAGGAGCAGTACCTGCGGGCGCGGTTGGAACCGTTGATGCGGAAAACGGGTGCGGGCCCAAGCCGGAGATCAGACGCGGGCCCGGACATCACAGCCGTCTCGCTGGGACTGGCTTACGATAGTGACGAGTTGCGGGGGATCCCCCGAGCCTGGGCGACGAACCCGGACCGCGCCGCCTGGAACGAGTACGCCCGGGCGTACGGCCTGCTGAACGAGGCCGTGACCAGGGTGGCCGCAAGGCTGGCCGGGGAGTTTGGCGGTGTTTCGGAGGGAGCGACCCTCGAGGGCCGGGCCGGCCAGGTCAAGCATGTGTCGGACTACTACCCGCACTGCGTCTCACACCGGGCCGTGGCTGCCGCGGCGGGGTTGGGGTGGCTCGGCAAACACGGGCTGCTTGTGACGCCCGAGTCTGGGCCGGCGTTGCGGCTTTCGACGGTCTTCCTGCCCGGGGCTGTGGAGTCCCCATCGCGGGGCCTGGATGGCGGCAGCGGCGGCGGCTGGGGCTGGGGCTGGGGCTGGGGCTGCGGCTCCTGCAGGGCGTGCTTTGATGCCTGCCCGATCCTAGAGCATGCAGTAGACGAAGATGACCGCGACCGCTACCGCGAGCGGTGCCTGCGCCGCATCAGGTCGCTGGCCCTTGAGGCCGACGTGTGCGGGATCTGCGTGCGGGCGTGTGT
>JAUYEG010000090.1 GCA_030691505.1 Bacillota bacterium | reverse complement strand
CCATCGCATCGAACACAAGGCCGCAGCTCAGCGCGCAGAAGTCGTCTCCGAAGGCCTCATCCAGCCTGGCCGCCGCCTTGTTGCCGGTGCAGTGGCCGGTGACGATCTTGACCCCCGGGTACGCGCGCAGGGCTTCGATGGTCCGCGCGACACGGTCCTCGCTCGCCCCCACCAGGTGAAACCCCCCGATGACCGCGGCGACTTGGGACAGGCCCGTGGCAGCCGCACCGTGCCGCACAACGTTTACGATGCCCGCATGGGCGCAACCCGTCACGACCACCACGCCCGCCGGGGTGTTGAAGTACAGGGCGGCGTCGTCGGTTATGTCATAGGGGTGCGCTGTGCCGTCGTCAAGAACGTATAGCCCCGGCAGGCCTGAGGGTTCAAACTCGGTCACTCTCGGAATGCTCCCGGAGAAGGCAATCCCGGCGCCGACCGGCATGGGCGACTCGCACAGCACCCAGTGCGCGCAGGTGGCCTCGCGCCGCGCGGTGATCAGCGGCACCGCCAGGTTGGCATAGAACGGAGTCGCCCGGTAGCTGGTTTGGAAGATGGCTGGGTGCGCGATAACCGGCACGTATTCCTTGCCCATGGCCTTCAGGACTCCAAGCAGCCCGCCCGTGTGGTCGTGGTGCGAGTGCGACAGGACGACGAGGTCAATCGTGCCCGGGTCGATCCCGAGGAGCTTCATGTTGAAAAGGACCGGCTCCGCGTACTCCCCCGCATCCAACAAGATGCGCCGGCCCTGCCCCTTGATCTTCACGTCGAGAAGATATGACGCCCCCCACTGGCCCTGGCAAAGCGAGTTGCTCCAGACGTAGTTATCTGCGAGGACGGTAATCCTGAGCTCGTCAACGAATTCGATCTTGCCGGCCAACGCGACCCCTCCCCTGCGGTCTGTGCAACCGGTCCAACCTTCGCGGCGGAGACAGGAGCATCCTGCGGTGTGGTGCAGGTAGATCTGGGTGACGTGACGTGCAGGTGATCGCATCCAAGGGGGCACAGGCATGGCCGACCCAAGGAACGACTTCGGGACGTCCAGGGCGCGCGCGAACAGGGCATGGCACGGAGGCTCGCCAACCTGGCGGAGTCGACCCCGGTCAACACGCAGTTGCGCGAGAGGCTGCGAGCGCGGTTTGCCGACGAGCCCCGCGTGGGCCGCCGATGGGAAGACGATGCTGTTCGTGCGGTCCGAGCGGCCCGAGGGCATATCCGTAGCCAGCCTGACGCTCAGGTACAAATAGACAGCGTACAGCGCAGTTGGGGGGCCGGCGGCGCACCGCCGGGCCACCTTGTGTTGGTTTCATCAAACGGCTTGGAGGGACACCCCCCGCGGGACAGAAGTCTGAGGGTTGGATACCACTCCCCGCAGGCGGCACTGGGGCCGCCTCGAACGCGACTCAACTCCAAAGGAGGAAGCCCTGATGCAAAAGCGTTTGACCCGTGCCGAGGTTCCGGTCGAGATGACCTGGGATCTCACGCACATCTTCCCGACTCCAGAAGCCTGGGAAGCCGCATTTGCCGCCGTTGAGGGCGGCATCGCCTCGGTCACGCGGTATAGGGGCACGCTGGGCCAGGGGGCGACGACGTTCCTGGCCTGCCTGGAGGCGGAGGAAGAGCTCCGCAAACGTTTCATCCCCGTGATGTCCTACGCCTCGTTGGGCCTGGCCACAGACGGCACATCGGCCGCCAACCAGGTGGCAGCGGGGCGCGTCGGCGCCCTCATGGCAAGGCTTCAGGCCGAAACCTCGTTCATCCGCACCGAGCCGCTGGCGCTCCCTGAGGGCACGCTCGAGCGCTACATGGCCGCTGAGCCGGGCCTGGAGCCGTTCCGGCGGACCATCGAGCGCATGCTCGAGGAGAAACCGCACATTCTCGGCGCCGAGACCGAGGTTGCCCTGGCCGCCCTCGGCGAGGTCCTGGATGCCCCCGGGATGATCTACAACCGCTCCAAGGCCTCCGACCTGGCCTTCGATCCCGTCACGGACAAGAATGGCACCGTGTTGCCCATGTCCTTCCCGGGCTACGAGGGCCGCTACGAGCGCTCGGCGGACGCTATCCTGCGGCGCCACGCCTACGCGTCCTTCACGAAAGGCCTCAAGGCGTATAAGAACACATACGCCGCGGGTTGGGCCACCGAGGTCAAGAAGAACGTCGTGCTGGCCCGCCTGCGCGGGTACAGGTCCGCCACGCACATGATCCTCTCCCGGCAGGAGGTCACCGAGGACGTCTATCACCGTCTGCACGACATCATCCTGACGGAGCTGGCCCCGCACATGCGCCGGTACACGGAGCTGCGCAAGCGCGTGCTGGGCCTCGATAAGCTGCTCTATTGCGACATCGAGGCGCCGCTCGACCCGGAGTACAGCCCCGAGACCACCTACGAGACCGCCTCCGAGGTCATCATCCAGGGGCTGTCGGTGCTCGGCCCGGAGTATACCGCGATCATCGAGGAGGGTCTCCGGAGCCGCTGGATCGACCGGGCGGACAACGTGGGCAAGCGGAGCGGCGCTTTCTGCAACACGGTCTACGGTGTCCACCCGTACATCTGCATGACCTGGACGGGCAACATGCGCAACGCGCTGACCCTGTCCCATGAGCTCGGCCACGGCGGCCACGGGGTCCTGTCGCAGCGCTACCAACGGCTATCCAACACGCGCGCGTCCATGTTCTTTGTTGAGGCCCCATCCACCATCAACGAGATCCTCGTCGGCCAGAGCATTCTGGAGCGCAGCACCGACGCGCGTATGCGGCGGTGGGTGATGATGCAGCTCCTGGCCACCTATCACCACAACTTCGTGCGCCACCTGATCGAGGGCGAACTGCAGCGGCGCACGTATGTGCTGGCCGAGAAGGGACGCCCGCTGACCGAAGCCACGCTCAGCAAGATCCAGGGCGAGATACTGGCGGAGTTCTGGGGCGATACCGTTGAGATCGACGACGGCGCCCGGCTGACCTGGATGCGGCAGGGCCACTACTACTCCGGGCTCTACCCGTACTCCTACTCCGCTGGCCTGACGGTCGGGACCTCAGTGGCCCAGGCCATACAGCAGGATGGCCAGCCGGCCGTCGACCGGTGGCTGGGTGTACTCAAGGCCGGCGGGACCAAGAAGCCGCTGGAGCTCGCGAAGATGGCCGGCGTCGACATGACCAAACCGGACCCCATCAGGAAGGCTGTCTCGTTTGTGGGGTGGCTGGTGGATGAGGTAGTGAAGAGCTTCTAGGAAAGCTCCTCGGTAGGGAAGGCAAGGCTGCGATAGAGGGCTGGAGGCCGGTGGACTCCAGCCCTTTCGAGCCTTCAGACCGTCTTGTCGAATGTTAGCGCCCAATCCTAAGCTTTGACGATATATAATGGTACTTAGAGAGGTGAGCAATATGCACGTGGTCTTGACCGTGCCTGAGGTGGCTAAATACCTACGCATCGACGAGCAAACAGTCTATCGTCTTCTCCGCACCGGCGAACTGCATGGCGTCAAGGCCGGCCGGGAGTGGCGCGTACACCGGTCAATCCTCGAGCGCTTCGCCCGCGGAGAGAGCCAGCAGCGCAAGGACCTATTGACGTTGGACCAAGCTGCTCAGTACATGTCTGACCCTGTCTGGACCGAACAAATCGTTAAGCCGGACGATGTGCTCCGGTACATCAAGTCGCACGGGCTGCCCGCAACATACGTCCGGGGCCAATGGCTGCTGGCGCGTGAGGATCTGGATGCCTACGTAGCACCCGAAGAGCAAACAGAGATGGACGAGGACCTCGAAGAACACCGCGGAGGCGAGAGCATCTCCTGGGAAGAGGCCAAGAAAAGCCTGCGTCGTGACCGATGACGGTGAGTGGGTTGTCGTCGTTTCCCGCCGCGTTAGGCAAGTCATAAGCAAGCTATCGGCACCTCACCGTCGCCGCATCGAGAAGGCATTGGACCTAATCAGGTACGGCCCTGAACGACCACGACGATTCTTGTCCATCAACTGGCCCCGCGAGGCGATGTCTATGGGAGTTGAGCCCTGACGCACAACACCTCGGCAACCGAATGCAGCTGGCGCACGTCTCACCCGGGCATAGCCTCAAACGGGCTCACCAGACCGGCTACACCAACCCCGCCCTCGCCAGCGCCCCCCTGACCTTCTCCCGCTCCTCATCGCTGATGCCCAGCAGCGGCTCGCGCACCGTGGCCCGCGGGATGACACCCTGCATGACGAGCGCCTCCTTGGTGCGTACACGGTAGTCGCGCACCGGCTGGGCGAAGATCACGTCGGCAAGGGCCTGCACCTTGCGCCCGATCTCCAAGGCCGTGTCCCTCTCGCCCCGACTCCACGCCTCGTACATCCGGACCTGCATCTCCGTCGCCAGCGTTCCGAAGCCGATCAGGGCCCCGTCGGCCCCGAGGACGAACGACTCGGCGATGAAGTTGTCGTTGCCGGTGAGGATGGATATGTCGCGCGGCAGGCCGCGCAGGTGACGCACGACCTCGAGGAATTTGCGCGCGTCGAACGCCGCCTCCTTGATCGCCACCACCCGCGGGATCTCGAAGATCCTGGTCATGGCGTCAAGCTCGAACTCCACGCCGCCCAGGGCGTCCTGGAGCTGAAACAAGATCAGCGGAATAGACACTGCCTCGGCAATGGCTTTGTGGTAGCGGTACGGAATTTCGGCCGGCAGCGGCCGTCCCCGGTAGACCGGGATGGGGAAGACCAGGAGCCCATCGGCCCCGGCCCGCTCGGCCTCCTTCGCTGCCCGCACGGCCTGCTCGGTGAAGCTTGCCGCGAGCCCGGCCACGACCGGCACGCGTCCCCGGACCACGTCCCTCACGATCTGGATAACCCGGATCCGCTCCTCCGGCCAGAGGTGTGGCCCCTCTCCCGTGTCCACGTTGATGGCGAGCCCGTGACAGTCCTGCTCCAGGAGCCATCCAACATAGCGGCGGAGCGCCGGCTCGTCGATCCTGGCGTCCTCGGTCATGGGAAGAACGATCGCTGGAATGATGCCTTTGAACTGCACGTGGGTCCCTCCTCTCTGCTAGGGAAAGCACACGGTTTCAGCGCGATCCCTCCGGGATAGCTCCTTTTAGCTCAGCCGCTTTGGCGAAGCTCTGGCTGCAGTAACGTACCGTGCCGTCGACCATCAGGGCAAACAGCCTGCGGCCCTTCTCGGCCGTGGCGAGGGTGGCGCGGCCCCACACTCCGTCGGGGCATACGCTGGCTACGGGCACATAGTCGAGAAACTCGCGCCCCACCGCCGGCTGCCAGTCAACAAGACAGTCCACGTGCACACCGGCGGGATCCAGGTGAAGGATCAGTGAAGTCTCGGCCTCGCCGGCGTGCAGGTCGATACCGGGGCCCTCGAGCACCCTTTCGGATCCGACTATGGCCGGCGCGTAGGGGTCAACAAGCAGTACGGTCAGGTCCGGGAAGTTAAGGTTAAGCTCCCGCACCGCAGGCTTGACCACCCAAAGACCGCCGTGGGACGTAATGACGACAATCCTGCTGAAACCCTGTGCCCGCAGGCTGAGGGCGATGTCCCTGACCAGGGCATACAGGGTCTCAGGCCCGATCCAGACGGTGCCGGCCCGTCCCATGTGTTCCTGGCAGGTGCCGATGGGGATCGAGGGCAGCAGGTAGGCGCCGAGCCGCTCGGCAACCGCCCGCGCCAGGTGCTGACCGATGATCAGATCGGTGCCCACAGGCAGGTGCGGGCCGTGCTGCTCGGTTGACGCGAGATTGAGCACGGCCATGTCGGGGGCTTTAGCCGCGATTTCCGGACTGGCCGCTCGCCAGTCCAGCACCAGCCGGTTCACTTGCCCGTTCACCTGCGCTGACCTCCACGCCCGCCGGCTGGTGTCCAGGTACTAAGCTCCGTCAACGCAATCGCCCGCGCCGGGCAGACCTCCGCGCACAGGCCGCAGCCATGGCACAGCTCATTGACGGAGTATGTTTCCTTTTCGGGCGGCTCCGGCACGTCGACGCCGCCGTATATACATACACGCCCGCACAGCCCGCAAGCCGTGCAGGCATCCGCGTCAATGGCGGCACGCACGGTCTGCCTGCGGCTGACGTCGCCGATTGCAAGGAGCCGCCCGGCCGCGAGCCCGCGCGCCGATGCGACATTGGCGTGACCCTTGCGCTCCATCCATTCCCCAAACTCACGGATGATCCGACCGAAGGCGCCATACCCCTCGAGGATCGCGGCCGTGGCGAGTTGGACGCAGGTTGCCCCGGCCAGGACGTACTTGGCGACATCCTCCCCGCACCCGACGCCGCCCGTACCGCAGACCGGGATGCGCAGCTCCGGCGTCACCTGGGCGATCCAACGGAGGCGGTAGTAGATGGACCACGGGCCGCCGTGCCCGGCGAAACCGCCGTGCATGACCGGGGCCTCGGTTTCAACGTCGATGTCAAGGCCCGAGAACCGGTTGAACATCACCAGCGCGTCCGCCCCCGCCGCCTCGATGTCGAGGGCCGCCCGGTAGGGGCTCGTCAGTTGGCCTGGTAGCTTGGCGATGACGGGCACGGACACCAGGCCCTTGACCAGGGCCACGGCCGAGGCCAGCTCGTCGCCGCTCATCAGGTGCTCGCCGTGCGGGCAGGACTTGACCTCGATCGCATCGGCTCCGGCCTGCTCGACGAGGCGGGCGTACCGCCCCCAGGCTTCGGGCGTGCTGCAATCGATGTTGGCGATGACCGGGATTGAGAGGGCCGCTTTGGCCCTGCCGATCAGGTCCGCGTACTGCTCCTCGTCGAGGTGCGACGCCTGCTCGTATGAGTACAGCGCTCCCCACGCGAGCGGGCCGCGCCGCCCGCTGATGACGCGCATGTGCGGCGACGGGTCGCCCCGGCGCGGGATGGGGTTTTCGAACAGCGATTTGACGCACACCGCGGCGACACCGGCATCCTCAGCCCGCCGCATCCGGTCGACTGTGGCGGTGACCCCGGCCGCAGCGGCGAGGACCGGGTTCTTGAGGTTCAGGCCCGCATAGGTGACTCGAAGGTCGGGCAAAGCTGCGTCTCCTCGCTTTCCGCGAACGTGCCGTGTCCGAGAGCGGGGCACTCTCCGGGAATTCAGCAGCTTGACCGCACGTTCCTGGTTGGGTGGGCATACGCAAGAACTATGCCGGAAGTGCCCTGGCTGGTCGGCGCCCGCGTCCCGCGCCCATTCGCGCCGCCCGGCCGCTCGCTGCAGTCCTCACCGACCGCTAGCAGGTAAACGGCTCCGCAACTGTGAACATCCAGGCAGAACCTGGCTTACCCCCCTGAGATGAGGGAAAGAGACATGGACACTGGCCCATATCGGGCCCGGATTGTCGAGCAGATCACGGCCCTGCGGCCCGAGTTGGCCGCACTGGTCAGGGAGCTGCACGACGACCCCGAGCCGCCGGCGGCGGAGCACCGCTCGGCCGCGCGTGTGGCCGCCCTGCTGGCTGCGCATAGCTTTTCGGTTGAAACCGGGGTTGCCGACCTGCCCACCGCGTTCGTCGCCCGCCGCCACGGCGGCCGGCGCCCCGGGCCTACAGTCACCTTTCTTTGCGAATACGACGCCTTGCCTGGCGTGGGACACGGCTGCGGGCACAACCTGATCGCCGCCTCAACGACGGGCGCGGCTATCGCACTGGCCAAGGTGCTTGACCTGGCCGGCCTGCCCGGCACGGTGCTGGTCCACGGCACCCCTGACGAGGAGTACGACGGTGGCAAGATCCTGATGGCCGAGGCCGGGCTTTTCGACGGGATCGACGCAGCGATGCAGATCCACCCCTCCAACGGCGGCAACTTCCTCGGCGGCTCAAGCACGCCGCACCAGACAATGGTGGTCACGTTCCGGGGGCGGGCGGCGCACACGGCCTGGGAGCCGGAGCGGGGCATCAACGCGCTGAGCGCCACGCTGATCACTTTCGTCGGGCTCAACGCCCTTCAGCCGCACCTGCGGGCGGGCACCCGCATCCCGGCGACGATCACGGACGGCGGGGGCGCGCCCAACGCGGTGCCCGAGCGGTCGGCCTTCAGGATCCACATCACCACGCTCGACTGGGACTACCTGGCCGAGGTATCGGAAAGGGTCCGCAACTGCGCCAGGGCGGGTGCGCTGGCCAGCGGGGCAGGATTGGAGATCCAGCAAGGGCCGCCGTACATGCCCACCTGCTCAAACGGGCCGCTCACGGCCGCGCTCGGGGAGAGTCTGGGTGCGCTAGGGGTCGACATGGAGCCACGCCCGCCAGCCCAGGCTGCCACCGACGTCGGCAATGTCAGCCATCGCTGCCCAACCGTGTGGTGCAGCATGCGCCTGACCGGCCCCGAGGCAGCGATGCACAGCCGGGAGTTCGCGGCGGCAACGGTTACTGACGGCGCGTGGCCTTGGCTCGAGCCTGCTTCCGCGGCCATGGCGCTGACCGGCCTGCGTGTGCTGGCCGACCCGGCGCTGCGAGGGGCAATGTGGGCCGAGTTCCGCGGCACGCCGCACTACTAGCCAACGTGGCAGGCGACCAGATGAGTTCGCAACCAGGCACCCTTGAACCCAGCGGCGACCTCCTCCTGACTGGCTGCCTCAGGCTGCTGGCTGGTGAGACGCGACCGGTGCGGACAGCGGTGCTGTGCCACGACGGCAAGATCGCGGCAGCGGCGCCGTCTCCGGACGGAGCCCTGGCAGCGGCCAGGCGCGACGGGCACCAGATCGCCCCGAGCACGGTTGTCGCCGATCTGGGCGGCGCGCTGCTGCTCCCCGGGCTGCACGATTGCCACGTCCACCTCGCCGCCACCGGCCTTGACCTGCTCGCGGCGAGCCTACGCGGCTGCAAGTCCCTCGACGATGTGTGGTCGGCCCTGCACGCCGCGGACCGGACGAGGCTCCATCAGGGCCCGCTGCTCGCGGGCAACGGGCTCAACGAGCTAAACCTGGCGGAACGACGCATGCCCACGCTTACGGAGCTCGACCACCACTTCGCCGGCGTGCCCGTGCTGCTCAGCCGGGTGGACGGCCACTCATGCGTCGTCAACTCGGCGGCGTGGAAGGTGCTCGGCCTGCCCTTTTCGCCTGACGGCCCCTACCCCGAGGGGGTAGACGTGGACTCCGCGACCGGCCGGGCGACCGGCTGCCTCCGCGCCACTGCAAACGCCACGGCCCAGCGTCGCCGCGAGTCGCTGCTGACAGACGCTGACCGCGAACGGGCCGTCCTCCGTGGCGCGGAGCTCGCGGCAGACGCGGGGTGCACGACGGTGCACTGCCTTGAGGGCGGGGGGGTGGGTGCGCTCGATGACGCCGACGCCGTTCTCCGCCTGCGGGACCGGCTGCCGGTGCGGACCGTCGTGTTTGCCCAGACCACCGACGTCAGCTGGGCTGTTGAGCGCGGTATGGCGCAGATCGGCGGGTGCCTGCTCGTGGACGGCTCGCTCGGCTCACACACGGCGGCGCTGCGCGAGCCGTATGCCGACAGGCCCGAGACCAGCGGGACGCTCTATTTCAGCGATGACGCCCTGCGCCATTTCCTCGCCGAGGCCGAGGCTGCCAGGTTGCAGGTCGCTCTGCACACGATCGGCGATGCGGCTATTGAGCAGGCACTTTGTGCATGGGAGGCTGTTGCGGCGGCGCGCCCCGCCCCCGTCACCGCGGCGGGCGCCTCGCCGCGGGCGGACCGCGCCCCACGCGCTATCGTGCCTCATCGCCTCGAGCACTTCAGCCTGCCTGGCGCGGACCATATCAGGCGCGCGGTCGCGCTGGGGCTGACTCTTTCCGTCCAGCCTTCCTGGGCTCGCGCGGACAACACCTACCCGGCGCAACTGGGACAACTCCGCCTCGGCCCGGCCCGCGCGGAGCGTCTCTACCCGCTGTACAGCCTGCTTGCGGCGGGCGCGCCGGTGTGCGGCGGCTCCGACAGCCCGGTCGCCCCGCTTGACCCGATGTTCGGCCTAGTCGGGGCGGTCGACCATTTCCGTCCCGCCGAGAGCTTGCGACTCGACGAGGCCGTCGCCCTTTTCGCGGCCAACGCAGCCGCAGCAGGAGGGCCGGACCTGCCCTTACGCGGCCGTATCCGGGCCGGGCTTGCCGCGGATATGACGATCGTCCGCATGGGCGACAGCGAAGGCAGGGGCGAAGACACAGGAACAGACCCTTTGAGCTGGCATGTGCTCGGCACGGTTGTTGCCGGAGGCCTGCGTCTGAACGCTGTTGGACACGGCATCCTGGGTCTCAGCCCCGGCACACCTCGCTAGGCGGAAGTTGTAACCCCTGAAGACCCTCAACCCCCCCTTAAGCAGGACCTGAAGGGGGGTTGGCTATTGGCAGTGTATCCAATGAATTGGCCTAGGAATGCAGGAGTCTGCGCCCCGGCCATCGAACCTTGGTCCAAGTACACACGGCGTAGGGGGCGGGCCAATGCACGTCGATATCATCACCAGCCGGTACAAGGACCAGGTCTACAGCGGCGCCCTGCTGCGGGAAACCTACCGTGATAACGGCAAAGTCCGACATCGCACCCTGGCCAACCTGTCCGCCTTGCCGATGCACATCGTCCAGATGATCAAGAGAAGCCTTAAAGGCGAGGCCTTCGTGTCGGCCAACGAGGCCCTGCGGGTTGTCCGCTCCCGCTCACACGGCGCCGTCTGGTCGGTCTGGCAGGTGATGAGGTCCCTCGGAGTGCCGGAGTTGCTGGGCGGCCGGAAGGAGCCCTGGCAGGACCGGGCCCTGGGAATGATCCTCAGCCGGGTGATCCGTGCGGCTTCCAAACGGTTCACCGCGGCCTGGTGGGAGGGGACCAGCCTGCCTGAGTGGCTCGAGGGCGCTGCGGATGTCTCCGTGCAGACGCTCTACAAGGCGATGGACGCCCTGCTCAGACGCCAGCCGGCGATCGAGAAGATGTTGGCCCAAAGGCACCTGCGGAAGGGTTCCCTGGTGCTGTACGACGTGACATCCTCGTACGTGGAAGGCCGGCGCTGCCCTCTGGCGCAGTTCGGCTATAACCGTGATCGCAAACGGGGCACGAAACAGATCGTGCTGGGGCTACTGACAAATCATCAAGGCTGTCCGGTGGCGGTCGAGGTCTTCTCCGGCCGGACAAGTGATTCCAAGACCCTGCCGGCCCAGCTTGAGAAGCTCAAGATGCGTTTTGGGATCGAGGAGGTGCTCTTGGCGGGCGACTGCGGGATGATCACCAAACTCCATCGTCAGGCCCTGAACGAGCACGGGTATGCCTGGATCACCGCCTTGAAGGCCCCCGAGGTGCGGAACCTCAGGCAGCGCGGGCTTTTGCAGCTGTCGCTGTTCGATGAACACGACTTGGCGGAGATCATCGACCCTGAGAACCCTTCACGGCGGCTGGTGCTATGCCGGAACTTCAAGGTCGGCGTCGAGCGCCGCCGGAAGCGGGAGGATCTGCTCCAAGCCACGGAGATGGAGCTTGCCAAGATCCGAACCAGCGTGGCCGAGGGGCGGCTCAAAGACGAGACCAAGATCGCCCTGAAGGTGGGCAAGGTCATCGGCAAGTTCAAGGTCGGCAAACACTTCGTCCTGACCATTGAGCCGGGGCGCTTTGAGTTCAGGCGTGACGAGGCGGCCATTGCCGCCGAGGCGGCGCTTGACGGGATCTACGTGGTCGAAACAAACGTGGGCGCCGACCGCCTGGCAGCGGAAGAAGCGGTCAGCAGCTATAAATCGCTGCGTCATGTGGAGCGGGCCTTCCGGGCGATGAAGACCATGCACCTGGAGCTGCGTCCGATTTTCCACCGCCTGGCCGACCGGGTCCGGGCCCACGCCTTGCTCTGCATGCTTGCCTACTACGTGCAGTGGCACATGGAGCAGGCCTTGGCCCCTCTGCGTGAACGGCAGCCCGACGCCTACCAGAGCTTTCGGCATGTCCTTGACCGGCTGTCAGAGCTCCAGTTGAACACCGTCCGGGTCCGGGACCAGGATGTGACATTCGACCAGGTCACTGAGCCCGATGAGCACCAGCGCCTATTCCTCGATCATCTTGGAGTGCGATCCTTGGCGCCGTAGCCCTCCCCGTATACAGAATGGATTGGGTCTTGTCAATAAAAAGGCCTGCGAGATGACAGTTTCAGTCACAAGGCCGGTTACAACTTCCGTCTAGGAAGGTTCTCGGTAGGTGAGGCTACTGATGCTGTTGTCCGGCCATCGAGATCCTCCGGGCCCTGATCGCTTCCAGCGTGGCGTGAACCGCGAAAGCCGGACCATCCTCCGAGCCGAAGCTGCCGTCGGGCGACTGCCGCCGGAACAGCTCAGTCAGCGCTTTGCTGAAATAACTGTTCCGGCCATACCCGCACGCGCCAAGAGAAAGCAGCATCCAACTCAGCTGGGAGGCTGCCAGGGTGTCGAGAGCAAGGCCGCTGAGCCAGTCCAGACCGCTTGTGGCCGGAGGATGATCGCTTCCCCGCCAGAGAGCCAGGCCCGCGACGGACAGCCATGTGCTGTGAACAAATCCGCCATACTGCCCGTTTGGCTGCTGCTGGCCCTCTAGCCAATCGGCCGCGCTGTTCAGAGCGGCGGACACGCCCAGGCCGCTCCGGGACAGCCAGTAGAGGGTGTTGGCGGTGTTGAAGACCTGAGACGGCAGAGTATCCGGCATCATCCACGCGGGAGGGTTGAGCGCCGCAAGCGCCGGGGACTCGTCGAAGCAACCCTCGGGACGCTGATTGGTCAGAAGAAACCGCGCCGCCGCTTGGGCAACCGGTCCGGTCAGGATGTTCATATCGTCCAGCCACGTAAAAGCAAAGCCGGTGGCGGCCACACTGGACATCTGACCGGGTCGCGTCCGATAGGGAAACCCCCCATCGGGATTCTGGAAACCGATCAGCTTTTGCTCCTCAGCGGTAGCCGGCCTCCCATCGAGCATACAGCTCAGCCGTGCCTTCTCCAGACTGCTGCCATTGGTTGTCACATAGCTGATGGCGGCCCGTTCATCCATCGGGGCACCTCCAGGAGACGTCGTGACCGGGCGAACTGAATGGCGTCCTTCGTGGCGTTGGTGCTTTTCTCCTCCGCCGCCTAGAATCTCCCGGTAGCAGTCCCGGGCCATGTACAGCAGATATGAGCGCGCCGTATCTGCTTGCGCATCATCTCCTGGATCTTCAGCTCGTGCTCAAGGTCGTTGCGCAGAAAATCTCGCATCGAGTAGCGGCCCTCGGCCTCATGCTTGACGTAGGAAAGCTCATGCTGCGTTACCGGGTGTGCCGTGGGCACTCCGCCCAGCCGGGCCACGCGCTCGCCCACCGCGTCAATATGCTTATTTGTCATTTCGATGTGCCCTTCGAGCAGTTCGTGAAGGCTGATGAAGGCTTCGGCGCCTTCGGTTAGCCAGTGGTGCTTTTGGTACTGGTGGAGCGACACGGTCAGCGCGCAGAGGTGATCGTCAAGCATCAGGGCCATTTCCCGTCTCACCGCGACCGGCAGCCCAATGCCGGCGCCGTGTTCTTTGACGGTCCGGGGCTCCTGGCGGGCGATCATTTCGTGGTCGGACTGGTGCCCCGGCATGCTGGGGTCAAAGCCCGACCTCTTGAGGTTGAACGTTCCCTTGAAATTCCCCAGGTTGGCCATCGTCATGCCCATCTGTGTCTAGCCTGCAGCGCTCC
>JAUYEG010000043.1 GCA_030691505.1 Bacillota bacterium | reverse complement strand
CTCAGGATAGCGGCAGGGCTTGTCAAGCCGTCGGGCGGAGAGGTCAGGAGTTCGGGCCTGCGCCCCGGCATCGAGAGCAGGAAGTTTGTGTCCTATCTGCCGGAGACCGATTCCCTGTACCGGGAGATGACGGTCCAAGGGACCCTTTCCTATACGGCAACCTTCTTTGACGATTGGGACAGCGCCAAGTCCCTTGAACTCCTATCGTTCATGGAACTCGACCCCAAGTCCCCTGTCGCCGGCCTCTCGCGGGGCATGCGGGCGCGCCTCAAGCTCGTGCTGGCGTTGTCGCGCCGGGCCCGGCTGTTGCTGCTTGACGAGCCGCTTTCGGGCATCGATCCCCGGTCGCGGTCCCGCATCGTTCAGGCCATCGTCGGCCAGTACCGGCCCGAGGAAGGCAGCATGGTCATTTCGACGCATGAGGTCATCCAGGCCGAGGGGGCATTTGACGACGTGGTGTTCCTGGACAAAGGACGCGTCAAACTCGCAGGCAACGCTGAGGAACTCCGGATCCAGCACGGACGGTCCCTGGAGGCCTTGTTCGAGGAGGTGTACGCATGATGCTACGGCGCTTGTGGGCCCTGTTTCGCCGTGACCTGCTGGCTGCCAGGGGCTCGGTGTTGATGGCGGCCGGGATAATCGTGATTTGGGACGCGTTCCTCCTCACCAGGGCAGGGAGGTGGCCCAGCGGGGCTCTGGAACTGTCTTTGTGGGCACCGGTGTTTATCTCGCTATCGTGGGTCGCTCTCGCTTCGCTTCAGGCCTGGTACCGGGAGTGGCAGCAGGGGACTGCGCATTACACTTTGGCTTTCCCGATGCCTGCGTGGTCCCTGGTAACGGTAAAGGCAGCTGTCGCCCTTACCGAGACCATGTTCCTTGGCCTGGTGGCGATTGCCGCGGGGTGGCCTTTGTACAGTAAGGCTATCGTCAAGGCTATCGTCAACTACATGCGCCAAATCGCGCCTGGGCTCTTCTGGACCACCGTAGCGGCCAACGGGCTCAAGCTCGGGCTCGTGCTTGCGGTGATTCTGTTTGCCGTCAGCCTGCTCGTGCAGTTCAGCTACCTGCTGGGCAGGGCCGCGCGTATCTGGCCCGCGGCTTTAGTGCCGCTCTCGGCGGCAACTGGAGCCTGGGCCGGGCTGCGCATCGGCGGCATTCTGAATCTGTTCCTGCGCTGGGTCCCCCCCATGCACATCGTAGTTGTGGGGGATGTGGGCCGGGTCCTGGAGCTCATTGCGGATCCCATTTCGACCGCGCCGGCAATCTCGATCGGCGCTGTCGCTCTCGGGCTGCTCGCCCTTGATTCCGCCATTGTGGAAAAGTGGCTGGATGTCTAGGACATGGGGACAAGGGAGGTTTTATCTGATGACCAGGGGTAGAGCAATCGTCGCCATCGTCATGCTGCTCACCTTGTTGATGGCCTGGGATGTCCAAGCCAACCGCGATGATTTCATAAACAGCTGGCAGGACGGATTTGCGGCCGAAATGCCGCACCCGGGGACGTTCAAGGAGGCTGCGAAGCAGGGACAGGTTGTACAGGCCGCCGGGGCCGCGCGGGAACTCATCGTGTGCGCCAATGTCGGCTCAATCATCATCCGTGGTGTTGAAACCGACGAGATCTCAGCGGCCTACAGCTACGCGGTTCAGACGGATACTGACGCGCAGGCAAATCGATACCTTGAGCAACTCGCCGTGCGGTTCGTTGAGGGCGCTGACGACTCAATAGTGCTCGAGTTTGCGGAGCCCATGGTCAGACCGACATACGCCCATAGCGTTACCTGCGACCTGGAGATAGAGGTGCCCTCGCACATGTCGGTGGCGATAGAAAGCTGGAGTACCCTTCAGATCACCGACATCCACGGCGGGGTAAGGGCGACGGGGGAGGGAGGCGCCACCGCGGAGCGGATCGGCGGCGATTTGAGCCTGCATACTGCATATGGCCATCTGACGGTTTCCCATATAGGGGGGTCCGCGGATCTCTCCAACCCGGGCGGACAGTCGACATCGGTTAGTGCGGTGGCGGGTGACCTTAAGCTGCAGGCATCCCACGAGTTAGGTACCGTTGAGGTGCGCGGGGTCGGCGGAAACTGCGACGTGATGACCCTCGGCCCAGTCACTCGCATCTCGGAAGTCCAGGGCGAGACAAGGGTTCAGGGGCAGTCCCACTTCAACCTGGCGAGACCGGCCGGAGCCGTTGTGGCTGACGTTCATGGCGGTTCACTGACGGTCACCGGGCTCAAAGGGTCACTAAAGGCGAGCGGCACAAAGACTTTGATGAAACTCGAACTGGCCCCGGAGGCGGGGTTTGAGGTCAAGGCCGACCTGCGTATGTCATCTTTTTTCAGCGACTATACGCTTGACACCAAAAGCGGTTTGATGCAGCAGGAAATGGACATCAGCGGGACCATAGGCGACGGGGCCAACCCGCTCGAAGTCACTCTACACGCCGGCACCCTGGAGATCAGGAAGGCTGGTTCCTAGACACTTGTATTCTGCCGTTGCGACTGTGGGAGCGCCGCGAGGACACCTGCGGCGCTCCCAACCCACCGTGCTGCGTGCTATAAGGCGTCCCAGGCACCCGTCCCCGCGCCGGGCACCTCGCTCAAGGGAGGATTAGCGGGAAAGCCTGTTTAGCCACTCTACCTGAGTAACCTCTCCGCAAACCCCCTCGCCGCATCCGCCCCTACAACCTGGGTCAGCAGCTCCAGGAATCCTTGGGTGCACCCCACGGCCTCCACGTTCATCCGTATCATAACGTAAGCGTCACTTTGACCTGAACGTGCAGTTCAGCCACCCTATCCACCTTGACCGCTTCGCCTCTGCGTCTGTGTCTTCGTGCTTCGTCCCCGCACGACTCCCTTGAGGCCGTCCGCAGATAGAGGTTGTTCTGGGCCGGGCCCCTGCGAGTCCTGTCTGCGCCGGCGCCGGTCGGCGGGGCCCGCGGGCCGCACCGCGGGTACAAGGCCGCTAGACCAATCAGGTCCGTCAACAGACAGAAGGTAACGGCCACAAGCTGCTAGAAGGCCTAGCGTGCATAGGCGCTTCCCGCACGGCCGGCCGGCCGGGGTTAGACGATTGCCCGTGATTTTGTAAACCGCCATGCCCATGTTCGAGCAGGAGGGACCCGAGATGCCCACCGCACCCACCGTAGAAACCCTGATGACGCACGGCGTGGAGAAGATTCTGCAGCTCCTGCCCGACCGGGTTGGCAGGTTTGAGGGATCGGAATACCCCCTGCCGGTGAAGACCGCCCTCTGGGGTGAGGGCGACCTCGATCTACCCGCCCTCCGCTCCGAGCTGCTGCGCAGACAAGAGGGTGACGTGAAGGACCTGCTGGAGCCGTTGCTGCTCGCCGCCGAGTTGTGCGAGGCGGATCAGCCCGACCGGCACCGGTTCTTCGTCGCCGACCGTGAGCTGCAGTCCTATGTGTTTACGGGCAGCAAGTGGCGCGCCGGTTGGGTGCTCGTGCTCGGCGGACAGGACCAGGCGGAGCTGATCCAGCAGCTTAAGGCCAGGCAGTTGATGGTGTTCACGGACCAGCCGGATGTCCCTGACGCCCACTACATAGGCAGCCGGGATACGTCCCCGATCTATTTTCTGCAGATGATGGTCCGGTACGGCCTGGTATGGGGGCGGATCCGGGCCGGCGACGGCCACGAGCTGGGACACTTCCTGAAGAAAGACCTGCCCGGCTGCATGATTATCTGCGCGGACCTGCCGCCGCTGAAATACCTCTGCGCCCTCGGCCTGATGAAACTAGGGGCACCGGCCGCGGTTCCCCGGTCATTCCCGTTTCCCTACGGGACCCGGGTCGTGGCTGACGACATACCCCACATGGTTGAGGAAAGCCTGCGCTTCCCCAACCTGCGCCTGCGCTATTTCCGGGATGAGATCATCAGCCTGCCGGGTTTCTGCAACACGGCGTATGCCAATGAGGTGCTGGATGCGCGGCACCGGCTCGGAGGCGACCCGGATTCGTTCTTCTGCCTCCGGCCGGCTCCGTGTGAAGGCAGAGCGGTCGAGGTGGTGGGCAGCCCCGGCGGGGGTGGAGTGGGCATTGTGGTCGAGGTATACCACCCCGACCTGACGGACGACCTCGCCCCGATCGTCGAAAGCGTTGCGCTCAAGGCCGTGAACTACATCTCCGGTGTGCAGGCGGAAGAGGTTGACGGGTCGCTGCGCCTCAGCTCGCTGGCGGAGCCTGCCGCGCTCGGCGAAAAGATCGGTGCGGCCATCTACTGGGGCATCCGACTTCAGTACCCGCGGCTTGAGAGGATCCGCGTCAGGCTCGTCTATGACCGCGCCGTTCTGGCGGTGGAGGCCGCGGCCGTACGCGAGTACAAGGCGGCCCGGCGCCGCGCGATCGCCTCCATGACCGAGGAAAACACCCCGGAGTACTGCGCGTGCACGGAGTGCCGCCCGTTCTCACTCGGTCATACCTGCATCATCACACCTGACCGAAAGCCGATGTGCGCCTCACGCACGTACTTCTCGACCAAGGCGAACGCGTACTTCGGGCTTACCCGGGTGCCCTACCAGCGGCAAAGCGAGAAGGACCTGCCGCTCAAGATGGTGTTCGACCGCGGCGCGGTGCTGGATCCGGTGCGGGGAGAGTATGAGGGCTGCAACCGGATCTACAGCGAGCTGACGCAGGGCCAGCTCAACAGGGTTTTCCTTCATTCCCTGCGCGGGCACCCGCACACCTCGTGCGGCTGCTTTCAAAACCTGGCCTTCTGGATAGACGAGGTCCGGGGAATCGGGATCATGTCGCGCAACTCGACGGCGGTGTCCCCGGACGGCCGGACGTGGGACATACTGGCCAACCACGCCGGCGGCAAGCAGACCGACGGCATCACCGGGGTGTCGCTCGCCTACATCCGGTCACGCCAGTTTCTCCAGGGTGATGGCGGTATCGGCAATGTGGTCTGGGTTGACAGCAAACTCCACCCGCGCATCCGCGATCTCTTCAGACCGGGGCAGCGCGTGCCGACCGAGGAGGGTGTGACCGATCTGGCGGGGCTCAAGCAGTACCTGGCTGGCCCCGGGCCGGGCTGACGCGTGTGGTCGGGCCCCCTCTCGTTGGGCGCGGCTACTCACGCATTAGCAATAACAGGCAAATGACCGCAAGCGCTGAATACCTGGGTGGTGTGCTTTCGGATAGCGGATGGCTCAGGTGCTAAAGTCCAGTTTGCCATCCCTGATCCATCCCCGCAGAGCTGAGGAGGGAGACACATGGGCGGCGTTCTGGTCCTCATCTTCGTCGGCTTCCTGTGGCTGGTGGTCAAGGCCGCCAGCGCCGGAAGTCTGCAGCAGGACATCAATCTGCTCCATTCCCGGCTCGCATCCATTGCCCGTGACCTCTCCGAGCTGCGCCGCGAGAACGAGGCGCTGCGCCGTGAGCTTGTTGCCGGCGGATCTCTCCCCGAGGGCTGGGCCCCTCCACCTCCGGCTGAAACCGTGGGAGCACCCCAACCGCAGCCCGCCGGCGCGGCAGCCGCGGGCGGCCCCGTGGTTGTCGGGTCAGAGGAGAATCCCGCTGTGGCCTTCAGAGTCAGGCGGGCGATTATCGACCTCCCCGAGGCGGGCAGCTACGCACACCAGCTCAGGGCATCGGTGAAGGCTGGCAAGGTCACCCTTGAGGGCACTGTGCCTTCTACGGCCGACCGGGAAATTGTCGAGCGGGCAGTGTATGGCGCGCTAGGGGTCACGTCTGTGGTCAATCTGCTGCAGACGGGCCGTCACGTCCCGGCGCCGGCAATGGCTTCCCTGCAGGAGCACGTTGCGCAGCCGGTTGTGGCGGCGCCCGCCCAGTCCGCTCTGACTGCCCGGCCCGCTGTGCCTTCCCAGCCGGCCCAGCTTCTTGAGCCTCATGGGGCTCCTACGTCTCCTGTGCTCCCACCGGCGCCGCAGCCCCCAGCGACGCCGCAGCCATCCGTCTTGCCGACAGCCTCCAAGGCGCGGGTTGCGGCAGCGGCACGCAAAGCCTCGCCCAAGCCCCGGATCGCCCGCCCCGCGGTCGATTGGTCCCGCGCCTGGGCGGCCATCGCCGGGCCCTTGGCCGCCGCCAGGGCCGCGCCCGGTGGCCGCGGCACAACCGGTGCGCCCGGCGAAGCCGATAGCCAGGTGTCGCGGGCCGAGGCGGCGGTCGGCGTCATCTGGCTCAGCCGCGTAGGGGTAATCCTGCTGATCGTCGGCGCCATCTTTGCCTACCGCTACGGTGTCACCAACGACTACCTCAGGACAGCTCTTGGTTACGTGGCCGGGCTCGCGGTGCTTGGCCTGGGGTGGTGGGGCCACCGCCGTCGCTACCGCGTTTGGTCGCAGGCGATGACGGGTGGGGGCATCGCAATCCTGTACCTATCCACGACGGCGGCCACAGTTCTGTTTGACAGGCCGATTATGCCGTATGGGGTGGGTTTCGGCCTGATGGTGCTGACCACCGTGCTGGCCACGGGCCTGGCCGTCGCCTACGACTCCATGGTGGTCGGCCTATTCGGGCTGATCGGTGGCTTTGCAACGCCCTTCCTGCTCAGCACGGGGTCGGGCGGGGGCGGCTTCGGGGGCCTGTTTGCCTACATCGCGGTGCTGGACGCGGGGCTGCTGCTGGTGGCCTACTTCCGGCGGTGGCCGCTGTTTAACTACATCGTGTTTGTCACCACGTGGGGGATCTACTGGCTGTGGCGGGTTTCGCGGTTTCACACGGGTCTTGCCGCTACCGGGATGTGGGCTGCGACAGCCTACCACCTGATCTTTGCGCTGCTGTCCATCGCTCACACCGTGATGCGCGGCAAGAAGGGCTCGCCCGCCGAACTCGCGCTGGCCACGCTCAACGGATTCGCCTACTTCGCATGCGCCCTCGACCTGCTGGTTCGGCAGCCGGCGGGCGTGCGCGGGGCGTTTGCGCTTGGGCTGGCGGGTTTCTACGTGGCGATGGGCGTCCTCAACTTCCGGCTCAACCGCAAGGACCGGCTGATGACGATGGCCCTACTGGGCTTATCGTGGGTGTTCGGGACCGCGGCGGTTCCGGTGGCCCTGGACGGTTCCTGGATCACGGTGGCCTGGGCCGTGGAGGGTGCGACACTCATCTGGCTGGGCCTGAGGGCGCCGGTCAAGCACGTCGACACCGCCGGGCTGGCTGTGCTCGGTTTAGCCGTGGCGCGCCTGGTGAGCATCGACTCGTTCCCGGAAACCTTTGGTTTGCTGCTGGCTGGCCCGGCGCTGCGGGCGGTTACTTTCGCCGCTGTTATCGGGAGCGCATACGCGGCGGCGTGGACGCTCACGGTCGCCGCTAGGCGGTTGAACCCGGCTAGCCACACACAGGGGCCCGGCGGCTTGGTGGTCAGGGACGTGCTCGGGGCGGCGGGCTGCGTGCTCACGGTCTGGTATATGACCAGGGAAGTGCTGCTCTACTATCCCTCCGCGCGCCAGGTTGGCTCCGT
>JAUYEG010000022.1 GCA_030691505.1 Bacillota bacterium | reverse complement strand
GATCTTGGGCAGTCCGGAGCCTCAGCGGCAGACCGCCTGGGATTTCAGAAGCTGGTGGCCGATGTTGGCCTGGGCCGGGTCGGGATCGTCCTCGGCCTTGAGGTTTCCCGTCTGGCGCGCAGCTCGGTTGACTGGCAGCGTCCGCTGGCGTTGGACGTAACCCTCGCTGTACAGGAGGAGCTTCAGGCCCGCGCCGAAGAGGATCACGGTCAGTTCGGAGGTAACTCCAAGGCAGGCGTCAGACGTCGTGCGTTCACGTGGCGCCTGTACCTTCCTTACCGGCGCGACCGGCAGAGTTGACCAGGCCTCCATCCATCCCGGCAAACCTCGTCGCAGGAGCAGCGCCAATCCTCGTGGGCCGCCCGTTCGTGCTGTCTGTCCAGCGGCCCAGGCACGCAGCTCCTCGTAGCGCGCACACAGGTCTTGTGGCACGTAGTGCTTCACCGGAATCAGCTGAGACTGCGCCCCCTTTTTCGCCGCTGTGCAAGCCGGCGTTCAATGCTTCGCGGATGCACCTTCACCTTGAAGCGCTGCCAGATCAGAGCCGCCAGTGCCGGCCCGCGGAGCGACGGGTCATCACTGACCGCGACGTCCACAAACGCCATAACCTCATCAGTCAGCTTGTGGGCACGCCGTGGGCCTGGCCGCTGAGGTAACAGAGCAGGAAGTCCACCACCCAAGAAGGCCGACTGGGCCTCGTAGAACGTCGGGCGGGAAAGCCCGAATCGAGCCGCTGCGTGCGCTATCGGGACCTCGTCATGGTGGACCCGACGCAGCATCTCGTATTTGACCTGCACCACATCTCGGGGATCGAAAAAAGGATTGCTGGAGACGAAGAGATCGTCATACACAGCCTCCGGACGTGGGTGGAGGGCATGATACCGGCGCAACTGTTCACCGCGCTCATCGCTCATTCGCTCGCCTCCCGCAGACGGTTCAGTCTCTGTGTTAATTCCATTATGCCCAATCACTCAGGATTGTCAACCCTCGCGGACCTCGTTAGTTGGGTGCACCTGGTCTCTTGTATCCCATTCAGCTAGACGAGCGATTCAATATAGGCATAATGAAGCTTACGTTTGTGGCGTAATCTGCTTTACAGCGTCCAGCTCAATTCTGAGCTGCTGAACAAGCGCCACCAAGCGTAGCAGATCGACCGTCCGGAAAAACGCTCGTCCCCCTGCCACAGTCACAAACGGGTCCCTCGCTGCTGTGCTGGTCCAGCTTACAGGTACTGATCGCATGCACCCGCCGTCATCCTCAAACTGAACTCGGTTCTCACCCCATGTGTGGCCGGATGTGACAAGTTGATAAACCCTGCCACAGAGAGGATGAAATGGATGCACGATGCGGAAGAGTCCGGGTCCTTCAGTGGGATGCTCTGCAGTTGACGGTCCTAGCCAAGCCGCGCGTGGAGCGGTCGTATTCCTACGTCAAAGATAGCCTCTGGCGTGGGGAGCAGTTCCTCAGCCTCGATTCCATGAACCAGGCGGCTGTCCGCTGGTGCGTCGATGTGGCCGGCCTGCGTATCCACGGTACCACGCACCAAAAGCCGCTTGAGGTCTTCCAGGCAGAGGAGAGGCCGGTGATGGCGGCCCTCCCGGAACTCCCCTTTGAGCGCTGTACCTGGACGACGGTCAAGGTCGCCCCCGACTCTTACTGCCAGGTGGCCAGGGCGCTCTACACAGTCCCTTACCAGCTGCGCGGCCGCCACTTGGACGTCCGGTTCACCGATCGGCTCGTCGAGTTCTACCATGACGGAAACCTCGTCAAGACCCATGTGCGGCGTCATGACCGCGGGCGCACAACGGATCCCGCCGACCTGCCGGCGGACCGCATAGCCTTCTTCGAGCACACGCCCCAGTTGTGCCTTCACCGGGCCAGAGAGATGGGCCAGAGCGTTTCCGAGGCCATTCGCCGGCTCCTGACCGTTGACACGCTTACCAATCTGCGTCAGGCGCAGGGCATCCTCCGGCTGGAGCAGACCTACGGGGCAGCTCGGCTCGACGCGGCGTGCGCCCGGGCAGTCGCCTTCGGCGACCCGGCCTATCGCACGGTCAAGAAGATCCTCGCAAGGGGACTGGACGCACAGACCCCGCCTGAATCCGCCACCAGTGTCGCGACCGGCGCCTACCTGCGCGGCGTACAGGCATTTACCCTTGACACACGGAGGTAATGGACATGCGAGTTCACCAGTTGGAACGCACTCTGAAAGGGCTCAAGCTGAGCGGAATCCTGGCTACATTGGAGCAACGGCTAGAGCAGGCGCAGCGCGAGCAGTTGGGCTATCTGGAGTTCCTCGCCCTGGTCCTGGAGGACGAGGCCGATCGTCGAGGACAGGGCGCCCTCGCCCGCCGCGTGGCCAGGGCACGTTTCGAGGAGGTCAAGACCCTGGCTGATTTCGACTTCCGGGCCAACCCCCAGGCCCCTGCCGCGATCATCCGCGACTTGGCCACCCTGCGGTTCCTTGAGCGCCAGGAGTCGGTGCTCATCTGTGGTCCGGTCGGCGTCGGCAAATCCCACATCGCCCAGGCCCTCGGGTTTCAGGCCTGTCAAGCGGGGTATCATGTGCGCTACGTCAAGACCCCGAGGTTACTGGCCGACCTCGGCGGCGGCCATGCCGACGGGACCTTCCAGCAGCGGCTGCGCGCCTACCTCGCCGTCGAACTGCTCATCCTCGACGACTTCGGCCTGCAGGCGCTGACGCCGCTGCAGTCCGAGAACCTGTACCAGATGATCTGCGAACGCTACCTGCGGCATTCGACCGTGGTGGTCGCCAACCGGCCGCCGCAGGAGTGGTACTCCCACTTCAGCGACCCGGTCCTTGCCGAGGGCGCGCTCGACCGCCTGGTCAACGCCTCGCACCACGTCTTGATGGACGGTCCAAGCTACAGGCCCCGCAAGCGACCGGGCGCCGCAACGTCGGCAGAGGCAGGAGGTGACGGCTAAGGGCTCATTGAACTCCCATCAACCGTCAGGGGTGGGGGAATTTCCTGATCGGCCCCTGGGGGAATTACGTGATCGTACCTATGGGGAATTACGTGATTGAGCCCTGGGGGAATTACGTGATCGTCGACAATACAGCGAGCACGTCACAACAAGCACTACCACTGCACAGACTGCTAGTCCGGCGGCATGCTTTCTCAACCTATGTCCACTCGGTCCAGACTTGCGACGCGCGCGAATGACCAGACCTGCCTCGGCTGCAATGAGTAACCCATTCCGAAGCAGCGCCCAGCCTGAGATCGTGCTCTCCCATGGAAAGCACCCGCATGGTATCTCTAGCCCCCTCAGGAGGGCCGACGCAACGCATACTCACGGTGGTCAACATGGACGTGATAGTGCTGAGCGTCCTGCGCGCCTAACCCCGCCCTTGACTCGCCTCAGGTCCAACCAGCGCAACGGCCCGCGCCCTGCCACAGGCGCCGGCCGCCCGGACCAGCACAATGATATACCCCCAGGGCAGCAGACAGCGCCAGCATCTTCATCTAAAGTCCCCGCAGCTACCCGCCGGGGTTGCCCAGCCCGTCAAATCGGAAAACGCGCCACTCGCCCTCAAGTCCGGAGGTGAGGAGCAGACTGCCTACCCACTGCGAGACGTACGGGTATTCCCCCTGGGGGACCAGTTCGATGAACGACGAGTCGGGCCTCACGAGGTAAAGCCCCCACTGCTGACAGGAGTGCACCAGCATCCCAACCTCGCGGGCAGTGCTTTGATAAGTGCGATTGCCTTTATCCCATAGCTGGGCGGGGTAAAAACCCTCGATCTCGATCCTTGTGCCGGCATCGTCGCTGCCGATGATGTGCAAGGTTGCTGCGCTGTCGTCGAGACTGAGTGTCAGCACGAGCCTGCCGTCGGCGAGGAATCCAAACCGGTTGTATCCGTGGCATCTGCGTGTTTCGTCGGCTTCGTTGCTCCAGGCCACGGCCAGGGGCCCGCCCAGCGGGCCCCAATACACCCGGTGGGTGACCGCCGTGTGGGTTATCTCCGGCATGCCCTCGATGGTGATCGGCTCAACCGTGACCGACATCAGCGCCACCTGGTCCGACGCGGGAGACCAGGCCAGGTCCGGGGCAAGTATTTCCCCGGCAATTCTCAGTTCGGCCGCTCTCTCGCCGGTGACGCCGACGAGCAGAAACCGCGCGGGAAACAGGCCAGAGCCGTCGTTCCCGTGAGCGATCCAGTGCTCCTCGCCGGGGCGCGCGTGGGCGACCGCCAGCGTGCGGCTGTCGGGACTCCAGAAGACCGCGCCGAGGATTTCGTCGTCAGTGCGCAACACATCGTGCTCCCGGCCGGTGCGGAGGTCGAGAACCGTCACCGCTCCGGCCCCGGGGGCGAATGAGGTTTGAGCCCAGGCGACTTTCCACCCGTCGGGCGAGGGCTGCGCGATATCGCAGCCTGCAGGATCGTAGACGGGGATGGCTGCCGCGAGGAGGCGTTCCGAACCCGTCTCCAGATCCACGACCCGGAAGTAACTCGAGGTCCACCCGCGGGTGTGGATGACCGCCGCCCTGGAGTCGGCCGTCAACCACGCCCCCTCGAGAATCAGTCCATGGCACCAGTGCTGCCACCACGTGAGGCGGCGGAGCCGGCCGGAGCCTGCGTCGACCTCCCACAGCGACAAGCCGAGAAGCCCCGGGTCGCGGCCGTCGGAGGGCGGTTCCGGGGCGATGAACAGCAGCTTGTCGCCCAACCACCCCACCGGGGTCAGGGGCGCGCTCTCGAAAGCGGTCTCGTACCAGATGAGGTCTTTGGTTCTCCAGCTGGCCACGGGCCGGCCTGTGCTGGTCGCAGCTTCGCCCGTGTCTAGGATGAAAACGGTCTCGTGAAGCCCGTGCTCCACGATCGCCGCGATCTTGCCGGCGGGCCCCCCAAACAACTCGCGGGGCTGTCCAGTCGCAACCCCCTGGATGGTGCCCTGCCGTATGCCCGATGCCCCATGCTGAGCCCCGCCCGGAGACCCGGCCCACGAGAGCACGGGTACTCTAATTCCTTCCGGCAGGGGTGCCAGGCCGGGATTACCGTCCCAGGAGGCAAGCTTCAGCCTGAGTTCCTGGGAGTGAACCCCGTAAGGGGGCATAGACCAGAGCACGTGGCGTTCCGGCTTGCAGCCGGGGGCGTGGGCCGTCAGCCAGCAGCACCCGTATTCACGCATCCCCAGATGCAGCGACAGGGGCCCCCGGCCGATGTGGTCGCCCCTCACGTAGATGTCGGCATCGGGCCGCGCGGAAGACACCGTGAAGCGGGCAAATCCCTTTGTCTCGGCCGCCATCTGGAGGTAGATCACGTGGACCGACGAGGTGGACGGGGACAGGGTTTCCTCAAAAACAAGGGCGCCTGCGGAAACGTTTACCTTGTGGCTGGCGTTGTTGGGCAGGTTAAGGCTCAGGATTGGGGTACTGCCGGCTTCCTGGCCATTGACCTTGACTTTGGCCCCCGGGGGATCCGTGATGACCCGCAAAACAAACGTACCTGCCGGAGCAGGGCCGGTGCCGCCGGCGGGCGGGACTGGACTACGGGCACAGGCCTGGAAGGCGAGCAAGACGCCGACAAGCACCAGGGCCAGAGCGGCCCGCCGGAACGGGCGGAAGCCGGTACGGGTGGTGCTGGGATGCTTTTGATTCTCAGAAGTCGGCGGGGCCAAATGCGCAAACCAAGCCCACGCGGTGGGCCCAGTATGTTGATCCAGACTGCTCCATGGTCGTGCTCATGCCCAAATCATACCACAGGAGCGACTCCCATGCTCCACTTCCCGCACCGGTCGCCCCACCGGGCCAGCACCTTGCCTTTGGACCGCACCTCGACCACCTCGCAGAGATTGGGGCAGCCGCTGCACTCGAAGGCCGATGACCGGAAGTCGAGGCTGCCGACCTCGAAGCCGCGAAACCGCGTGCCTCCGTATCTTGCCGCCACAGCCGCCTCGTGCGCGAGCATGGCTGCGATAGCCCCAGTCACGCCGAAGTGCGGCGGGACGACGACCTGCTCGCCGAGGGCCCGCTCCAGGGCCGCGCGGATCCCGACGTTGGCCGCGACCCCGCCCTGGAAGACAACCGGCTCGAGTATTTGCTTGCCGCGGGCGACGTTGTTGAGGTAGTTGCGCACAAGGGCCTCCCACAGCCCGGCGATGATGTCTTCCATCGCATAGCCTGCCTGCTGCTTGTGGATCATGTCCGACTAGAAGCTCAAACACGCTATCACCGCCAGCTTGACGATCTCGCGGTGCATGCCCGACGTGCTTGCGTCCATTCCGGCGCAGCAGGCCACCATTTACTTAACGGAGTAGTACTAGGACCGGGCCGAATGCCTGAAGGACACCTTTGCGCATTGCGACGCACCTCCTCTGCAGAAACACCCCAACACCCAAGCCGGGACACACGGAGTACGTCATGGTCGTGCCAGCCGACGCATAGGCGGCGGGCACCTGGATGTTAGGAGGATTCCATCTGGCGGGGGTGATCACCTGCCCTGCTTGGGATGCCTGGGTGGACACGCCCGGGGCCGGTCGCGGACCGGCGCGACCATCAGAGGTTTGCGGCTATGCAGCCACATGGCCCAGATCTCTGGGCTCCGCAGCCGCGCCGTCGGCCAGGCGGCCGAGCTTGTTCCATGGGGCTATCTCGTCATGTTCGCGGGCCGGATTCCGAACCTATTTGCCGGATGGTGGCCGGACGTGGACCCCAACGACTTGGCGGTCGAAACCTCCTCGACCTATCTCCCCCCTGGATGACAACGACGCATATCACCTGCTGCCGTCGCTGGTCTCCACCAATCACGTGTGGATCGGCGGCGGTAGCGGCAAGTCATGGCGTGTCCTGGTGGACGCCCTGCGCAACTACTACCCGGTCGACAACCTGACGTTGAGCGTGCCCGGGGGACGGATCTTTGGCTTCCTGGGTCCCAACGGGGCCGGCTGGCCACAACTACCCGCGCCAGAGAGGCCATGGGACTTGTCGGCTCGATACTGTTTGCGGTGCTCTACGTCTTTTTCACGTTCCGATCGCCGATGGAGCCGGGAAACCTGGTCCGCATGCTGGCCCAGGGCATGATGGGAGCCCTCAGCGGCCCCGCCACGGCCTTCGCCGTGGCCATGGCTGCGCCAGCCGTATGGCCCGCTCTCGCCCTTCACTTCATCACCTGGGGTTCGGTTTCGCCGGAGTGCTGGTCGTCCTCGTCGGCATTTTGGGTACAGCAGGAGCCGTGTGGCTGCTGTCGGTTGCCGGCGCAGGTGCGTATGCCCGAGGTCTCCTACTGTCGAGCGCCCGCGGGAGGCGCACCAAGCGCGCAGTTTCGGGGAGGACGCCGACCTTAAGAGCGCCGGTCAGGGCAGGTGTCCTCATGGCCCTGATGAGGCGCGACTGGGCCATTCTTACGCGAAGCCCAAGGCTATGGCAGGCCCATGGCCATGCCCCTTGCATGGGCCAGGCGGGGTATCTGTCCATGCTGCTGATGGGCGTGCTGATGGCGCTGGCGTACGTGGTGCTGAAGGCGTCGAGACACCTGGGCCTGCGGCGGCTCGGGATAACGGCCGGAGCAGCCGATACGTTTGGAGTGGCGCTGCTGGCGGCTGTCTGTCTGGGGACCCTGGTCCCGGGAGCCGTGAACAGAGCGGCGGCGGCGGTCAGGGCTCGGGCGAGGGGGGAACCGCCACCGGCCACCATAGACTGGAGAGTTACCCCGTGAGGCCCAGGCACCTACGGGATGCCGGCGCCCGATTGGCACGTTGACATGCGTTCCCGGTGCGGGCTATGATGCACAGGGAGGTGCGCGGGAGTGGTTCATGACGGCGGTTCATCCAGCCGGGATCTCAAGCCGGTTACGGTACGCCTTCGGCTTCCTGACTATTTGCTGCTGAAAGAGCATGCCGATGCCCGCAATACCTCGCTCAATGCAATCGTGTCGGAAGCTGTCGCGCAGTATGGCGCGAGAATCAAACGCGACCAGGCCATCGCCCAGATCCAGGCCTTTCAGCAACGGCTGCACAGCCGCCGCGAGATGGGTACGGACTCTGTGGGCTTGCTGCGCGAGGTGAGGGAAGGGCGCGCGCGAGGCTGTGCTCCAGACGAACCGGCTTTTGCGGGTCCAGAGACCATGGAAGCAACACCTGCCGACCGCACTGGAGGGCGGGCGCGGTGACAGTCTGCGTGGACGCCAGCCTGGTCATGAAGTTCCTGACCTATGAGCCCGATGCGGATGTGGCCAACGCATGGCTGCAGGTCCACAAGGATAAAGAGATGATGGCTCCCTGGTTCCTTCCGGCTGAGGTGGCGTCGGTGCTTAGGCGAAAGATGCTCCGGGGCGAGATCACTGACCAGGAGGGCCAGGAAGCGCTCCTCCTGTTGGACTCCCTGGATTTCACTCTTGCCTCGGACTTCGCCCTTGTTCGGAGGGCCTTTGACCTTGCCGTGGAGCTGGACCAGCCGTCAGTCTACGACACTCTGTACCTGGCTGTCGCCGAACGAGAGCGATGTGACCTGTGGACCGCGGATGCGCGATTCGCCCAAGCCGCCTGCTCTCGCTACTCGTCTGTCCGGCTCATTGGATCACTTCAGTCCCTGACAACGGATTAGAGGTAGTTCCAGCCGGCAGTCAAACACTCAATCCAGGTGGGGAGTCATCCCTAACCTGATGCCCCCAACCGACCAACCCCGGAGGTGCGTCCGATGGACAAGCAACCACGCAGCATGTACCTGCATGAGCTGACCTGGCCCGAGGTCAAGGAGCTGCTGCCCCAGATCAGGCTGGCTATCATTCCTGTTGGCTCCACCGAGCAGCATGGGCCGCATGGATGTTTTGACTACGATGCTGCCGGATCACGCGAGTTCAGTAAGAGGCTCGCCCAGCGGCTTTACCCCCACGTTCTGGTGGCCCCGGGCATCCAGATCGGGGTGTCGGGCCATCACATCCACTTTCCAGGCTCAATCACGCTGCGGCCCAGCACCCTCATCGACGTGATCATGGACGTCGCGTGGTCGCTGCACCAGCACGGGATCAGGAAGTTCTTCATCGCCAACGGCCACGGCGGCAACACCCCGTCCATCGGGGTAGCCGCCAACCGTATCAAGCAGGAGTACGGCGATGAAGTGGCGTGGGCGACGGTCCCGTATGACGCGGTCCGGGATGTTTCGGCAAAGCACGCCAAGACCGAGGTCAACGGCCATTCCTGCGAAATCGAGACTTCCTGCATGCTCTACATGTGGCCCCAGTCTGTCCGCCAAGACAGACTGACCAAGGGCGAAGTACGGCCCGAAGTGATTGAGGCCAGCAAGAGGGGCCCAGCCCTCGCCCAAGAGGCCAGGTACTTTGATGAAGTGACCATCAACGGCGCACTCGGGGACGCCACATTGGCCACCGCCGAGATCGGCAGAGACATGGTCGAGACGGCTCTGGACAGATACGCCGAGTACCTCAAGGACTTCATGAACCGGTGATTTGTGCCCGGCGATTAGGGCCTTTCAGCCAGCCGCTTCCCACCAGGCCAAGAGCGATGCTGCCGTACTTCTGAGCGCCAGATGCGGACTGGACCCCAGGACGCTACTGAACGGCGGCCGGGTGAATTCAGGGGCGCGTTGGCCGAGCAGTACGTCCTGCAGCAACTGGTGTCAAGCGGCGTAGAGCAGGTATATTACTGGTCACCGGACTCGGGCACGGCAGCAGTTGACTTCGTCATCCAGCGGCACGGGGAGACCTATCCCATCGAGGTAAAGGGAGCGGAGAATCTACAGGCAAAGAGCCCTCTCCGGTGCCGACACGCCGAATGCTCTGCTAAGCCTGACGCCCCTTGCGGCGCTCGATGGAGCGTTCAGACTGCTCTAGATAGGCGCTCGCCGTCTGCTGCACGGTGTCCCCATCCAATCCCTGCGCCTGGCGTCTTAGGGCCTCGAAGACATCGCCGCCGCCAGCCAGCGGCGCTGCGTTTTCGAGGTGCCGCCACAGCCAATGGTTGTGCTCTCTGTTCTCCTGTGGTGCGTCCAGGACGTCAATCATCAGCTCAATCAGGGTGCCACCCGTGCAGCGAGCCAGGGCGGCGCCGCTGTCCTTGTGTCTGAGGGTAACCACACCTGGGCGTTCATGCTCCAACTCCAACAAGCTCAAGCGTCTTTTCAGCTCTGCGATGTCCACCACAAACCAGCTCCCCCTGGGTTTCGTCAACAAGAGCGTGATCCTAGCGACCGCAGGAGCATCCAGCGAGAAGTTGAGTCAGTAGGCCACGTCGAGATCTACCTAGGCCTGAAGATTCGCCACACCAGGTCCATATGCATCTAAAGGCTTTGCGATTTTTAGAAAAGTCTTTACGGCGTCCTCGCTCGGGAGCGGTGGCCATGTCCTTTCTGGAGTGGAGTGTAACGTTCCACCAAGGGCCATGATCGTTGAGGCGGTGCTGATGGAGGTCTTTTCACCCCACGAAGACCCGGGCATAGGGCTCACAGTCGAGTTTGAACTCCCGGGTAACCTTAAGCGTTTTTTCGCAGGTCGCAAGACCACAGGTAATGTCCAGTGCTGCGGCGCGGCCAGCGAACCAAGTGGAGCTGCCAGATAGCGCTTGGTACGCTAGGACAGACACGGTTGGGCCCGCGATGGCGGGCCCTAATCTTTTCGGTGTCAGCCGCCGCACCTCTTGGAGCGGCCATTAGGTCCAGACCTGAAGCCCGAAAGGGCATCTCGACGCTCATTCAGGCCCTTTCCCTCTACCGCGGATGGCCCCACAGATCCTCAGGAGTATGAACCCAAGTGCGGCGGGCAACGCCGTTGTCATGGCCGCCCGCTGAATACTTGCGTGACCATCGGCCATCATCAACCCAACAAGGGCCCCGACACCTCCTCAGTCCGGCTGCCCATTCCGCCGTGACCGGTTGAGCAGGCCAGGATCTCGTCCAGGGTCAGCCGGGCGGATGTGTCGATCCGCAGGCCGCGCATCTGAGCTTGCTGCTGCCAGGATGGCGAGTACGTGTTTGTGACACCGGCGAACGATTCGCCGTCGCGGTTGAAAGCCGTCAACAATGCCCCGCAGTCCGCGCCCGGCCCGAACACAGCGCCCGAAACCTTGCGCCGGCGCTCGGCGAGCTGTTCACGGTCGTCATGCTCGATCAACCGTCCCGACTCGAGGATCCCGCCCGACGTAATCGGCGATTTCGAGGTCACTGGTGATGTGCGAGGAAATGACCGCCGCGTGATGTCCGTCCCGGACCAGCGCTGCGAAGTCCGCGATGATCTTTCGACGCGCCACCGGGTCAAGTCCCGCCGTCGGTTGACGCAGCCCGGCTCGAGGGTGACCTGCGGTATTTCCAGCGTGAATGAGCCCAGCCTGCGGCGAAGGTCACGGACTGCGATAACTGGTTCATTCATGGTTGTCGTCTTCCCGCGAAAGGTGGTGCCATCTGCTATTGAGCAGGGCCCTGAGGTCCTCCAGGGTCAAGCCCAACAGACGGGCCTGTCGCACCATGTCATCAATCAGGCGGGCCAGCACCCCGGTGGCTGCGGCCCGTTGTGCTTCCGTGTCAAGTTCAGCCACAAAGGTCCCGCGGCCAGGCAGCGTGAGGATCAAGCTCTGGGCCTCCAATTCCTGATAGGCCGATTGCGCAATACCTTGGGCGACTGGGCCTGGAGGTGCGGGGAGTCGCGCAAAAAGGCGTCGTCGGACTACTGCGTGGCAGCGAACCGGGCAAGACGCTTATGCTGCGGGCCGACATGGACAGCCAGCCGGTGAAGGAAGCCACGGAACTGCCGTACGCCTCAGAGCACAGCGGCGTCATGCACGCCTGCGGCCACGACGGACACATGGCCATGCTGCTGGTCGCGGCCAAGATCCCTCTTGGGGGGGCCGCTGCCCACCGGCGTGATCGGAGTCGCCGCGGGCCCTGTGATGGCCTCGAGCGAGTATTTCCACCTCACGATTCGCGGGCAGGGAGGCCATGGCGGGGCGCCCCACACGGCGGTCGATCCCGTCCTCTGCGCGGCCGACGTCATCCAGGGCGTCCAGGCCATCCAGACCAGGGAGATCAGTGTGCTCAAGCCGACCCTGATCACCTTCTGCAAAGTGCACGGCGGCACGTCGCCGACCATCATCCCGGAGGAGGTTGTGCTGGAGGGCTCGATAAGATGCCTCCACGAGCCTTCTGCGGAAACCAAGGCCGGCTTCGCCCGGATAGTCGAAGGCGTGTGCCGCGCCCATCGGACCCACCACGACTTGAGGATCGTCTTGGGCAATTCCCTGCTCGTCAACGATGCGGGCCTGGTTGACCTGGTGCGCGCCGGCGGTGCCGGGAGAGGGACGGTCTTTCCGCATCACCATCCCCGGTTTGACATCGACGAGAACGCGTTGCCCATCGGCGTCGAGATGCATGTGCGTACAGCGCTGAGGTTTCTTGCTGTCGCCGGCTCCGCGGGGGGCCCAGTTGACAATGACGCCGCATACACCACATCATGTGTATGAGGAGGTGTACGCCCGTGCGCACAAACATCACAATCGACGATGACCTCATGCAACAGGCGATGCGGCTTTCGGGCCTGTCCACAAAGAAGGAAGTGGTGCATAGCGCGCTCGAGGAGTACGTTCAACGCCGCACCCGCCGGGACATCGCCGAGCTGAGGGGTAAGGTCAGGTTTGCCGACGGGTACGACCACAAGGCGATGAGAGAGAGCAACCGGCATGGTGTTGGTTGATACATCGGTTCTCATTGGGTTCCTGAAAGGGCACACCAGCAGCAAGGTGGCATTGTTCCAAGAGGTGCTTCGCCGTGATGTCCCCTTCGGCATATCGGCGTATACCTACCAGGAGGTTCTGCAGGGGGCGAGGGACGAGGCCGAGTTGGAGATCCTTAAGAGCTACCTTTCCACTCAGCGCATCTACCACCTCAGACCGGAGGCGGCCACCTACGAAAAGGCTGCCGTGCTGTATTTCAGCCTGCGCCGTCAAGGAATCACGCCGCGGAGCACCTTGGACATGCTCATCGCGCTGACCGCCATTGAATGCGATCTTGCGCTTCTACATGATGACCGCGATTTTGACGCAATGGCTGAGCGCATTGCGGAGCTCAGAACACTCGATACTCTGTAGCTCCAATCCGGAGTTGGGGGTGACAGCTGTGAGCAGGGCAGGCGGGCACGGTCCCGGCCATGACGCTGAGACAGCCATCGGCATCAGGCGTTGGGCCCTTATGACCGTGGCTTTCACAGCCGTGATGGCCGGAGTGCTTTTCGGCACCGCCGGTACGTTCGATTGGGGCGGTGCCTGGTGGTATCTCGCATTGATCGCGGGCAACCAGATATTGCTCGCCGCGCTGCTTTTCCGTCGAAACCCCGCACTGCTCGCGGAAAGGTCCGAGGTCCGTGCGGGGGCCAAGAGCTGGGATGCCCCGCTGGCCGCAGCGATCGCGATAGTCGGTCCGCTAACGATGGCGATCATCTCGGGGCTTGATGTGCGGTACAACTGGATCGGGTACGTCCCGCCCGAGATCGTCCTGCGGTACTTGCTCGTAGCCGTCGCCGGCAGCCTGCTGGCGACCTGGGCCATGGCGGTAAACGCCTACTTCTCAGGCGTAGTCCGCATCCAGGACGATCGGCAGCACAGGGTGGTCACCTCCGGGCCTTACCGCGCGATCAGGCATCCGGGCTACCTCGGCGCGGTGCTGGTGACGATTGCTACTCCCTACATCCTGGGGTCCCAGTGGGCCGTGTTCGTTGCCCCGGTCGTCGTCGTGGTGATCATCCTGCGGACGTGGCTGGAGGATCGGACCCTGCTCGCGGAGCTTGGCGGATACCGGGAGTATGCCCAGAGGGTCAAGTACCGGCTGGTGCCCGGGATCTGGTGATGGTGCCACCTCCGAGCAGCATGTCCCCATCGTAGAAGACGGCCGCCTGCCCTGGCGTCACCGCCCGCTGGGGCCGGTCGAACATGACGGAAGCCGCACCCTCTCCGGCCGGTGTGACGACGCAGGGCACCGGGTCGGCCGAGTACCGGATCTTGACCTCTGCCCTGATCGCGGCCTCCGGAGGCTCAATTGACACCCAATTGCACTCTGACGCCTGGAGCCCTTCGCGCGCCAGTTCGTCGAGGGGCCCCACCACCACCGCCCGTTCCTCCGGCCTGATGTCCACCACATAGAGCGCCTCGCTGCTTGAAAGGCCAAGTCCTCTGCGCTGGCCGATGGTGAAGTTGGCGATGCCGTCGTGCCGCCCGATGGTGTTCCCGGCGGAGTCGACGATCGGGCCCTCCTCAAACCCAATGGGTTGCCGCGCCCGCAGGAAGTCGCGGTAGCTGCCGGACAGGACAAAGCAGATCTCCTGGCTCTCCGGCTTGGTTGACGCCGCGAATCCAGCCTCTGCGGCCAACCGGCGCACCTCGGCCTTGGTGTACTCCCCGATAGGCAGGAGCGTATGGGCCAGCTGGTACTGGGTGAGCGGGTAGAGTGCGTAGCTCTGGTCTTTCGGCAGGTAGCGGGCCTTGCGGAGCTCATAGCGGCCCGAACCGTCACGGCTGAGCCGGGCGTAGTGCCCGGTCACGAGGAAGTCGGCCTCCAACTCCAGAGCCTTACGCAGCAGGTGCTCGAACTTCACAACCCGGTTGCACACCACGCACGGGTTTGGGGTGCGGCCGGAGGCGTATGCGGCGCAGAAGTCGGCAATCACCGACTCCTCGAACTTCCGGCGAAAGTTCAGGACGTAGTGAGGGATTCCCAGCCGGGCGCACGCCTGGCGCGCATCGTCGACAGCTGCCAGCGAACAGCACCCGCCGTACTGGGCGGCGATTTCCGCGTCTGTCTCTGGCCAGACGTTCATGGTGACCCCGATGACCTCATGCCCCGCCCGCTCGCACAGCAGTGCCGCCACCGAACTGTCCACGCCGCCGCTCATCGCCACGACCACCCGGCTCATCGCCCGCACACCTCCTCGGATGAATTATAGGGTTTACAGGGCACCCACCGCACTGTGCCTCGTCTCTCCTCGGTCCTGCAGTCCATTCGATACGAGGGCAGTCTAACACGATTCCTGTGATACACTGGAATGTGTGAGGTGGTCGCGCATGGAACGCAGAAACGTAACCCTCTCCCTTCCCAAAGACATTCTGAGAAGGGTCAAGATCATCGCGGTGAACAGGGACATGTCTGTCTCCGGGCTGATGACGGAAGCGCTGATCGAACTGGTTCGCAGGGAGGATGCTTATTCCCAGGCCAGAGATCGCCACGTCTCCATGCTGGAGCGCGCAGGAGATCTGGGAACGCAGGGCAACCTCAGTTTGGTGCGAGAGGACCTCCATGAGCGGAGAGGGTAAACGCCTATTCCTGGACACCAACGTTCTCGTGTACGCCCACGACTCGTCTGCCGGGATGAAGCACTCGCAGGCCAAACAGGTGATCCAGTCACTTTGGGATTCCCGCGATGGCTGCCTAAGCATTCAGGTACTCCAGGAGTTCTACGTTGCCGTCACACGAAAAGTCAGAAGTCCTCTGTCCGCGACGCACGCAAGGCAGGTAGTGTCTGACCTTTCTACGTGGGCCCTTCACTCGCCCACGGCGGGTGACATCATGAACGCCATCGACATCCAACAGGAATCGGGACTGTCGTTCTGGGATGCAATGATCATTCAGAGCGCCCTACAGCTTGGAGCCACGTGCATCCTCTCCGAGGACCTGAACCCTGGGCAACGTCTCCGGGGGATAGTCGTGGTCAACCCATTTCGAGATCGTTCTTCAGGCTGTTAGGTCCCCAGGTGCGACGGGGTAGCCATCGCCCCTAGGCACCCAAAATACGCTTGATTCGGCAATCCAGTTCCCCTTTCAGCGAGTCAATCTCCCAGCCCAGAAAACAGACGCGGTTGGGCTTGCCGAAATACTCATTGCTGGTCTCGAACAACGGATGGGCCCCCGTGCCGAGATAGTACTTCTCGGCCGCCGATCCGGCGATCGTGGCCACCACGAGCTTGCTGGCGCCCGCCTCCACCATGTCCGTGACGGCGGCCGCGAGCAGGCTGGTGCCGATACCTTGCCCTTGTAGCGCGGGCAGCACGAAGAAACCTTCCAGGGCTCAATCGTGGTCCGCAGGCCGGCCGTGGTTTGAGCAGTAGGCCGCGTACCCGACAAGGCGTTCGTCGTCAGAAGCCACGATCATGCGGCCTCCAGCAGTCCGGAGCCATTCGTCGCATTCCTTTGCCTCGCCCCAGACATCGCGGCCGGCTAGGTTCTCCGGTGTGCAGTAACCCTGATAGCTCACAGGTATCGTGTCAAGGAAAAGGCGGGCCGTCAGAAGCGACATTATCTCGTGCTCATCAGCGGCGATACGCCGCACTCTGATTGATGTCTCCACTGCGCTTCGCCTCCGTGCGCCTACTCCCGATCTGCCTTCCAGCCCTCACGCTTGTGCGCCCCGTCACAGAAAGGCTTGTTCGCGGAGAGCCCGCACCGGCACAGCGACAGCCGACCGGCCCGCGCGATCACCCTGCCGTCCGTGACGGACACCTCTACCGGGCCTTCAGTGAGCAGCGGGCCGTTGGGCATCACCGTCATTTTGACCGGTGCCGCCGTGCCGGAAGGCGATGACGCCGGTACCGCCGCCTGTCCCTCAGTTCCCTCGGCTTCGCGCTGTCGGCCCGGTCCGTCCGCCGCAACCGGGTGGACAGACGACCCTTCCGGAAGGGTGTACCGCAAAGCCCCGGAGGGGCACCTGTCGATGGTCAGGACTATCTCCCTAGCCGTGCCGCCCTCAAGGTTGACCCACGGACGCTTATCCGGGCGGAATACCTCGGGCAGGATGTTGGCGCAGTGCCTGACGTGGATACAAAGCTCGGGATACCAGTAGACAATAATGTCATCGTTTGCGTAGGTTCGTGTGGCGGGCATTGATAAAGTCACTCCTTTGCCCAACGGGTGCCGCAGGCAGGCAGTGCCCGCATCTTTCAACCATCCGCCTCCACGGTCCTCTCCCTACTGCCGGGTTGCAGTATGACCCCATGGCGCCGCTGCTCCGCGGCGGCGACGAAGCCGCAGCCTACTTCGCCCGGCGGGACCTGCTGGGCGAGGATGTACCGCCCGTGCAGGTCATCTGGGGTCTGCCGGCTGTGCAGAGCATCCTGCGCCGACAGAAGCCCGACGGCTCGTGGCCGGCACGCGCAGCCAAGCTTAAGCGCGCGCCCAGCGTCAAGCACCCCCTGGTTGAAACCTACCGCAACCTGCGCTCGCTCGTGGACCAGTACGAGCTGACACGGCTGCACCCCGCGGTTGAGCGCGCAGCGGAGTACGTGTTCGGTTGCCAGACCGCCGAGGGCGACATTCGCGGCATCCTCTGCAACCAGTACGCCCCGTACTACACCGGCGCGATCCTGTATCTGCTTATCAAGGCCGGATACGCCGCCGACCAGCGCGTCGCTGCGGGCCTTGCGTGGCTGCTTTCCATGCGGCAGGACGACGGGGGCTGGGTGATAGGCAGTCCGGGAATGGTGGGGCTGGCGGGACTAAGCTCAACAGAGAGCAACGCCCTAACGTCCAGGCCGGACCGGGTGACCGCCCGGGCGTTTGACCGGCCCAAGCCCTTCTCCGCCGCGGGCTGTTGTGGCTCGTAGAACACCAACAGCCCTAACCCACAACCTGCAGCTGTGGGTGACGCTGGCCATCTGCCGCATCTTCCGGCGGTGTCAGTTAGATAGTCGGTCAGGACGGTTCCTCCGTCTTAGCTCCTCACCGCCGCCAGCACCAGCCGGATGAACTCGGGCAGCGCGCTGTTCTCGATCCAGCGCGCCACGACGACCAGATCGTGCTCGAAGTCCACGTAGACCACGTTGCGGCCCTGGCCGCCGTGGAAGAAACTCGTCTCGGACGCAGCCGGGAGCTGCTCGCGCCCGGTGTTGAGGTACCAATTCATGTAGCCGTAGACGGGGTGCACCGGCGTGGGCGTCGAGGCCAGGTTGATCCAGTCCTCGGACAGGACGCGGCGCTCCTCCCACTTGCCGCGGCGCAGGTGGAGGTACCCAAACCGGGCGTGGTCCAGCGTGCTGATCCACATGCCACCGCCCCAGTGCGCGCCGCCGGCGACCGATTGCACCCGGAGGCCGTCAACGGTGACCCACGAGTTGTCATACCCGTGCCATTGCCAGGTGTGCGACGCGCCGATGGGGTCCATGACCCCCTCGCGCAGCACCAGAGGCAGCGGCCGGCGCCAGACCCGCAGCAGCGCGAGCGCGAGACGGTTGACCCGGACATCGTTGTATTTCCAGACCGTCCCCGGCTCCGGCAGCGCCCGCTCGTGCGGCAGACCGGGCCCCTCGGGACGGTCGCACCAGTCGGGCTTGCCCCAGAGGGTGCCCTCCCACGAGCTTGTCTGGTTGAGCATCATGTGCCAGGTGATCTTGGCGTTGTGCGGCGAGTCGAAACCGCCGTCCTGAACGTAGTCGGCCACCCGGTCATGCACACACCGGATGAGCCCGCTGTCCAGGGCCAGCCCCGCCGTCGCGGAAAGGTAGCTCTTGCTCACGCTGAACGTCATGTCGATCTGGTCGATCGGGCCCCATTCAGCGACGATGCGGCCGTGGCGGATGATCAGCCCGTTGACCTCTTCGCGCTGCTTGACGGGACCAATCAGCTCGTTGTACGGCTCGCCCGCCCGCCCGGATATGATGCTGGTCTCCGCGTCCACGCCGTACGGGACCGAGATGCTGTCGTGTTCGTGATGAAACCGGATTGCCTCCAAAATGGCGGCCTCGTTCATCCCCGCCTCGGCGGGCTTGCGGCGCTCCCAGTCCCTGCCCGGGCCTGGATAGTAGATGCGCTCCACGCGGCATGGCCTCCCTGGGTATCAATGTCTGACCGCTCCGGCGGTGGACGGATGCCCGACCGCGTGCCAGTCTGATTCCGCGGTCAGGGCTGGTATCCTCCCCAAGAGACGCCTTCCGGCCGGTCGGACGCATCCTGTTCTTGACTAGGCCGGGTTCCGGTGTGTATATATAACAAAGACAGTTATTAATTAGGGGTTGCTGCGCCATGGTCATCACCAGGAAAGCCGAGTACGCCATCGTGGCTCTCGTGGCCATGGCCCGGCAATACGGAGACGAATATGTATCTTCACGGCAGCTTGCCGCGCAGGCCGGCGTGCCGGCCAACCTGATCGCCCAGATCGTGGCGGAGCTGAAGCGGGCCGGCTGGGTCGACGCCCAGCGGGGGCCCAACGGCGGAATCCGCCTTGCGCATGATCCGCGCCAGATCACCCTCCGGCATGTGATCGAGTTGATCGACGGCCCGCTCGGGCTGACCAGGTGTCTGGCTGGCAAGGGCTCATGCGAGGGCGGCGATTCGTGCCAGCTTAGGGGCATCTGGGTGGAGGCCCAGAGCAAGATGCTCGAGGTCCTCGAAAGCGTTTCGATCGACGACCTGGCAAGGGCAAAGCTTCCCAGCTAGCCTGCCTCTTCCACCTCGCCGTCGATTGTGACGACCTGCGTCTTCACCGGTATGGACGTTCCCGCCTTGCGCTGGGCCATCCGCAGCACCTGCGCCAGCCCACCGCAACAGGGGACCTCCATGATGGCCAGCGAGATGTCCTCGATCTCGTTGTTCCCAAGGATAGCGGCCAGTCTCTCAACGTACACGTCGGCATTGTCCAGCTTGGGGCATCCGATCAGCGTCACGCGTCCGCCAGCGAGGCGCGAGTGAAAACCGGGCAGTGCGAACGCCGTGCAGTCGGCGGCGACCAGCAGCTTTGCCTGGCGCAAAAAGTCCGCGCGCGGATTCACCAGCGCTAACTGGATCGGCCAGCTTGTCAGGCCCTCCACCGGCCCCGCCATCTGAGCCGCGACGGGCGCGGCCGCGCCAAGGCCCGGTGCCCGCTGCTCGCGTGGTCTTACCTCCCTGGCCAGGGCGCCGGGGCACGACGGGCACCCGGCAGGCTCCGTCGCATGTACCTCATGCCCGTGAGCCTCCCCGCGGTCGCCGCGGTGCGGCCCCAGCCGCTGCAGGTGCTCGTGGACGCTGGCCTCGTCGAAGGCGTCGGCCTCGCGCTCCTCGAGCGTAATCGCGCCCATGGGGCAGTTTCCAAGGCACGCTCCGAGCCCGTCGCACAGGTTCTCGGCCACGAGCCGGGCCTTGCCGTCGATGATCCGAATTGCCCCCTCCGCGCACGACGGCACGCAGTCGCCGCAGCCGTTGCACAGCTCGGGGTCGATGTGGACGATCGTTCTGGTTGCTTTCACCGCTCTGCCTCCCCAAATAGGCGCCGGGGCGTCTCAGCCGCGTTTGCCCTGACCCCTATATACCTAACTAACTTAGTTATATAGAAGAGAATCGAACGATGTCAACCGCAGGATCGTCCAGGGCAGGAATTCACCCGGTGAGTACGGTATAGCATCAAACAGCGATATACAGCACATACGACCGCTGCACCACAGGGGGGACACCAGCACCAGCTTGGACGACCCGGCAAGTACTTGGCTAGTGCTCTTCCTGCCGTTTTTGCTGGTGCTGTCGGCCGGCTTTTCAGCCGTGGAGACGGCCATCTTCCGCTTGGACGCCACCCAGATGCGGCGGCTGATGCGTGACCCCAACGCTCCATCCAAACGGGTCGTGCAGGTCCTCAGCTCACGCGACAGCCTCCTCTCGGCCCTTCTTCTCGCCAATACCGCCGTGAACATCGCCTTTGCCACGATCATGACCTCGGTGCTGCTGGTCACCAGTCAGCGATCGGTCCCTCGCTACATGGTCCAGGCGCTGGCCACCGCGGTTTCAACGGTCCTGATTCTCTTCTGGGGAGAAATCCTGCCCAAGACGTTTGCCGCCAGGCGGCCGGCCTTGCTCGCTCTCCGTTTCGCCGGTTCCGCGGCCGTGCTGGCCAAGGTGCTGCGCCCGCTGACTTTCATCGCCGACGCGGTTTCCGCCGGAACCATGAGGCTTCTCGGCAGGAGGCGCCACGCAGCAGGTCCTCGTGACCTGGACATTACGCCGGAGACCATCGGGGCCGCGGTTGACCTCGGCGCCGAGCAGGGAGCCTTGCCAAAGGAAGACCAGCGGATGATCCATGACGCGCTCCAGACAATCGAGACCAAGGTGCGGGAGATCATGACTCCCCGGCCCTACATCGTCTGGTTGCCTGACACGGTTGCCGCCGCCGCCGTCCTGACGGTCGCGATCCGCAGCGGTCACTCGCGCATCCCCCTGTATGGCACGACTGTCGACAACGTGACCGGCGTCGTGTACGTCAAGGATCTCCTTCCGGCGGTTGCTTCCGGCAACCTGAAGCGGCCCGCCAGCGAGTTTGCGCGAAAGCCGTATTTCGTTCCTGACGTCAAACCGGTCGCCGGACTCCTCGCCGAAATGCGGGCGAAGGGACTGCATCTGGCCATCGTGCTGGACGAGCACGGCGGAACGTGCGGCCTTGTGACAATGGAGGATGTCGTGGAGGAAATCGTCGGTGAGATAGCGGACGAGTTTGACCGCCAGGAAACCCCGCCGGAGCTGGTCGACGGCGGTTACGTCCTTGCGGCAAGAATGCAGCTCGCCGAGATCAACGACAGCTTTGGGCTGTCGCTCCCCAAGCCGGAGGACGTCAGCACAGTCGGCGGTCTCGTATATGCTCTTGCTGGCCGCGTGCCCTCGTCCGGCGAGACGTTCGCCGCCGGCCCGTGGCGGCTTACCGTGGAAGAGATGAGAGGATCGCGAATCCTCAAGGTGCGGGTCAGCCGGGCCGGCCGCGCGGCGAAACCAGGCGGTTCCCGGCACGGCGAAATGGAGGATCTCGCTCCATGAACGCCGGACAATGGGTCCAGCTCGCTATGCTTGCGGCCTGTCTTGTCATGGTCGGGCTATGCTGCGCCGCCGAAGCCGCCTACGTAAGCGTCAACCGCGCAACGGTCCGCGCCATCGCCAATGAGGGCATTCGCCGAGCCATAATTGCTGACAGACTGCTCGGCGACCGTACCGGGTTGCTGGCGCAACTCCTCGTCGGAGTGAACGTCTTCACCGTCGGCGCCAGCGTCCTTTCGGCATCGCTGGCCCACGAGATCTGGGGACCCGTTGGGCTTGCGGTCACGGCTCCCGCCCTTGTCGTGTTTATCCTGATCTTCGCTGAGATTACTCCGAAGCAGCTCGCCTACGGGGATCCGACCGGGGCGGCAATGTGGCTTGCTCCGCTGGTCGGCGCAATCAGTACTGCATTCCGCCCGGTTGCGGCATGGTTCACGTCGCTGCCGCTGTGGCTGGCCAGAAGCTCCGCGCTGGGGTCCGAGGGCATTGACGTGACCCCTGAAACGCTGGAGGAACTGCTGCGCATGGGTGAGGAGCACGGCTCGCTGCGTCCGGAGACCGGTGACATCGTGCTCGGGATCATCCTGTCGGGCAGCCGCGCGGTACGCGAGGTCATGACTCCGCGCGACTCGGTGGTGATGATCGACGCCTCGACCCCGGTTTCCGCCGCCGCCGCCATAGTGGCCGAGGCCAACCTGTCGCGCCTGCCGGTTTTCGACAGGGAGAGGGACCGGATAATGGGGGTCGTCCACGTCAAAGATGTGGCCGCTCGTCTTTTCGAAGGCAGCGAGGTCCAGGTAGGGCAGATCACCCGGCCGGTTCTGCGTGCGCCGGACTCCACTCCGACCCGTACCCTTCTTGCGGAAATGCGCCGCAAGCGGCAACACATGGCGGTCGTAACCGATCATGCGGGAAAACTGGCCGGGCTCGTGACAATGCAGGACCTTCTCGAGGAGATCGTTGGCGAGGTGGCGGGGCCGGCGACGGACGATTCCTGACCTTCGGTATCATCCCCTTCTCTCCTACCCCTAAAATACCCACGGCGAGTACGAAAACCGTACCTGAATGTGGCTGGGACCTCATATCTGCCCCAGTCCCGGACAATGAAAGGAAGATGATGAACAATGAGGCGCAGGACAGTCACCTTTCTTCTTGCGGTGTTGCTGGTAGCCGCGCTAGCCCTGCCCGCCGCAGCCGGGGGACGCGGCCCGTTCAGGGATTGCGAATCGCATTGGGCCAAGCGGCAGGTTGCCCTGCTCAAAGCAGCGCGGATCCTCCAGGGCATAGGCAACAACCTGTTTAACCCCGAGGGCCAGATGACAAGAGCGGAAGTCGCGGTGATGATGCTCCGCGCTCTGGGCCTAGAGGGTCTGACCGTCGTGGAAGCAAGAGGGAATCAGGGACCGCAGCCGTTCGGAGACGCCGCGGTGTTCCCCACGTGGAGCAAGAACCACATCCGGGCCTGCTTTGACAGGGGCCTATTGCTGGGTGAAGTCAAGGGAAGCGACCGCTTCTTCAACCCGATGAAGCCCATCCCCAGGCAGGAGTTCGTGGTCCTTCTCGTACGGGCCATGGATGCCGACGACCCGGCCGACCTCGAGGCCCTCGCCAAGAGCCTGATGGGGGAGCGGCAGCTGCTTGAGTTCACCGACCGTGAGGCCATCGGCAACTGGGCGATCGGCTATATCCTCATTGCTCTGGACAAGGGCTGGGTACAGGGGTACGAGGACGGGACATTCAAGCCAAACGAGCCGGTGACACGCGCCGAGGCCGCGGCGTTCATCGATCGCCTTGAGGATTTCCTCGGCTGCAAGTGGACCAACCGCTACGTGGGTACCGTCAAGGCAGTGGGCGCAACGGCAACGCCCCCGACGATCACGATCACCACCGAGGGCGACGAGGGCGATCCCGCTGAGGATCTGACCTTCCCCGTGGCGGCGACCTGCACGATCTATGCCGGCAAAGACGAGGTCGAGCTGGTTGCGCTCGGCGTGGGCTGGGAGGTCAAGGTCTTCGTCGAGGACGGCGAGGCCGTGTTCATCAAGGCGAGTCCGCCTGAGGTCGAGGAGTTCGAACTCAAGGGCACGATCACCGAGATTGACGCCGCTGCCGGGACCTTCACCGTCGCCGTGAACGACACGGTGTCCAAGACTGTCAAGGTCACCGTAGACACGAAGATCAAGGTGAACGGTGAGGACGGAAAGGTACTGGCGGACCTTGCTGTGGGCATGGCCGTCGAGGTGGAAGGCATAGTCGACGGCGAGCTCCTCGTGGCCAAGAAGGTCGAGGCCGAAGAAGAGGACGACGAGGTTGAGCTGGAGGGCACCATCACAGCGATTGATGCCGCCAACAAACTGCTGACGGTAACCTTGAGCGAGACGGAGACCGAGACCAAGACCGTTAAGGTCACGGACGATACCGAGATCGAGATCGATGACGGCGATGACAAGAAGTTCGCCGATCTGGCGGTGGGCATGACGGTCAAGGTCGAGGGGACCACGGAAGACGGCGTCGTTGTGGCCGATGAGATCGAGGCGGAGAGCCCGGAGACGCCATAACAACTAGGACCTACCGGAGAGTATCCGATGTACGCGGCCGGGGCCGGCTCAGCCCCGGCCGCAACTCATCCCAGGGCAGGAGTTCCGGCAGGCCACTGTGAACCTAAGCCACGTTGCTTTCCGCTCTCCCTCCGTATCGCAGCTCATGTGAGGTGGGTATGCCGTGAGTGCCGACGAGGTGTACAAGAGAGTTGCAGGCGCCCTTGACCGCCTGGCCAACGGGTTTCCACGAACCGAAAACGGCGTTGAGATCGAGATCCTCAAGTTCATGTTCACTCCGCAGGAGGCTGCGATAGCACAGCACCTCTCGGACCTTCCTGAGGACGCGGATCAGGTTGCCGGGCGGAGCGGAATCGCAGCGGCCGAGGTCAAGGCGACACTGCGCCTGATGCGCCAAAAGGGGCTCGTGTGGGGCGAAAAGGGCGAGGAGGGTCAGCCGCTCTTCCGTCTGGCGCCGTTCGTCGTCGGCAGCTATGAATCCCAGTTGGAAAGAATGGATCACCGCTTTGCTCACCTGGTCGAGGAGTATTTCGCATCAGGCGGGCTGGCGGGGATCATGCGCCCGTCGCCAGCTCTGCACCGCGTTGTTCCCGCGACGGGCACAGCCAAGACCGAGTGGATCCTGCCCTATGACGACGTTAAGGCCCTTTTGCTCAGCTCCGCTGGTTTCCGGATTGTTGACTGCATCTGCCGCAAGCAGCAGGAGTTCGTAGGGCGTGAGTGCGACTTTCCCGTCCGCATATGCATGAGCTTCTCGGAGGCTCCGATACCCGCCGGGCAGTACACAGTCACGCGCGAGGAAGCCCTTGAGGCGCTGGACCACGCCGAGCGGCTTGGCCTGGTCCACACGGTCAGCAATGTCGCAAAGGGCGTCAATTACGTGTGCAACTGCTGCGGCTGCTGTTGCGGCATTTTGCGCGGGATAAGCGAGTTCGGGGTGGAGAACTCCGTAGCCTGCGCCAACTACTTCGCCGTCGTGGACGCGGCGGCGTGCACCGGCTGCGGCGAATGCGCCCAACGTTGTCAGGTCGGGGCGGTTACCGTAAAAGACGATGCCGCTGTGGTCGACCGTCAGCGGTGCCTCGGTTGCGGTGTGTGCGTTACAGGCTGTGCCGCCGAGGCCGTGCGCCTGGAGCTGAAGCCCGAGAACGAGATTGTCCATCCGCCGGAGGATTTCGGTTCTTGGGAACGCTTGCGCAAGACCAACCGGGGGCTTGCCTAGGTGGACTGGAGAGCAGATGTCTGAGCGTATTGCTCAAATCGCGCCCAATATAGGCTCCAATGGTCACGTACCGACAGGTTTGGCGGAAACCAGTCGGCTGATCAACAATAGCTCTGGGCTTCTGATATCCACCCGCCACATCTGACGATTGACGGCACGAACGAGTGTGAGGGCCGCGTGTCGCATACCATTCGAACCGGCGTCTGAGGCGCCGCGCACCAGACTGTCATCCTCGTGGTGCCACTGGGGTATGAAGGCCTGGCCTGGTGGAAACCAAGCGGTCTGCACCTGGCGGTCCTGAGGGGTCGCACCGCTATCGCAGCAGGCCCGGCAGGTACTCACCAGGGCGGCGCCTAAGGAACCGCGGGTCACTCAGATAAGATGCCTGCGCGAGGGGGACTGCCACATATGGAGAAAATCGCGGGATGGCTGCGGGCTGCGGGTTTGCCCGAGGGCGACGACCACCAGCACACCAGTTCGCCGCTGCGCTTTCCGGACGGTGCCCACTACCGGATCGAGATCTCCGGTGTCGAAACCGTCGAGGCCTTAGAGGCCCTGGTGGACGAGATGCGCAAGACCTCCACGCCGGTCCACCGGCTGGTCTGCACGGTCAGCGGGGCCACGTACCTGCGGATGTCCGAGTTGCGCCAGTTTGCCCAGGTGGCGGCCGAGGCCAAGCTTGAGGTGATGATGACGCCCGGGCCCCGCCCGCAGTGGGAGACCGGCAAGCAGGTCATCACGCCCGAGGGCGCATACGGCGGCATGCGCTGCCGGGGCATGGACAGCATGCACCGGCTGCTCGCCGACGTCGACCGCTGCCTGGAGGCCGGCATCCGGGGGTTTCTGCTTTGGGGCGAGGACGCCCTGGACGTCCTGGCGACGTTGCGCTCCAAAGGGCTGATTCCACCGGAGACGGTGTTCAAGGTTTCGATCAACGCCGGCCACGCCAACGCGGCGGGGGCCCGTCTTCTCGAACGCCTGGGCGCCAACACCTGGAATCCGGTCGCGGACCTCGGCCCCGCCGAGTTGGCGGCGATCCGTAAGGTGACGACCATCCCAATGGATGTCCACGCCCTGTTCTTCGAGTCCTACGGCGGCCAGATCCGGTTCTGGGAAACCGCCGAGCTGGCCCGCGTTGCGGCGCCCTGCTATTTCAAGATCGAGCCCGGGGTTTCTTCCGGCACCTTTTACCGGCCGTGGGTCGGGCCCGAGCACATGTGCTGGTGGGTTCGCAAGAAAGTGCACTACGCGGGCATCATCCAGGAGCTCGTCGAGCGCTGGAACCCGGACGTGCTGTGCTCGGCGCACGGGCCGGCGGACCTTTCGCTGCCCCGGCCATGACTTGGCAGCCAGCGTTGACAGAGCCAGCGCTGACAGAGCAGGTGGTCCTGGCCCTCGCCGGGCCGGGGATGGGCCGTGGCGACGACCGGCTGGGAATGGCCCTCCTGGCCAACTTTGTGCGCCTCCTCGGCGAGCGCGAACCTCTGCCCGTTGTGGCGATTGTCTGCTACAACGAAGGGGTGAGGCACCTCCTGGCGGAGTCACCTCTGCTCGGGCACCTTCAGGCCCTGGAGAAACGGGGCGTGCCCGTCATCGCCTGCCGTACGTGTGTTGAGTACTTCGGCTTGGAGGACGGCCTCCATGCCGGACGCCCCGGCACGATGCTCGAAATCCAGGGCCTGTTGCTGTCGCACCGGACCGTGGCGCTCTAGTGCAGGAACGCCCAAACCTTGGGGCGAAGGGCACTCGGGCCGGCGGTTTCGGCCCTGCGGCCTGTAAGGGAGACCAATCCAAAGGGGGCATCGGCTTGGAGGACCCAAAGAAGGAGATCGAGGAGCTCAAGAGGGCTCAGGCGGGCCTTTCCCACGCGCTGGCGGGCCTGCACAAGGCGATCGACAACGTGCTCTGGTACGAGCGCATGAGAGACGTGGCCCACGTGGACATGGTGACCTACGTCGCCCCGCCGCCGGCAAACCCGCTGGCGCAGGGAGCGCAGGACAAGGGCAACCCCCTAAAGATCAGAGCCTATACTTTCGTGCCCATCGACGCCGATCCCGGCCTCAAGTACCCATTGCTTGTTTACCCGCACGGTGGAGTGCACGCCAACTTCTCCAGCGGCGGCGCGACCATCGTCAAGGAGATGGTCGCCCAGGGGTACATCGTCATCGCCCCGGACTACAGGGGCAGCACGGGCTATGGAGAGCAGTTTCATAACCAAATCGACTACGGCGGATTGGAAGTCGAGGACGTCCTGGCGGGCCGCGATTGGATGGTCGAGAACGAGCCGCTCGTCGATCCGGAGCGGGTCGGCATCATGGGCTGGAGCCACGGCGGCCTGATCACCCTCTTTAACATCTTCCGCTATCCCGAGAAGTACAAGGTCGCGTACGCCGGCGTTCCGGTGAGCGACCTGGTCGCGCGCATGGGCTACAAGCACCCGCATTACCACGGGCTCTTCGCCGCGCCGTACCACATCGGCAGGTGGGCGTACGACGACCCGGCGGAGTACCGCCGCCGGTCCCCGGCGTGGCACGCCGACAAGCTGCAGACGCCGCTTCTCGTGCACACCACGACCAACGACGAGGACGTCAACTGCCTGGAGGTCGAGCATCTCATCAAGTCGCTCACGGCAGCGGGCAAGGATTTCGAGTACAAGATCTACGACCGGGCCCCGGGAGGACACGTTTTCAACCGGATAGACACCCAGCTGGCAAAGGAGTCCCGCCGCGAGATCTGGCAGTTCCTGGCGCGATACCTTAATCCGCCGCGGCCGCTCTAGGCGGGGGTTCGCGCCCCGGTTTCTACAAGGAAGGGCCAAAGTGCATACGCGCCGGCTCGACGGGCGTTCCCGCCCGGAGCAGCCCGGGGCTGGCGCGGCTGGGCATGCTGCGGTGCGGGTTGCGCGTGCGGTCGCGGTGCCATGATAGTCAGGGCAATCAGGGGAGGGCGGTCGGATGGCCGAGGAGTCGTTCATCAGGGTCGCCGGCGGCCGTCCGTTGGAAGGCACGATCCAGGTCAGCGGCTCCAAGTACTCCTCGCTGGCGGCTCTGCCCGCGGCGATTCTTTCTCGCGAGCCGGTTACCATACACAACGTCCCGGATACGATCGACGTGAACCTATACGTGAAAATCCTTCGTTCCATGGGGGTCACGGTTGAGCATCCCGCGAACGGGACCGTCCGCCTCGACGCGGGGGCGATGCAGCCCGGCCCGTCGCCCTACCGCGAGGCAGTCCAGTTTAGAGCCTCGTACTACCTGCTCGGCGCCATGTTGGCCCGCTTCGGGCAGGCCGAGGTGCCCCTGCCTGGCGGCGACGAGATCGGCCCGCGCCCGATTGACCAGCATCTAAAGGGGCTTCGCGCTCTCAGGGCGGACGTGAGGCTCGAGCACGGCCACTTAAAGGCCACGGCCCCCGCCGGAGGGCTCCGTGGGGCGACGATCTACCTTGACGTTGAAAGCGTGGGGGCAACCCTCAACGTGGTCCTCGCCGCCGCCACCGCCAAGGGCGAAACCGAGATCCGCAACGCCTACCGGGCGCCCTTCATCGTGGACATAGCCAATCTGCTAAATGCGATGGGCGCCAGGGTGCGCGGTGCGGGAACCAGCGTAATCCGCATCCGGGGCGTCCCGGAGCTGCACGGAACGCAACATACGCTGGTTTTCGACCAGACCGAGGCGGCCACGTTCATGGTCGCCGGAGCGGCGACACGGGGACGGGTCACCGTCGCGGACGTCATTCCCGATCATCTTGAAGCCATGAGCGCAAAGCTGCGGGAAGCCGGGGCGGAGGTCGACGTGGATGTCGACGAGGTGACGGTCGCGGCTACCCGGCGGCTCGATTCGCTCGAGGTAACCACGCTCCCGTACCCCGGGTTTTACACCGATTTTCAGCAGCCGATCACCGCGCTGCTCGCGTCGGCACGCGGAATGAGCACTGTCACGGAGACGGTCTGGGAGGAGCGGTTCCGTTTTGTTGAGGAACTCAACCGCATGGGCGCCCGCATCACCATCCACGGCCGCACCGCGGTCATCGAGGGGGTGCCGGAGTTGACCGGGGCCATGGTTCGCGCCACGGATATCCGGGCCGGCGCCGCCCTGGTTATCGCAGGGCTGGCGGCCAGGGGCTCGACCGAGATCTACAGGCCGTACCACATCCAGCGCGGCTACGAGAACATGGTCGGCAAGATGGCGTCGCTCGGCGCCGACATTTCGTGGCATG
>JAUYEG010000013.1 GCA_030691505.1 Bacillota bacterium | reverse complement strand
GCTTCCGGACGCGGAATGCGTCCTGATGCGCCAGATGCGTCGCGCAATGGCCGGGCGCAGCCCCGCCTGCCGGACCCGCGTGGCGGCGCCCAGGCGAACGGCGTCCGGGAATGGGTAGAGATGAGTCGGGCACACGGCCTTGATACCGTCTTGCGTCCGAAAACCCCGCCTGGGGCATCCTGGCGCATACGGCCTGCTAGAAGGGCCTATCTAGGATGCTCGAAGCCCAATGGGGCCGGCGCGAGGAGCCTGCGCGGCTGGGCGCGCGGCAGGCGGGCACGTTTCGGACCTCCGCGGGCGCCATTTTGGGCCGGCACGTCGCGCCGCCGGGACGACCGTGCGGTCGTGTGACCGTGCGCGCACGTGCGGTGCGTCCGCGCGTCGGACGTCGGCGGTTCTTTTATGCGGGCCCACGGACGGCGCGGCCGCCCCCGGCGGCTTTCACCAACCAGCCCGATCGAAGCCGCCATCCGGCCCGCCTGGCGGCTGGGAAGTATTGGCAGGGCAGGGCGGGGCGCCCGGCGGGGGAAAACCGGGAGGGTCTCAGCTGCTGCCGCGCCGGTCGGTCAGGCGGCCGATGCTCGCGGCGTGGTCGCCGATGCGCTCGAAATGGCTGGCCACATCGAGGAAGATGATGCCCGCGGCGGGGGTGCAGACCCGCTCGGTCAGCCGGCGGATGTGGGTCAGCCGGAGGTGCTTTTCCATAACGTCCAGTTGATCTTCGAGTCCGGCCACGGGGCTTTCGGGGTCCTCGCGGCCGGTTTCCAGCACGTGGAGGGCGCCGCCGATGGCCCTGTCGACGAGCGCGTACATCACTTGCAGTTCTGCGGTAGCCTCCGGAGAGAACGCGATCCCGCCTTCCGCCTTTTCGGCTGCGAGCCGGGCGAGGTTCTCGGCGTGGTCCCCCACCCTCTCCAGATCCTTGACCGCCAGGATCAGGTCGGCCACGTCCTTGGACTGCTCCTCGCTGATCTTCTGGACCGACAGGGCCGCCAGGTAGTCGGTGATCGCCCTCTCGAGCTCGTTGATGACCTGTTCATTGGCGACCATCCGCGCGTTGACGCTCGCGTCGCCGGCCAGTATCCCCTCGAAAACCACCCGGAGGTTGTGCCGGACGAACTCGCCCATCCGGTGCGCTTCCCTGCGCGCCTGGGCGATGGCCATGGCCGGCGCGGCGAGGAAGCGGTGGTCGATATAGCGCGGGCCGCGCTCGAAGACCTCGACCTCGCCAGGCAGCAGCCAGGTCGCGAGCCGGATGATGGCGCCGGCGAACGGCAGGATCACCACGCTGGTCAGTATGTTGAACAGCGTGTGCGCGTTGGCGATCTGCCTGGGCACGTCGTCGCCCAAGTGGGCGACGATGCTGTCAAACGGCCGGATAAACGGCAGGACCAGCAGCACCCCGATGATCTTGATCAGCAGGTGGATGGCGGCGGCCCGTTTCGCGCCGAGCGACGTGCCGATCGAGGCCAGCAGCGCGGTCGCGCATGTACCGATGTTGGCGCCGAAAACCAACGGGACCGCCGCAGACAGGTCCAGCGCGCCCTCCGCCGCGAGCGCGATAAAGAGACCGGTCGTCGCGCTGGAGCTCTGGACGACGGCCGTCAGCGCGGCCCCGACCAGGACGCCGAGCAGAGGGTTGACCGAGAAGGCGGTGATCAGATTGGCCGCCCAGGGCTCGCGGATCAGGGGCACCAGGTACTGGGACATGATCTTGAGGCCGAGGAACAGAAGGCCTAACCCGAAGAGCACCTCGCCGGTGCGCTTGAGGGCGCGGTTGCGGCCGAAGAAGCTCAAGGCGAAACCAATGCCCACCGCGGCTAGGGCGAAGTCCGTCAGCTTGAAGGCGACGATCTGCGCGGTGACGGTCGTGCCGATGTTGGCGCCGAGGGTGACCCCCAAGGCCTGCCGCAACGTGAGCAATCCCGCGTTGACCAGGCCGACGATCATCACGGTGGTGGCGCTGGAGCTCTGGATCACGGCGGTCACGGCGGCCCCGACGAGCACTCCCTTAGGCAGCGTGCTCGTCAGCCGTTCCAGCAGTTGCCGGAAACGCTGGCCCGCCGCCCGTTGCAGAGCGTCGCTGAGAAACTGCATGCCGTAGATGAAGAGCCCAAGACCGCCGCACAGGCCGAGCAAAATCAGAGTCACCGGTGAAGCTCAACCCCCATCGCGGTCCGGATTGTGCTTCCGTGCACTAATTCATTGTATGCCGCCCGATCCCTGTTCCCGCCACCCGGGCCCGCCCGGAGGGCTCGGCGGGCTGGCTAGCCGAACAGGCTGAGCAGCACTCCCGCGGCCACCGCCGAGCCGATGACGCCGGCGACGTTGGGCCCCATCGCGTGCATGAGCAGGAAGTTGCCGGGGTTCTCGCGTTGGCCGACGACCTGCGATACGCGGGCGGCCATGGGGACCGCTGAGACCCCGGCCGAGCCGATAAGCGGGTTGACCTTGCCCCCCGAGAGCTTGCACATCACCTTGCCGAGCAGCACCCCGCCGGCGGTGCCGAAGCCGAAGGCGATAAGCCCCAGCACGATGATGCCGATAGTCTGCCAGGTCAGGAACGTCGCGGCCTTGGTTGTCGCGCCGACGGTGAGCGCCAGAAAAATGGTGATTATGTTCATTAGCTCGTTTTGCGCCGTGCGGGCGAGCCGCTCGACGACGCCGGACTCGCGCAGCAGGTTTCCGAACATAAGCATGCCGACCAGTGCCAGGGCCTGCGGGATGATCAGTCCGCAGGCGATGGTGACGATGATCGGGAACAGCACCCTCTCGCGGTGGCTGACCGGTCTGAGCTGTTCCATGACGATCCTGCGCTCGGCCGGGCTGGTCAGGGCGCGCATGATCGGCGGCTGGATGATCGGTACCAGCGCCATATACGAATAGGCGGCGACCGCTATCGGGCCCAGCAGGTGCGGGGCGAGCTTCGAGGTCAGGAAGATCGCCGTCGGGCCGTCCGCTCCGCCGATGATGCCGATCGAGGAGGCCTCCTGCCCGCTGAAACCGAGCAGCAGCGCCCCCAGCAGCGTGGTGAAGATGCCCAGCTGCGCCGCGGCCCCGAGCAGAAAGGTCTTGGGATTGGCGATCAGCGGGCCGAAATCGGTCATCGCACCGACGCCGAGAAAGATCAGCGGCGGGTAGATACCCAGCTTTACGCCCTGGTAGAGGAAATAGAGCAACCCGCCGGGCTCCATCAGATCGGCCACGGGGATGTTGGCGAGGATGACTCCGAAACCTATCGGCAGCAATAGCAGCGGCTCGAACTTGCGTACCATCGCCAGATACAGCAGAAGGCAGCCGATCGCGATCATGAGGGCCTGCCCCGCCTGGAGCTCCGCGAAGCCCGAGCTGTCGAGGATCAGCCGCAGCTGCTCAATCAAGACCGTGCCCCCCTAACACGCGGCAACCGCTCGCGGGCCGTGACCAGTTCCATACGGTCGGCGCGCGCCCAGTCCATCTGCGGGCGCCGCGTCCGCGTCTGCCGCCCATGCCGCACCGCGGGCCCGCTTGCCCCGGACTCCATCGCCGCCGCGAGCGCCGCGGCGACGGCCGCGACGACCTGGGCGCGCCTCGAGGGCCTCCCAGCCGTCACTACATCCACCGGCGCCTCCTCGGCGGCGACGGCACCGGCGGCGGATGCTGCTTGCGCTCCGTCCGGCGGCGCTCCGTTCGCCAAAGCGGCAGGCTGATCGCGGGCGACCGTGTGACCCCCGAACCTGCCGATCAGAACCATCAGCGCATAAAGCAACAACAGGACTCCGAAAACCACGCCCATGCCGATGACTGTGACCACCAACCCGGTACCAAGCCTGGCCCCGGTGTCCCCGCCGACATCAATCGCGGTGGCAAGCAACGCGTCTGGCAAGCCGCTTCCCTCTCTCCCCCAAAACGGTATCCCCGAAAGTTGCCCAAATAACTGGTCAATCAGTCCATAACGGCCTTCAAAAAAGGGCCGCGACGGCCCCTCAACAACAGCCAACCAAAACGGGACAAACACGCAACATGACGACTAGTTCTAGTCGGTGTCTTTCGTTCCTGCCGCGTGCGCTCAACCTCGCACGATGGGCGCACATCCGGGACGAAATGCGGACGCCGCGCGGCCGCAGCCGTCGGCGTCCGTACCGGCGTCCCCGCCGGCATTCCTATGCGGATGTCTTGACACTACTCAATAGATATCTCCACCCGCTGCTTTTCGTCCTCGTCGGTTGCCTCCAGGATTTTTCCCCGGCCCGCGTTGCGGAGCGCAGCGATGATCGTGCGCGGGTCCACGCCTGTGCTGCTGAAGGTTTCGGCCGGGATGAACCTCATCGCGACGTCCGCCAGCGCAAGCGGGACGTTGACGCTGACCTTGACCTTGCCCGTGTCCTGCTGGAACACCCGGATCCTGAGCCATCGCGCGGCGCCCGTATGTGCCTCGGCCGCGGCGCTGTCGCTGGCCTGCAGGGCCTCCAGCAGCCGGCTGGCCTCATTGGCCTTGAGTCTGCCTTCGGCGACCATTTCGAGGATGCGGGTGCGCTCGTCAAACCGTTCCGTTTCTTTGCCGTCCATCTCAATCGCTCCTTGTTCCAGGCCGCGGGCCGTCTTCCGGCCGCTCGCCGTCATGTCAACCAGATCTCCACGTATTGCCGGCCGTCCTGGATCTGGACCAGGCGTCCGCAGCGCGGCAGCGAACCGAGAATGCCGCGCAACTGGGCCCAATCGAGATCGACCGGGCCCGCATGAAGGGACCCCTGCCCCGCCGTCCGCCCGGCCAGGCCCATGGCCGCACGGACCAGCGCGAGCGGCAACGGAAACGACAGCCGCCGTGACCAACCCTCCGGACGGACCTTGATCCACAGCCATCTGGCCCGCCGCGCACCCGCGCCGCGGGCTGCCCGCATGGTCGCTCGCGAGAGGCGTTGGGCGTCCCGCAACACAAGGGCCGCAGCCCTGACCGGATCCATCCGTCCCTCCGCCACCCCCGCGATGATCGCCCGGCGCCTTGCCAGCATCTCCTGCGCCATGAGGTGCAGGGTCGGTGGGCCGCCCACCGTGGGCTCGGACATACCGGCTGATCCCTCCCGATTCTCAAACCAGTGTGATGGTGTCCCGGTGAGCGCGCGCTTACCCTTCTGTTTATAATCCTAAAGGGTGAGTTTAATAATGTCAACCCTGAACTTGATATCATGACGCTATTCGCCTGAGAACCCTCCGGACGGTTGCGGGTAAACAGAAACCGGCCGCCACGGTGCGTGGCGACCGGCGGCACCTATCCCGGACCGGGTCGAGCGCCGGGTCTACCCGCCCGCGGGCGGGGTGACGATCAGGATCTCGGCGCCGTTCGGAGCTACCGATTCGAGGCCGGCCTTGACCCCATCGATGAAAACGGCCATGACAAGCTCGGGGGAAACGCTCCAGCCGGCCAGGATCCGTGCGACCGGACACGGCTCGGACAGTTCGATCCACGCTCCAAGCCTTTCGGCCGGGAAGTACTCCCGCGCATGGCCGGAAACATTCACCCGGACGCGGTACATGGCCTAGCCCCAGAGATGCTTGGCGACGTCGTCGAGGCCGAGCTCCTCGAGCTTCCCGCGGGTCGGGCGGCCATTGTTGTCCCAACCCCGCAGTGCGTAGTAGTTGTCGAGCAGTTCGCTCATCTGATCGGCCGTAATCAGGTGTCCCTTGGCCGGGCCGTCCGGAACGGGCTCCTCGAGGAAGCGGGCCGGCGGGCGGTCCATCGCCCTCCCCCACCCCGGCACGTGCCGGATGGAGAAGGCGCGGGTCAGGTTCCAGACGCGTTCAGATACCCGCAACAGGTCGTCCCAGCTGACCTTCCGGCCCGTCACCAGCGGAAAGACGCGTTCGTACCACTCCAGGTCAAAGCCGATCTCCACCCACTGCAGCCGGCATACGCCGAGGCAGTCAAAGAGCGGCCTGACGTGCTGGAGCTCCACGACCTTCTCCGGCTTGCCCTCCATTTTGCCCCGGCCCCGCGCGACGTCAAATGTGATTGCCCACGACCGGTTGTGGTGAGCGCCGATGTCCGCGGTTGCGTAGGAGAGCATCATCGCCGGCGCATATCGCGACTCGTATCCGGTCCATTCGAGGCCCTTGACGTGGATCGCGAACCTCTCGCTGCCGCCGCCGATCTTCTCCGCGGCGGCCTTGACGCCGCCGGCTAGCAGGTCGCCGATGCCTTCCCGCGCCGCAATCTTGCGGAAAAGGTATAGCACGCTGGGAAGATCGCCGAAGGCAATCGGGCGGCCGACCTGTTCCTCCGTGAGCAGCCCGCGCTCGTAGCACTCCATCGCGAAGGCGGCGACATTGCCCGCCGAGATGGTGTCCAGCCCCAGCTCGTCGCACACGTAGTTGGCATACCCAACCTCGTTGATGTCCGCCAGGCAGCAGTCGCCGCCGATCATCGCTATGGTCTCGTATTCGGGACCCTCGACGTGGGCCTGCCCCTCCGCCACCTTGGCCAGAGAGTACTTGCCGCACGGAATCGGACACCCCATGCATCCCTTGTCGGTCAGGTGGATGTCGGCCCGCAGCCGGTCGCCGTTGATCTTCTTGTACTCAGGGAAGTACGAGGTCTGGAAGTTGCGCGTCGGGAACGCCCCGATCTCGTTGACCCAGTCGGTGACGCCCGCCGTGCCGTTGGGGGTCCACTCCCTGAACCCGGGCTTTGAAAAGCACGCCCGGTACATGCTCTTGCCCAGCTCCCGCAGTCCCTCAGGGTCCGCGAGGGGGATTGTGTGGGTCCCGCGGATCGCGATCGCCTTGACCTTTTTGCTGCCCAGGACGGCGCCGATTCCGGTGCGGCCGGCCTGCCGTCCGAAGTCGTGGCTGATGCACGCAAAGCGAACGAGGTTTTCGCCGGCGGGCCCGATCACCGCGATCTCGAAGTCCTCGCCGAGATCCCGCTTGAGTGCGGTTTCAGCTTCGATGCAGCCCTTTCCCCAGTACTCGCCGCCGGGGCGGACGGACACCTTGCCGTCATCGATGACCACGATCACGGGGTCGGCTGCCGCACCTTCAAGGATCAGCACGTCATAGCCGGCCATTTTGAGCTCCGGCGACAGGTGGCCGCCGATATTGGAGTCTCCGTATCCGCCTGTTGCGGGGGATTTGGCGCCGAAGTGGGTCTTGCCGCTTCCCGGCAGGAAGACGCCGCTCAGCGGACCGGCGGCCATCACGACCTTGTTGAGCGGCCCAAGCGGGTCGGTGCCCGGCGGCACCTCGTCGTAGAGGATCTTGGCGACAAACCCCCGGCCGCCAACGTACTTCTCGATCCACTCGCCCGGGAGCCGCTCGGTGCGCGACGAGCCCCCGCCGACGTCGACACGCAGGACCTGCCCGGCGTAGCCGCCCGCTGACGCGCCGTCATTCACCGAGACCACCTCCCACTGTTCTGGCCACCTCGCCGCGCGTGATCCGCCAGGCGTCCTCGGCCGCGACGGTGTCGGCGTCGTAGATCGCGCCGGTCGGGCAGTATTCCGCGCAGGCGCCACAAAGGATGCACTTCTTGGGCGAGGCCAGGGCGGCGTGCGTCGTCATCACGCCGCGGGGGCAAGCCTCGACGCAGGCCATGCATTGCGTGCACAAGGATTCGTCGACCCGCAGGACCCCATCTACCTCGTATATCGCCTCGACCGGACAGGCGTCGCGGCAGGCGCCGCACTGGTCGCACACACGGATCTCGTAACGGCCGGGCTGCGGGAAGTGACCGATTATCCTCAGCAGGCCCATCTTGGGGTTGTTTTGCTCGAAGTTCTCGAGCGCGCAGACCAGCTGGCAGACCCTGCAGCCTGAACACAGCTCGTCTTTGGTTTCGAGTCGCAATTCCGTCACCTCCAACTAGACTCCTGGTCCCCGGCTAGACCACTGACGGCTCCGGCACCAGCTCTCCGCGGGCGAAGCGCGCCAACACAAGCCGGTCGATCGGTATTTCGGCCTCCATGCCGAGAATCCCCTGGGCGATGGTCAGTCCGACCATCGGGGCGAGCATAAACCCGTGCCCCGAGAAACCCACGGCAAGCCACAGGTTTGCCGGCTGCCCCGCGGGACCGAGTATTGGCTGTGCGTCGGGGGTCACGTTGTAGAGCCCGGACCACTGACGGACGGCACGCAACCGGCCGAGCGACGGCAGCAGGTGCTCCACCTTCTCGGCCAGATCGGCTAGAAACTGCCACGAGTGTCCTATGTCGAGCCCCCGGGGCTCCGCCGGGTCGCCCAGGCCAAGGATGAAACTGCCGTGCGGCGTTTGCTGGCAGTAGAAACCATGGGCGAATGAAATAACCATGGGCCGCTGCTTCGGCGCGACCGGCTCCGTCACCACCACCTGATGGCGCTGCGAGAACACCGGCAGTTCGAGGCCGGCCATGGCCGCTACCTGCGCCGAGAAAGGTCCTGCGGCGTTGACCACCGCACCGCACTCCACGGGCCCCGCGGTCGTTTCCAGCCTGACGACGCGCCCCCCTTGCTGCTCGAACCCCGTAACACTGGTATAGGTGTTGATCTCGACCCCCAGCCTCCTGGCGGCGCGGGCATAGGCATCCGTCACCTTGAACGGGTTGCAGTGCCCGTCGGTCCCACAGAACGTCGCTCCGACGAGATCCGGCGCGGCAAGGTGCGGGACGATATCGCGGGCCTCATCCGGACCGACGACGCGCGACGGGATGCCCAGGCTGTTTTGTAGGGCGACGTTGCGCTCGAACTGCCGCAACTGGGCGGGGCTGAACGCAAGGATCAGATAGCCGCCCTGCTTGAACTCGATGTCCGGATAGTCGAGGTCTTCCTCCAGCCGCTCGAAGCGCTTGATGCTTTCGTGGGCCAGCCGGCAGTTCATCTCCGTGCCCCACTGGGCTCTGACGCCGGCGCCGCAGCGTCCGGTCGAACCGCAGCTGGGGTAGCCCCGCTCGTACACGGCCACGTCGCGGCAACCGAGATTGGCCAGGTGGTAGGCGATGGAGCAACCGATAACCCCGCCGCCCACGATTGCGACCTCAACGGATCGTTTCATCGCCCGTCCTCCTCGACACTGGAGGGGCGGGCGGGTCCGTATTTCAGCGCGGCGAATGACGCCAGCGGCGTCGGCTTGAGCGGCGGCCGCCCGGTCGGCGGGGCCATGTCGCCCACCGGCCTGCCAGAGAGGCGCGACAGTATCGAGAGAACCACCGGCATGCAGGTGCGTCCCTGGCAGGGGCCCATCCCGCAGCGCAGTTTGCGTTTGATCTCCTCGGGAGTCCTGTACCCGGCCTCATACGCCGCGACGATGTCATCCTCCGTGATCTCCTCGCAGCGGCAAACAACCACCGGTCCCACGCCCGCTCCCAGGCCCGCCCGCGCATCGGCTTTGCCGCCCGCCCCAGCGCCCCCTTCCGCGCCTTCTTGAGCGCCTTCCTTCGCGCCCGCCCCCAGGCCCGCCCCAGGGGGCAGGAGCAGGCCCCGCACATCCATCGCGTGCTCGACGGGGACACGGATGGATACCAGGGCGGTATGGTCAAAGGCTGAGGGGCGCTGCGCCCGGGTGACCGTGCCTGCGCAGACATCGCGGCCGGAACGGTCCGTGGCGCGCACGGTCTGTCCAGCCCGCGGCAAAGGCGTGTGCTCGTAGGGCATCTTGACCACCGCGCTGCCGTCGCCCGCGCTGGCATCCACGACGAAAATCGCCAGGCCAGGGCATCTCACCACGCACAGCGCGCATCCGTTGCAGAGCTCGTGGTCTATTCGCGGGAGGTCGCAGATGTCGGCAAACGGCCTGATGGCGCCCTGCTTGCATGCGGCGGCGCACGGGTCGCACGGGATGCGCTCGAAGCACTCCACAATTGCCACAGGTCCGCTCCTCAGCCGCTCGGCCGACGGTGCCGCGGACCCGTACCCCTCCAAACGAGCGACACCTGTCCGTTTCAGCTCATCCGCTGCGTCACGCAATGCCGTCACCCCCGGCGGCGGCGAGCCCCATCTTGGCGAGCCCGCGGCGCATTTTCTCGCCGGCGGGGCCGGCACGGAGCCCGGCCAGCTGTCTTTGGCATTCCTGGCGTTGCCCGGCGAAATCACCTGCGGCCCGCAGGCTGTTGGCGGCAGCCAGGCCCGCCAGGCGCCCGCTGACCATGGCGCTGGAGGCCTCCTCAACGCCGGCCGCGTCACCGGCCACATAGACTCCCGGGACCGACGTCTGCATGTCGCTGTCGCGCCAGGGCACGAAACCGCCGAGCTCCGCGATGTGCAGCAGTTCGCATCCGGCTAAAGCCGCCAACTCGACCAGCGGAGAGAGGCCGACCGCAAGGCAGACCAGGTCACAGGCGATCTCAAACTCCGACCCCGGGACCGGCTGCCAGTCCGGGGACAACCGGGCGACGCGAACACCCGCGACCGCGTCGTCGCCCTGCGCCGCCAGGACCGTGTGCGAGGTCAAGATGGGAATGCCGGCGCGGGCCACTTTGGCGGCGTGAACCAGATAACCGCCGACGGCGGGCGCCGCCTCGAGGATCGCCGCCACCCGCACTCCGGCCTGCAGCAGTTGGTATGAGATGATAAGGCCGATATTGCCGGCGCCCACCATCACGGCGCGGCGTCCGGGAAGCACTCCGTGCAAGTTCATCAGGGTCTGGACCGCGCCGGCGCCGTAGATGCCGGGCAGGTCGTTGTTTACGAAAGCGAGCGGCCGCTCGGCGGCGCCGGTGGCCATCACCAGCCTGTCCGCATGAACCTTGGCCAGGCCTGAGCCCGTGTCGACCATGAGCACGCTGTCGGAATAGCACCCGATTACCGTGGCGTCCAGCCAGATCGCGATGTCCGGGTGGGCCTCAGCCCGCTTTGCCAGGAGCCGGCCGATCTCGAAGCCGCGGGTGCCGGCGAACTGGGCCCTGCTGCCGAAAAAGCGGTGGGTCTGTTTGACCAGCTGGCCGCCCAGCCGGGGCTGACGGTCGATGAGGAGCACGCTTGCCCCTGCGTCCGCGGCGGCCAGGGCAGCGTTGAGCCCGGCGGGGCCGCCCCCGACGACCGCGACGTCGACGCGGGTCATGGCAGGTCTCCGTGACCGTGCTGGCGGCATACAACCATGCCCTGCCGCAACGGCTCAACGCAGGTGCGAACGTTGGGGACTCCATCGACGACCATATAGCAGCTCGAGCAGTTACCGATGGCGCAGAAGAGCCCGCGCGGGCGTCCCCCGGGGCTGTGCCGCAACAGCCTGATGCCCGCCGCATGTAGCGCCGCAGCGATGGGCTCGCCCTCAACTCCTTCAAGGCAGCGCCCCTCAAAGGTGAACTGAACCATGCGCGGATTGCCAAAGTCGAGTATCGGGTGCTCGGTGATACGCACGGGATCCCCCCCGGCCGGCTCAACACGGTTTCGAATCGCTTGACCGTTGAGCTGGACATGCTCTGCAAAGAAAATGCAGAAAAAGCTTGACCAACTGACTCTGATTCGGCGAAGACGTCCATATTCCTCGCCACATTGGTCAGCCTTGGGCGTATCCAGGGCATCCATGAGCAAGCTTCCAGTGCGGATCGCCCGCGCGACCAGCATCCATGCGAGCAAGAACATGCCTAACATAAAGCGGCGCCGCGACCCCAAGACTATCTAGTGCAGCAGCTAGCTCGGGGGATAACGAAAGCACACATGCCCGCTCGAAAGATGGCAACGGCTGGCAAGGAGGTGCAAAATCAACTTGGCACGTTTCAGCAATCGGCCCAAACTCCTACCAGAGGAAGTGCTGGACAAGTACAAATACGAGGTAGCGGATGAACTCGGCCTGACTCCTCGCATTCAGACCGTGGGCTGGGGCGATATGACATCGCGGGAGTGCGGTCTGACCGGCGGTCGGATCGGCGGCAGGATCACAAAAGTGCTGGTACGCCTGGCCGAGGAGGAGCTGGCGGCCCAGAGCGGACCGCAGTTCCGGTGAAAGACTAAGCGGCAACCGGCGCGGCGCACGGCGAGGGCGAACCTCGCCTCGCCGCGCTTCCACTAATCCCACATGAGCCCCAAGTGCCTGCAGAAACGGACCCCGCTTCCTGATCCGCCGCATGGGCATCGCGTCACCTCAAACGGCTTGCCTGTTCTTGCATACCTAGATGTTCTAGGTATATCCTTTCTGCATGAGGATCAACCGCGACCTGACCGCAGCGTTCGTCACCCCGCTGGTGCTGGCCTTGCTCGCCGAGGCGGAGGGATACGGCTACGACCTGATCAAACGGGTCCGTGACTCATCGGACGGCGCCATGCAGTGGTCGGAAGGGATGCTCTACCCTGTCCTGCACCGCCTGGAGAAACGGGGGTTGGTCTCCTCGAGTTGGAAGACCGCCGACAGCGGCAGGCGCCGCCGCTACTACGCGATCACGCAGCGGGGGCGCGCGGAGCTCGCACGGCAGACCGAGGAGTGGCGAGTCGTCCTGCGCACCCTCGAGGGCCACGGAATCGGGCACACTCGGGAGGGAGATCACCGTGAGTAGCGATGTCGAGCCCCGGATCGCGGCGTGGCGGGCGGCAATCCAGCGTGATACCCGGCTCCCCGCGGAGAATCTGCAGGAGCTGGAAGACCACCTCCGGGACGAGCTTGACGGACTGCGCGAAAAAGGCTTGACGGATGACGAGGCCCTACTTGTCGCGGTCAAGCGGATGGGCAGCACCAACGATGTCGCCCGGGAGCTGGCCCGCGTTGACGCAGACAGAATGTGGCGCCATTTCTTCGAGACCGGGGAGTCCGCCGGGCAGCCCGCCTCACGCGGCCTCTTCTGGGTGATCGGCGCGGCACTGCTCGCCGCGGCCCTTGGCAAGGTGCCGCTATTGTTCGGCGTCAGCATGATGGACACCGGTTTTGAGGTCTACCTCCGCAACCTGTCCTTGTTCGTTGTCCCGATCTTGATGGCGGGCTATTGCATTCGAAACCGCGTCCCGCTCCCTATCGCGGTCGTGCTGGTGACCACCGTCGTGGCCTCCGCGCTGGCGGTCAACCTGTACCCGTTTAGGGCGGGCGGCGCCACGTCGTTTCTCGTGGCCGTGCACCTGCCGCTGTTGCTGTGGCTCGGATTTGGCCTGGCGTATACCGGCGAGGACTGGCGCACGGTCCGGGCGCCGCTCGATTTCATCCGCTTTTCAGGCGAGATGTTTCTCTACGCCGTGCTCATCCTGTGCGGCGGGGTCGTACTGGTCGGTCTGGTCGTGGTATTCTTTACGGCCGTAGGTATCCCGGTCGCCAGCTTTGCCATGGAATATTTGGGGTTTAGCATCCTGCTGGCGACGCCGGTGATCGCCGCCTACCTGGTTGAGAACAAGCGCAGCCTGATCGAGAACCTGGCGCCGGTGCTGGCACGAATTTTCATCCCGCTGTTCCTGCTGATGATGGTCGCCTTCATCGGCGCCGTGGCGGTTCAGCGGCAGAACATCATGGCCAACCGGGACATGCTTATCACGATTGACCTGCTTCTGTTGCTGGTCGTCGGCATGGTGCTGTACGACCTCTCAGCGCGCCCGGAGAGCCAGGGCTTCTCGCTGCCCCACGTGCTCAACCTGGCTTTGATCCTGGCTGCCCTGGTGATCGACTCCATCGCCCTCTACGGTATCGCCGGCCGCCTCGGGGAGTACGGTTTCAGCCCCAACAAGACCGCCGCCCTCGGTGAAAACGTGCTGTTGGCCGTCAACCTGATCGGCCTGGCCGTCGCCTACGTGCGGGTCGCCCTGGGCAAGGCGACCTTCGCCCGGGTACTGGAGTGGCAAGTCCGCTATTTGCCTGTCTACTTTGTGTGGATGGTGTTCATGGTTTTCGGGCTGCCGGTGGTCTTCAGATTCCGGTAGCGGGTGCCGCTTCGGAAGGATATTCCAGGTCGCCCCTTGAACGGAGGGGCGACTGCCCAGGGGATGTGGCTGCTCCTGGCGGAGGTTGTGGACCCCGACTTTGACCTGCTCAGGGCCACCTCGCACTTCCTGGACGCAAGCGGAGACACCCGCGATCCGCTCCTCTCCGAGGTTTCGGCAGAGGACCTTGCCGGCAACAGGGTTACGAATTCATACCCGTTCCGGATTGAGGCGGCCTTGGAGGGTCCCGATCCGGCCGCGCCGGGCCCTGGCCCGCAGCGTCCGTCGTCACTCCGCCGCGGGCTGCTTCTGGCTGCGGGAGCGGGTCTGCTGTTGTGTGCGTGGCTGCTCACGCGAAGGCACAGGCATCCGCACCGGCTCGGCCGCGGTCGGGGGGAGCGGCCGACGTTCACCACCCCCAGGTGATTCCCAGGGGCTCATCAAGCCTGCAGAAACAGGCCCCGCTCCAGATCCACCGTTCCAGCATCGGCCCCAGGTAGGTCGCCGTTGATGCGTCCGCCGCAGGCAGCATGATCACCGCACCGTCAAAGAGATAGCGGTCCATCAGCGTGACCGTTGCGGCGTCCGTGGGAAGCGGTCCGATGTTGTGCCACCACAGCAGTTGCTGCTCAGCTCGCGCGGCGGCCGCGGCCACCGCCTGATCGACGGCCCCGCCGGGCGGCCTGAACCATTTCGGGGCGCCTCCCGTCAGGTCGGCGATCACCCGGGCGGTGTCGGCCAGGTACACGCCGATACGTGCCTCCGTCAGCCCAACCATGGGCTCGTGGCGCCAGCCGTGTGACTCGACGGCGTGGCCGAGGCGCAGGACCTCCCGGACGATCTCCGGGTGATCGGACATTTCCTTTCCGGTGAAGAAGAACGTCGCGGGCACGCAGTGCGCCTTGAGCACCTCGAGGATGGCGGGAAGAACGGCCGGATCAGGCCCGTCGTTGAACGTCAGGGCGACGCGTAGAGGAGTCACCACTGAAGCTGACAGCGATTTGGGCGCGACCGGAGCCGTTGTCCCCTGCCCTGCCTGATCGGCGTGCACCTTAGGGGCCTGGGTTACCAATCCCGTGGCCGTCGCGGGCACCGACGCGTCGCCGGCAGTTCCGCCGCCTGACGGAACGAGGGCCAGTATCGCCGCCGGAACCGGGATGGTCAGCATTTGGCCGGCATACACCCGGTCGGGGTTGCTGACTTGCGGGTTGGCCTTGAGCAGATCGGCTACCGTGCACCCGTACCGCTGCGCCACGGCAGCCAGGGTATCCCCCTTCCGGATTGGAACCCGCCAGACCATGCCGCCCAGTTCCCGGGACGTGAGGGATCCGACGACACCGCTGACCGCCAATCCCCGGGCCCGCTGGAATGCCCGCACGGCGGCCTGAGTCTGGGTGCCGAAGTAGCCTGTGACCGGACCACTGTACAAGCCCAAGGCAGTCAGGCGCAGCTGCAACCAGAGGACCGCTGGGTCGCGAAAGCCGATTGACAGGCTGACAGGCGCGGAGGACGCCGGTGCCGGGGCGGCGCAGGCGCGCCCAGCCGCCAAAGACCACGGCACGACGGCCGCTGCTGAAGCGATTACGGCCGTAAAGGCCACCAGAATCACGGCGAGGGCCGCGGGACCGGGTCTTGTCCCGCGTATCCCGGGCCGATGGGAAGGACGTGAGCCCTGAGCCGGCAGCACTGCTTCGAGTCCCGGCTGCCTACGCGTTCACGCCGACGGTCCCGCCCAGCGCGCCGAGGACAAACCCGACCAGAACGCGGCGCAGCACAACCAGGGCCGCCGTCGGTCCCGGAAAGAAAAACAGCCCCAGCACGACGAGCAGCGCGGTGTAGATCAGGCCCACCAGGCCGCCGTTAAGCCACCCCATCGCCCCGGCGCGGCGTCCGGCGAAGTAGCCGCCCACGACAAGCGCCACGAGGTTGACCGCGCCCATGATGTTGGGCAGGATCGCTTCCGGCAACAGTGTACGGTACATGATCAGTCCCAGCACCGCCGCGGCCACCAGGGCCAGGGCGGCGCACGCCAGGACCCCGGCGAGAAGCGCTCGGAGGCTGACATGCAGACCTTCCCTCGTCCTTATCGCGGCGCGCGTTCCCGAACGCATGCGCCCACCCCCATCACAGAAATCCGCCACTAGAGGATATGGTCGCAAAAGGACAGGTATGACCGCGGGATCAGGCGACGGGCCAGAAGCGTTCCTGCACTTTGAGGATTTCGTCCATGCGCCGTTCATAAGCGGCCTGCTGCTGCGGGTGTGGTGCGCGGCCGTCGCCCCGATCCGCCAGAAGCGACTCCGGCGGGGGTGAGCCGAGAAGGCCGGTGACGATGCCCGCCATCGAGGCCCTGAGGCCGGTCTCGCTGTAGCCGCCCTCCAGAACGAGCGCCGGCGGCGCGCAGCCGGTTTCGCCGGCAAATGCGGCCAGTTCGCAGGCCATGTCGTGGTACCCGCGAGCCGTCAGCCGCCAGGTGCTCATGGGGTCGAGCCAGTGCCCGTCCTGGCCGGCCGAGACCAGCAGGGCATCGGGCTCGAAGGCGCGCAGCACCGGCAGGAACACCCGCCTGAAAGCTGGCAGCACCTGGTCATCGGTCGCGGCCGCGGGCAGCGGCAGGTTCACGGTCGTCCCCTCGCCGGCCCCCTGCCCGCACTGGTCAACCCAGCCGGAGAGCGGATAGGCCGGGTACTCGTGCACCGATAGGTACAGCACCGACGGGTCCGAGTAGAAGACCTCCTGCGTGCCGTTGCCGTGGTGCACGTCCCAGTCGACTATCGCCACCCGTCCACCCCGCCGGGCCTGGATGTGGCGGGCGGCTATGGCCACGTTGTTCAGGAGGCAGAAACCGGTGCCCACCGTCCGGCTGGCATGGTGGCCGGGCGGCCGCACGAGCGCCAGCGCCGCACGGCCGGTTGTCGCCGCCAGGTCGGCGGCGAGACAGGCGGCGGCCGCCGCCAGGCGCGCGATCCGGGCGCTCTCCTCGCTGACCTCGGTGTCAATGCTGAAAGTGCCGCCGCCCTGGGCGCAGGTTTCATCGAGCCGCGCCAGATAGGCTGCGGTGTGTACGGCCCGCAGCTGGTCGCCGGTGGCTGGCTCGCCGGGCGGCTGGGCCACCGCGTCGGGGGCGATTCCAGGCTGGGCCAGGCCGGCGGAGACGAATGCGTCGACGACGCCCTGCCAGGCCCAATCCAGCCGCTCGGGGCATTCCGGATAGGACGCGGGCGCATGAAGCTTGAAGTCGGCGCTGTAGACCACCGCCGGCGGGGCTTTGCTCACCGCAGCCATTCCTCCATGCTTGCCAGAACCGCATGGTTGGTCAGGTCGAGGTGCACCGGGGTGACCGAGATGTCGCCCCGGCCGAGGGCCGCCACGTCCGTACCGTGCTCATCCTCAAGGTCAAGTTGCTCGCCTGCCAGGACGTAGCACCGGGTATGCCCGTCGCCCGAATGCAGGCGGTAGTCGTTGCGGTAGCGCCTCGTGCCGAGGCGGGTGATACGCAGGTTGGGCCTCCCGTCCCCGTCAGCCGGGCCCGCGGCCGCGGGCACGTTGACGTTGAGCAGCGTGTTTCGCGGAACGCCGCGGCGCATGATCATCTGGCCCAGGCGCAGGGCAATCGCGGCGGCATAGTCGTAGTCCTCGTCGCCGCCGCGCTCCCGGCTGACCGCCAGGGCCGGCAGGCCGAGGATGGCCGCCTCGATGGCCGCCGAGACGGTGCCGGAGTAGAACACATCCGTGCCGAGATTGGCCCCGTTGTTGATTCCCGAACACACCAGGGCGGGCAGGCCGGCGAGCTGCTGGACGGCGAGCTTGATGCAGTCGGCGGGGGTGCCCGACACCGCATAGGCCTCGACGGGGTCGGGATGGAGGCCCGTGAGCCTGCAGACCTCAACCGGCCCGTGCAACGTGATGCCGTGTCCCACCGCGCTGCGCTCCCCCGCGGGCGCCACAACCCAGACCCGGTCGCCGTAGACCCCGGCAAAGGCGCGGGACATGGCGAGCAGGCCCGGAGATGCTATGCCGTCGTCGTTGGTGAGCACGATCGGCCGCTTACGGCAGGCTGGCGGCAACTTCGTTTCCTCCTCAGACTCGGAGTCTCAGTTGGGACCTTCATATTGTGCGCCCCGCGGGCCGTCATCCGCGGAGCGTTCGCCCGGCACCCAGGATACTCCGGATGGAGATGGGCTGGGGTTTTCCAGGAAGCGGCGCACCCGGCTGACGACTTGACGGCCCGGCCCGCGGTACCAGGTCACTTCGGGCAGCGAGTTGGCGAAGGTCCTGCCGTATCTCCGGTACAGCAGCCGCCCGTCGAGGACGACGACGACGCCCCGGTCGCTCGCGGAGCGGATCAAGCGGCCGAAACCCTGTTTGAAGCGCAACACCGCCTGAGGCAGGGAGTAGTGGTCAAAAGGCGAGCGCCCCTGGCTGGCGAGCTGCTCCTGGCGCGCCGCGACCAGCGGATCGTCCGGCCTGGGAAACGGAAGCTTGGTGATGACCAGGCACGAGAGCTGCGGGCCCCGCACATCGATCCCTTCCCAGAAGGTCGAGCTGCCGAAGACCACCGTCCGCTCTTCGCCCCGCAGGGCGCGAACGAGCCTGCTGCGTCCGCCGTCGACCCCCTGCGCGTACACGTTGAGCCCGCCGGCGGCCAATTCCGGCGCGACGAGGCCGTGAACCATACGGAGCAGGCGGTGTGAAGTAAAGAGCACCAGTGCCCTGCCGGACGTCGCCGGGAGCAGACCAGCCAGGAACTCGGCGATGCTTGCGGCATAGTCGCGTTCGGCTTCGCCGGTCCCCGGCAACGGCAGGTCGTCGGGCACACACATCAGCACCTGGCGCCGGAAATCGAACGGCGAGCTGAGCAGGACGGTGTCCGCGGGCGGAACCACCGGCCCAACCAGACCGGTCCGCCCCAGAAAATGGTCGAAACGTCCGGCCACGGAGAGGGTGGCCGAGACCAGGACCCGCGACCGCAGCTTGCCCCACAGCTCCTCGTGCAGCCGTTCACCCACCGCGATGGGCGCGCCGCGCAGGTTGACCTGTCCCGCCCGTTGCGCGAGCCAGTAGACCCAGTCGCCGCGGTCCGCCCGCGTCAGGTGACCCAGCCCCGCCGCCTGCACGGCCAGCGCACGGGACAGCCCCGCCAGCTCCTGACCTGGGCCATCGTTCTCCGGGAGGAGCTCGGCGCGCTTGGCGGCCTCGCGGGCCAGTTTCGCCAGCGCCTCGGCGGCAGCCCGCCCCAAACCGGAGCATCCGGCCGGCAGGCCGGCCATGTCCGGACCGTAGCGGATCTCTGACGGCCCCGTGTCGTCGGCTCCGGTTGCCCCGCCCGGCCACGCGGTGCCAAGCAGGGTGAAGAAATCATCCACCGCGGCCAGGGCTCTTCCGGCGGCGGCCCTGAGCTCGACCGCCGCGGTTTCGGCCGCTGCTGCGTCACCCCCGGAAGCCGTCAGCGGCACGAGCATCCTGCGGGAGCCCCCCCGGCCGCGCCGGCCGCCCCCAAGGGCGCCCGTCAGCGCGGCAAGCTCCTGCCGCGAAACCTCAAGGCCGAGGTGGTCCGTCGCCACATCCTCAAAATGCTGGGCCTCATCCACCACGAGATGCTCGTAGGCGGGCAGCACCCGGTTATCGGTGGCGAGGTCGGCGCAAACCAACGCGTGGTTTGCGATAACCAGATCTGCCCGCGAAGCCGCCTCCCGGGCCGCCTCGCCGTGGCACCGCCCGGCATGCGGGCAGTGCCGGCCCCAGCAGTCTTCGCCGCTGGAGACCAGGCCCCAGCACCCGTCCTCGTCGGGTGTCAGGTTGAGCTCGGCGCGGTCCGCCGTCGCGGTCCGCTCGAGCCAGAACAGGATACGGAGGCCAAAGGTCCTCTCGACCTCGTCGGCGACCAGGCTCCCCCCCAGGAAAGCTTCCCACTTGCGGCGGCAGAGGTAGTTGCTTCGCCCCTTGAGCACGGCAAAGCGCACTTCGCGGCCCACCGCCCGGGCCAGCAGGGGAAGGTCCTTTTCGGCGAGCTGGTCCTGAAGGGTCACGGTATGGGTGCTCACCACGACCCGCTGTTCCCGCGACTCGGCGACAGCGACGGCAGGCAGCAGGTAGGCCAGCGACTTGCCCACGCCCGTGCCGGCCTCCACAGCGAGCGAGCCGCCGCCGAGCATACACCCGAGTATGGCATTGCACATCTCGGTCTGCTCATGCCTGACCTCAAAGTCGGGAAGATGGCCGGCAAGCAGGCCATCGAGGCCAAAGGCCCAGGGCAGAACGGAAGTGAGCTTCCCCCTAGGTACGCCTGCGGACGGCGGCTCACCTTTCGCTGCGCGGGCGTCACCCGGCCCAGACGGACCCGCTGCGCCCGCTCCCTCCATCTCCGGTTGGGCGGATGTCGAGCGCAGCGACGATTCCCATGCGGAGCGCAAGAAGCCGTACAGGGGGGCCATCTGCTCACGGGCGGGGTCAAGCCAGTGCATTGCGGCGCCCAGAACCCTCAACGGATAGCGTTCGGTTTCCAGGCGCAGCTGCTCAAGAAGCATGCCGGTGGACAGCGCGTCGGAGGCCGCCCGGTGGCTGACGCCCGGCCCCGCGTGGCCGAGGCGTTGCGCCAGCGATTCCAGCGCATAGCTCTGTTGCATCGGCCACAGCGCACGCGCCAGGGCAAGCGTGTCAAGGCCGTCGGCGGCGGCGTCGAGCCCGTGGGCCTGCGCCGCCCGGCCAAGGAACTGGAGGTCAAACCGGACGTTGTGGCCGACCAGGGGCCCGGTCCCGAGGAAGCGCAGATACTCCGGCAGCACCTCGTCCAACGTTGGCTGCCGCCGCAGGTCGTCATCGGACAGCCCCGTCAGGCGGGCGACCGCCGGCGGCAACGGGCAGCCCGGGTTGACCAGCGCCGAGTATGTCTCGACGGCCTGGCCGCCGGAGAACCGCACCGCGGCAAGCTCAACGATGCGGTCCCGCGCGGGATCAAGGCCTGTGGTCTTCAGATCGATGCACGTGTACGTCTGAAACGCTCCGGCACTACCGGTCACCGGCTGTCACCACCCGGGTCAGGACGACCTCGACCCATCCGTCGATGCACCACAAGTCTGAGATCTCCCATGCGATGCCCTCATGCAGTAGCCGACCGGGCAGCGCATAGCCCGGCGTCCCGCGGCTGAAGAGCCAGCCGCTGCCCCCGTCGCCCGCCTGGATGGACACAAACCAGGCCGGCGGGATGGGCAGCAGACCGATACGAACTCCGCGGAGACCGAGGAAGAGGCGTCCGTCAAGCAACGACGGCTGGATGACCAGGCGTATGTGGGCCGTCAGGCCGACGGGTGTTGGGATCCGGAACCCCACCGACACGGTCTCGGGGCGGACGCGAAGAGTCACGCCTGTTCCGTCCTTTTCTCCGGCAAGGTCGGCGGCCAGCACGCCCAGCTCCTCCTGATGGATGGAAAGGCGGACCTCCGGACCATGGTCCAGACTCCGCTCCAGCGCCGCGCCTATTGCCGCGAGGCGCTCGCGGGAGTCGGCCACCGCTTGAGGGTCGAGGTCCGGGCCGAGCGGCGCCGGCCACAAAAGAGCGGCAACGGCGCTGAGCACGGCGGTGCAGGCGATCAGCGCCGCGCAAAACCATCTGCTATACCGGGCCGTGGATCGCGACCAGGTCCGGGCGCTCCGGGACCCCGGGGGGTAGCCGCTGAACGACGGCTGGGTCAGAGCAGAACCCCTCCCGATGCCGGCGGCATCAGCCGGTCTGTGAGCTGTTTGCCGACGATGGCCGCCACATCGGCAGCCACGTAGTGATCCGAAGCGGCGTCGAACAGCACCGTCGCCCACGCCGCCGCCGGCTCCGACGGGCTCCGGTAGCATAAACAGACCGGAACGCGGGGCAGCGCGCGCCATTCGAAGGCCATGTCGCCGAGGCCCGCGACCTCCCAGCCTCCTTGGGCGCGGCAGAGCCCGCGCAACGCGTCCACCTCCGCACCCCAGGCCCAAGCGAGTTCGTCGCCCGAGTACCCCTGGAATGCCTGCTGGTAGAAAAGCCCCCCGATCTCGCTGAGGTTTACCCAGCGTCCGGTGAGTGGGTGGCCGTCGGCCCGATCAAGGTAGTGCAGCCAGAGAGCTTCCGTGCGCAACTCGACCGGCCGGCCCGCGGCGTGCGCGATCTCCAGGCGCGGCCACGTGATTGTGTACGCCTCGCCCCAGCAATCCCCGTACAGCAAGATCTCCGCGCCGGCTTCTCCGTCGTGCGGCGCCCGGAGGCCCAATGCCGCGCACCGCGCAAGCGTATATGGATCACGCCCGGCCAGCCGGCTGCGGTACTCGGCGCACCGTTCGCGCAGCGCCTGACGACGTGACGCTTCATTGGCCGGCCCATCCAGACCCGGCTGCCCGCCGCCACTCGGAGCAGGGCTCATAACCTCACCACCGCGACCATAAATAATCCCTGTGCACCACTTTTCGGGAGTGGGGGACTGCATGCATCGTTCGCGGCGCGACAACGGTCTTCCCCCGTATGCCCTGGCGCGCCTCGGGCTTCTACTTTGCCTGTGGCTTGCCGGCCTGGCATTTGGTCCGCCGGCGGGCGCTCTCGGGCTCGCCGACCACGAGGATCCGGCGACACTCGTGCTCCATCCCCCGGATGCCTACTACTACCCGTGCGAGCAGTGCGAGGCGATGAGGATCCTGTCGCTTACCTCACCATATCAGAGCGGTCCGGACGTGCAACACCTACAGGAGATGCTGATACACGCCGGACGGCTGCAAGGCCCCGCAACCGGAGTGTACGGTCCGAACACGTCAGCCGCCATCGCGGTCTTTCAGGCGGAATACGGCCTCTCACCGACGGGCGTCGTTGACCTCCTCACCTGGGAGATCATCGGCAGCGCCATCGAGCTTGACCACGAGGCGGCGGCGCCAAAGTGGCCGCCCGGTTTCGTGAGCATCGTCATCGACGCGGACCGGGTCACGATGACCGTGTACTCGGACGAAGAGGTATGGCGCAAGTTCACCGTGGCTGCGGGCAAGGCCACGACGCCGACACCTATCGGCGAATGGCACGTGGTCAACAAGGGCGTGCTAGGCGGGGCCTTCGGGACCCGGTGGATGGGCCTGTCGATTCCCTACGGGACCTACGGGATGCACGGCACGAACAACCCCGGCAGCATCGGCAATCACGCCAGCGGGGGCTGCGTCCGGATGTACAACCGGGACGTCGAAATCCTCTATAGCTGGGTGATTAAGGGCACGCCGGTGCGTATCGCGGGAAGGCCGCGGGCGATATACGGCGACACGGTCCGGGTCATGCGGCAAGGGCATTTCGGAAACGACGTCATCCGGCTTCAACTAGCCTTGAAGGAGTTGGGGCTCTACCGGCGGCGGGTTGACGGCAACTTCGAGGGGCTAACCACCCGCGCGTTGCGCGAGTTCCAGTGGGCCAATTTCCTCCCCGTGACAGGGCAGGTGGGCAAGGCCACGCGGGAGGCGCTCGGGCTTCCCTAGGCAGCGACCGTCAGAAACGCCGGTCAGAGATGAACCAGTACTCCGACGGCGCGACGAAGCATCCGGGGCCGGCGGGGAACGAGACGAGCCGGCGGGTGGCGCCGCTGACCGGGGCGTACAGCACTCCGTTCCCATCCGATAGCAGCAGGCCGGTGCTGTCCGGCAGCCATGCCGCCGCGCTGAACGAGCCTCTGAACGCCCGGGTCTGGGTGCCGTCCGCGGCTAAGATGATCCCCTCTTCGCGGCCACGGCAAAAAAGCAGGCGCCCGTCCGGGCTTTCCAGGTGCAGCGCGGAGCCGCTTGTGACCAGCGATCGCGCGCCGCCCCAGGCATCTACCGTCCAGACCTCGGCGATACCGTCCGGCAGGCAGACGTCCCACCACAGCCCGCCGCCGTCGGCCTGCCAGCAAACGCCTCCGCCATACCCGAAATCCCCGATGAGCTCGTTGGGATACACGAGGCGCGCCAGTTCATGCGGGATCATGTCGGCGCCGGCGGTGACGGCACAGCTCCACACCCGTACCAGGGCGTTGTCCGCGAAGTCGTGGCTCAGGAATGCCGCCGTAAGGCCGTCCGGGGAAAGGGCCGGCCCGGAAATGAACCTTCCGGCGAGGTCCAGCCCGCTAACCAGCACCCGCGCGCCTGCGCCCGCAATCTCCAGCAACACGGGTTCTTCGGCGTCCGAGCCCCGGTCCAGGGACGGCGAGGGGGAGCGGCTTGTCGCGTCGGGTGCCGCGGGCGCCTCAGGTACGCCGCCGGACGGCGCGAATCCCTTCCATACGGCATCGCCGACCAGCGATGGGATTGCCCTGGCGGGCCCCACCGCCACAAGTGACCCCCCACCCGGCCCGAGCTGGCGGGGCAGGTAATTCGAGTGGGCGAATATGGCGACCGGGGGCGCGCTGAGAGCCAGGCTTCTCGATAGCGGTTGCACGAGCTGGAGCCCGCTCCACGAGACGCCGCCTGGATTGCCAACCGCGGCAAGCATGCCGCCCGGCGATCCGATGAGCTCATCAACCTGCATGCCAAGGTCAAGGCGGCCCACGGGGCTGGCCCGGCCGCTCGCAACGTCAAGCGACCACACGTAGATCCACGGGCTGCCGTGAACAGACCACGCATACACCGTCTCGGTGGTCGCGGCCTGCGGTTCGCCCGCCTTTCCCGACACGAGGCAGCACTCATAGGTCCACCCCGTGCGTATTTCCTCTTCGAGGATGAGATCAACCCAGCCCCGCCCGGAGCTTGTCCGGATGGTCATGGGCCGCACGCCCCCGTCCGGCCGGATCTCGAGCAGGGCGGGCCGCGTTGCTGCGTCAAGCGTCCCCGTGCCGCCGAGGAACAGGCGTACGCGGTCAAACCGCGGCGCGTCATAGAATCCAGGCCGGTCGCAGGCAAAAACGCCGCAGTCCTCCAAAAACAAGCGCGCGCCGGTCACCTGCCGGGCGCCCGCGGCTGCCCCTGCTCCCGGAGATCCAGGGACAGCCGGAGGCAGCGGCCCGGAAGCGCCTGCGGCGGTGCCAACACCACCATCCGGGCCGGCAGTTGCCGGCAAGACGGAGAACACGATGTCGAAACCCTGTTGGAGCAGCCCACCCGCCGTGCCGCGAATTCCGGCGGAGACCGATAGGGTGTACGTTCTTCCCGGGACGGCCCCGCTGGGGTGTACTATTAGCTCCTGTCCGGCGCAGGATACCGTGTACTGGCACGGGGGTGAGACCGCGATGTGCCCCGCAAGTCCGGCCGGGTCCACAGGCAGGTTAAAGAGCACTCTCATGGCGGAGCCGGCGGCAAGGGCGGCGCCGTGGCCGGGTACGGCCTCCATCACAACCAGGGGCGGACCGGAGGCAAGCGGCTCGGCGCAGCCAAGGGTGCCGGAAAGCGCCCCGGCGAAAAGGCACACCAGGAACGCGGCCGCAGCGGCCCGGCACGGGGCGCCGGCGCCCCCACCCCTCTGACGGAGGCCCTGTGTACTCCTGCAGCTGCGTATCATGCGGTTTCCAGACGACTCCGGTTAGAACCGGTATAGACGCTCGTCAACCGGCACCGCGATAAGCGTGAACGTATCACGGCCGAAGCCGGCGGCTACCTCCGAATGCAGCTGCGCGGCGCTGCCGGCGACGCAGCCGTGACCGCCGAGGCTCGCAGCCAGCGAGCGGTAGTCGGGCGAGCCGAAATCCACGCCATACCGCGGGTAGCCCCGGCGCTCCTGTCCCAGGACAATCAAGCTGAGCTGCCGGTCGACGAACACGACCACCGGGATGCCGAGCCCGAGGCGGGCGAGCGTCTCGAGCTCTCCCAGGTACATACCGAGCCCGCCGTCTCCAATGAGCGCGACGACCTGGCGCTCGCGATCCAGGAGCTTGGCGGCCATCGCGGCCGGGAGGCCGTACCCCATGGATGACTGGCCGTTGGACATCAGAAAACAGCCCGGCCAGGCGGTGCGCCAGAACTGCCCCGCCGCCATCTTGTGGGCGCCGACATCCGTGGCGGCCAGTGCTCGCGGCGATGAGGCCGCGGCCCTGACGGCCTCGATGGCTTCACGCGGGGCGAGCAGGCCCGGATTCGCGGATCCCTCAAGGCGGCGCGAGATCTCGTCGCGGAGGGCCGCCGCACGGGCCCGGCCGTCCCCCTGCCCGCGCGCGCCCGTGTCCATGCGCGGGTCTCTGGCCAGCGCACGGAGGTTTGCGCCGGTGTCTCCGGTGACCTCGATGTCGGTCCGGTAGTAGGCGTCGGTATCCGGCACCGTATCGAGCAACACGCCCGGCGTCCGGAACTCCCAGAGCATGTCCAGCTCGACCGGATCAAAACCCACGTAGACCAGCAGATCGGCCTCGCGGAGCCAATCAACGACGGCCTGCTTGCCCAGCATCTCAATGACCCCGCCGAACAGCGGATGATTCTCGCTGAGCAGCCCTTTGGCCTTGGGCGCGACAACCACCGGCAGCTCCGCCGCCTCCGCAAACGCGGTGACCGCGGGCTGCCCGGCAGCGCGAGCTCCGATTCCGAGGAGCATCGCGGGGCGGCGCGCGGCGGCGATTCGCCCGGCCGCGTCGCGCAGCAACTCCAAAGGAGCCACGGGCGCGGCCTTATCGGGTTCGGACCCGCCGAACCAGTCGAGGCCGATCTGGTCCGCGCATTCCGCCCGCGGCACATCGCTGGGCATTTCGAGGTGGACCGGTCCCGGCCGCCCGGAGACGGCCAGACGTAGGCCTTTCTCCAGAGTGCGGAGCGCATCGCCGGGATCTATTCTGAAGCTGCCCTTGGTGATCGGGGCGTACAGGGCGTTCAGGTCGAGCCGCTGGTGAGTGGTGCTCTCACGGCGCGATCGGGGCAGCTGCGCCGTAACGGCGAGCATTGGCGCCCGCTCGAGCAGGGCCGCGGCGACTCCGCTAACCAGATTGGTTGCGCCCGGTCCCAAAGTGGCAAGGCACACGCCCGCGCGGCCCGTTAGCTCCCCGGTGGCAAGCGCGGCGAAAGACGCGGTCGCCTCATGACGGGTGAGCACGAACTCGATGCCTTCGCGCCGCATCGCCTCGAGCAGGTCCAAAGTCTCTCCACCAGGATAGCCGAACACAAAGCGGGTCCCGTAGCGGGCCAGCCGGCCCGCAATCGCAGCGGCTACGGTCGGCCGCCCGTCCTGCGTTTCCATCCGCAATACCTCCCGCTATACTTTCAGCAGCGAAGTGAACAAGATACCGACAACGACGCCGGCGACGATGCCGAAGCTGCCGGAATGCCCCGAACCGAGCTCCTGGGCGTCGGGTATCAGCTCGTCACAGGTAACAAAAAGCATTGCGCCTCCGGCCAATCCCAGACACAACGAAAGCAGCCCCGATGACATGCCGCCGACCAGGGAGCCCAGCAGCGCGCCGATCGCCATGGGAACGCCGGCGGCCATGGTCGCCAGCACCACCCGCAACGGTTTCATGCCGGCGATAACCATGGGGCAGGCCATCGCCATGCCCTCGGGGAAATTGTGCACCGCGATGACGAGCGCAAGCCCGAGGCCAAGCGTCACGTCGTGAGCGTAGCCGGCGCCGATGGCCAGTCCCTCCGGCAGGTTGTGCATGGCTATCCCGAGCCCGACGATCACGCCAGTCTTGTAAAACCGCGAACTCTCGCGGTCCGAGGCCATGAAATGGGTGTGGGGAAGCAGGTCCAGCAGCGACACAAGGATTACGCCGGCGATCAGGCCGCCGATGGCCAGCACCAGCCCCCCGGACTCGATGGCCTCGGGCATCAGGTCAAACGCGACGACGCTGATCATCACGCCCGCTGAAAATCCGAGTACAACGCTGTAAGCTCGTCCCGAAAGACGCCGGAACTGCAGTCCGATAATCCCGCCCATGCCCGTGCCGCCGACCCCCGCCACGGTGCCGACGATGGTCGCCGCAATGACTGGCGCCAGGTTGGTTGAGTCGAAGATCGCCGGTTGCCCCCCAGTCCATCAGCAAAGGCCCGCCTGGGCAATCCGGCGGCTCTGCAGCGGCTCTGCCGGCGGTCTTGCCGGCAGCTCTATGGACCGCCGTCGTCTCCGCCGTCCGGCGGCACTTCGTCGCGGGGCGGCGTAAAGCCTGCGACCACCCCGGACATAAACCCCTCAAGCCCGCTCCAGACCATGACCACGGCCAGCAGGTCGCATACGATGCCGATCGTTCCGGCCAGCGCGGGAAGCGCCCCCGGGAGGCTGAAACCCCCGAAGCGGAGCGTCTCTCCGATAGCCACAAGTACAAACCCCGCCCTGACCCGGGCGGCGGAACGACGCAGGACGCGCAGCACGTCCGGCAATGCCCATCCCCCTCCCCGTGCAATCCTCTGAGGCAACCCTATGCCCGTAGGAGGGGTCGCTAGCCGTTGGTTGTCGGTGTGGCCTCCTCCCCTGCCACTGGCACGCCCCCTGCTCGAGGCTCGGGCAGCCCGCTCGCGAGCGCCAGACCGGCTAGCGACAACCCCGCCGCCAGCCCGAAGCAGGCGCCGTAGCCGGAGGACGCCACGATCACGCCCCCGAGGACGCCAAAGAAGCCGAACGGGGCGATCAGGGTATTCACCGCGCCGAGGTAGAAGGGCCGGGAGGCCTGGTCCGTGATCTCCAGCAGGTAGTTGGTGCATCCCATCCACGCGCCGGAGAACGCCATGCCGAGCAGGAAGAAGCTCACCGGATAGACCATGCGCCCCGCGGGTCCCGGGCCGAGCAGCCCGACGGCAAGCGGCACCGCCGGCGCAAGGACGCTCACGAGTGCGGACATCATGACCAGCAGCCTGTTGCCCCGGAAGTCGGCGATGCGCGCCCAGGCCACGCCCCCGGCGACGAGCCCGGCCATCTGCACCGAAACAAACAGGCCGGCCGCGGCGGCCGGGAATCCTAGCGCCTCGCGGCCGTATACAGCGAAGAACGGGGCGGCCAGGTTGATGCCCGAGACCAGAATGCGCACCGCGACGAGGCGTCCCGCCGCCGGGTTGCGGTGAAAGAGCCGCGGCACCTCGCGGAGGTAGCGGCCAAGCGACTCCTGAGGGCGCGCCGGCGGCTGCCACGCGGGCTCTTGCACGCGCCAAAAGCAGGCAAGCGATACGGTGAGCAGAGCCGCTCCGGCGGCGAAAAGCACCGCGAAGTCGTACGGGTACGGCAGCGACGGGTGCGAGATAATCGCCCGCACGGCAAGCCCAGCCGCGAACGCAAAGGTCCCCCCGATGACCTGCATCGAGCCGAGGAGCCGGCCGCGCCGGGTGTGCTCGACGCACTTGCCCATGATGTCCGTCCACGGAACGCTCGTCACGCCGTCCGCCAGGGAAAAGACCGCAAGGCCCAGCAAAAATGCCCAGAGCGTGAGCTCCGGCCGGGACCGGGCGTAGGCCATGGTGACCAAAGCCACGGCAAAAAGGACGGTCCGTTGGACCGCCGCGGCGACGATCACAACGCCCTTCTTGCGTTCCAGGCGCGCCACGTGACGCGCCACAAGCACCTGAGGCAACGTCCAACCGACCTGACGGATGGTGGCGGAAAGACCGATGAGGACAGCCGAGCTCGTCAGCGTGCTGAGGAAGACCGGCAGCACGCTGGTGGCGTCGATGAAGGCCGACCCGAACATGAAAAAGATCCCGTCGGCCACGAGACTGCGGTAGTTACGCTCGGCAATCAGCCCCGCCCGCGCGGGAGCAGGACCGGGGACCGCACGGGCGGCTGCGGCTCCCTGCTCGCTCAGAGGCCGCTCACTCGCTTGATCTCGATGCCCCTGCGCTCAAGCTCGAGCAGGTAGGGCTCGATCCCGGCAACGTCCGCGGCGATGTGCCCGGCCAAAACGAGGTTGCCCTGCGCCTCCGACCGCAGCCGGGTCAAGTTGCCATAATCACAATGGAGGTAAACTACGGTTCCCACCCCGTGCGCAAAGCAGCTGTGGGCCACGGCGTAGCCGCCGTTGGTCCCGGCCCCGTGGGCGACGAGCACCCGGCCTGCCCTGGCTGAGGGAGAGCCCATGGCGAGCACCGGGCGCGTCGGGGCGCGCCCGAACTCCGGGATCGACAGCAGCGCCTCGATGACCCCGCCTACGGGGTCATCAGGGCGGACTGCGGCGTCGATAGCGGCCTGCATCCGGCGCCGGCCGATCTCGTCCAGCGGGTTGTGGATGTTGAGGTACGGCAAGGCGAGCAGCCTGGCGAACGAGGGCGCGTGGTCATAGTTGCCTGACTGGTAGCGCAATACGAGCGGTTCCTTGATGCGGCCGACCGCGTCCCGCGCCTCGGCCTCAGGAACGCCCGCGCCGACCATCAGCGGGACAAACCTGTCGACCATGTCCGGAAAACTCAGCACGGCGGGCTGCGGATGGTGGGCCAGCACGCAATCGAAACCGAGGCTGTGCGCCAAAGCCAGCTCGGCGGCCCCCATGTCGATCCCGCACAGCAGCCGCGAGATGCCCGTGCCGGGCACATGGATCGCGCTGTCGGGCGGGATCTCGCTCATCCCAGCCATCTCAAGCGCGATGGTCATCAGTTCGTCGGTGCTGACCCCGGCCGGCAAGGGCGCATTCCTCCCGCTGCTCTGGATGGCACATGTTTCTCTGGATGACGGCGCATTCCTTTCCGGTCACGAAGTGAAGGGACCGGCGGCGCGTCCGCCGAAGGCCAATCTCAGGTACGCGGAACTTCACAGCTGCCGAAGGGTGGGCATGAGGCAATGCACAGCAACATCCTCGCCGCGGTGCGCGGCGAAGTCAGCGGGGCCAGGGCGCTCGCATACGTGGGCGAGATCATCCGCCACCACCGTATCCAGGCCAGCCCCGGCTACCGCGCGGCGGCCGGATGGGCCGACGGCGCGTTTGCGGCCACCGGGCTCGAGCACCGGATCATTTCCTACCCGTCAGACGGGATCGTTAGCTACTGGACCAGCCAGTCGTTCGAGGAATGGGACTGCGAATGCGGCACGCTTGAACTGGTTGCTCCCGCAGGCGAGGCGAGGCGCCTATGCGATTTCGCCGAAATCAAGATCTCGCTTGTACAGCGCTCGGGGGCGACGCCGCCGGGCGGCGTGGAGGCCGAGCTGGTCGTGGTCGAGGAACCTGAACGCCCCGAGAGCTATGGGGCGATCGACGTGCGCGGCAAGCTGGTCCTGGTGCGGGGGGACCTCGAGCGCATCCGCCAACTGGCCGTCGTCCAGCGGGGCGCCATGGGAATCCTGACGGACGGGATGTGGGAGTTCCCGCCTGTTCGCGGCCGGATGGACATACCCGACGCGCGCCAGTACTCGTCCTTCTGGTGGGGCGACCCTGCCGAGCCGCGCTGCTTTGGTTTCGTGCTATCGCCCAGGCAGGGCGAATGGCTGCGCGGCCTGGCGCGCCGCTGCGCAGCGGAGGGGCTGCCGGTCAGGCTCAAGGCGGAGGTCAAGGCCCGCTTCTATGCGGGGGCCATCGAGGACGTCGAGGCCGTGCTCCGTGGAACCGGGCAGGGCGAGGTTTTGGTGGTCGCTCATCTCTGCCACCCGCAATGGTCGGCCAACGACAACGCTTCGGGGTGCGGCGCCGCGATCGAGGCCGCCAGGGTGCTGGCCAAGCTGGTCGGGTCAGGCGCCCTGCAGCGGCCGCGGCGGAGCATCCGGTTTCTGCTCGTGCCGGAGATGTTCGGGACCTACGCGTTTCTCGCCCGAAACGAGGATCTGATACCCGGCATCGCCGCAGCCATCAACCTTGATATGGTCGGCGAGAACCAGGAACTGTGCGGCAGCTCGCTTCTCCTGGAGCGGCCGCCGCGGGCCCTCGGGTCCTTCGCGGGCGACGTCGCGCAGCTTATCATGGAGTCAATGACCCAGGAAGTCCCCAACCTGGCCAAGACCGACGCTCACGCCCTTTTCAGGCACAGCGTCACCCCGTTCTCGGGCGGCAGCGATCACTACATCCTCTCCGATCCCACGGTGGGCGTGCCGTGCCCAATGCTCATCCAGTGGCCCGACAAGTACTACCACACCAGCGAAGACACACTCGACAAGGTTGATCCCGCGATGATCGCCCGGGCCGCGTCGCTGACGGCGACATACGCCTATTTCCTGGCCGCCGCCGGTGAGAACGAGGTCATCTGGCTGGCCGGCGAGATGGCCGGGCTGTTTGCCGGCGAAGCCGCGCGGATCGCCCGCCAGGCCGCCGCGGGCGGTCCGAGGATCACCCCTCCGATCCACGACCGGCTCGCCTTCGCTCGCGACCGCAAGGCCGAGGATCTGCTCTCGCTGCGCCGCCTGCTCAATGTGCCGAGCGCCGCAGCCGACGCCGCGCTGGCGGCAGCCGCCGAGCGCCTTGACGGCGTCGTGGCCGCGGTCGCGGAGCATGCCGGGCGCGTGATGGCGGCCTCAGCCTCAGCCTCAGGCTCGGGCGCATCCGCGGCGCAACCGCCGGCCGAGAAGGGTTCGCCGGCTCCCGTGCCAGCGGGCTGGGAGGCCTGCCCGGTGGACCCCGGGCTCCGTCCGAAACGCACTTTCCGCGGGCCGCTGGGGCAGAGGCAACTGACACGCGGCCTTGATCCCATAGCCCGCGAGGCGTGGCTACAGGAATCCACCGCATACCTCAAATCGCTTGGGAAGGATCCAGGCCTTGTGCGCTCCCTCGTCACTATCGCGATGTACTGGACCGACGGTCAGCGCAGCCTGGAGGAGATTCACCGCCTGATCCAACTTGAGTGCGGCGTGAGCGACCTGACACTGCTCGGTAAGATATTCGAGCTGCTGTCGCGGCAAGGCCACATAGTCTGGGCCTGATCTCCGGCGCTGTTCGGCCTGGACCTGGGGGCTAGCTCTCCGGGTCCAGGCCGAGCAGCCCCGCCATCATCGCGGCGTTGGTGGCCGCGTGGCCGGCGTGGCAGTTGTTGAAGAAGACGTACGTCTTGTCTGTCTCCTGAGCAAGCCTTTCGATCTTCCCGGTCCATTCCGACAGCTCGGCCGCGGTGTACAGGTAGTCGTAGCGCTCCGACGCCGCTTCGTGCTTCCACCATTTGGCGGCGTTGCGGCCGTGAAAGCGCACGTACCCGATGGGCGACGTAGTCGCCGCGAGCGGGGGCATCAACCCTTTGAGCCGGGGCTCATCCACGGCGCAAAAGCCGAAACCCATTCTGCGCAGGTCTCCGAGCACGTCCTCGCGCACGGGATCGGCCACCCATTCCGAATTGCGGAACTCCACGACCGTGGGAACGTCCCTGAGTAGCTCTGCGCACGTTTCGAGGTACTCGCGGGAATCGCCGCCGCACCTGAACGCCCACGGAAACTGCAGCAGCACACAGCCCAGCTTGCCGTTATCGTGCAGGGGACGCAGGGCCTCGAGAAACTGGTGGAATGTCGCCGGGATGTCGCCGGGGTCCTCAGGCAATTCGTGGGTCATCCCGCGGAAGGCCTTTACGCAGAACTCGAAACCGGGCGGTGTGCGACGGGCCATCGAGCCCAGCGTCGCGGCCGTGGGCATGCGGTAGTAAGTGAAATCGAGCTCCACAGCCGAAAAGCGCGTGGCGTAAAACGCAAGCATGTCGCGGGCCGGCAGGGCGTCGGGGTACAGGACCCCCCGCCAATCCGCATAGCTGAAACCTGCCGTCCCCAGCAGGATCATCCGACCACCCCCCCCGCACAAATCCGGTCGCACGCCCTGCACCCTATACCACGGGGCGGCACCCGCGTCCTTCACGTGTGCTCGAAGTGCACAGGCCGCCAAGCGCCGACGGCATTCGACAGCCTTGGCCACAGGTTTACATATCGTCCGCGAGACTTGTCGACAGTTTACGTAACACAAGTTTACATAGGACAGCCGTAACTCCGACCTTCCGGACATAACGGACCATGGCATTGTAGCTGCGCATCAAGCGGGGAATATCTTGGGTAATGGAGCATCGGCTGGGCAGTCGAGGCATGGCCGGAGTTCCTTTGTCGAAACCAGAGGCGACAGCGGTCGAACCGCCGTCGCCTCTGGCAGTTGCGGCTGGTGGGCAGGCCCTCAGGAGCGGCCTGGGCCTAGTCCATGCGGAGTCCCGCGGCCGCGGCGTGGTCGAGCCTCCGGATCACCGCGACAAGCAGCTTAAGGGTGTTCTCGTAATCGTCGAGATGAATGATCCCCGAGTGGCTGTGGATGTACCGGCAAGGGACGCCGATGACAAGGCTCGGGACGCCGCCCTTGTGAATGTGAATCCGCCCTGCGTCCGTGCCCCCGCGTGCCATCGCGTCGAACTGGGTGGGTATCTTCTGGTCCTCTGCAACGCTCAGCACGAAGTCCCGCAGCTTGGGGTGCGCGACCATCGAGGAGTCGTAGAGCAGCACAACCGGCCCCTGCCCCAGCTTGGTCTGGGCTTCGGTCTCCTTCACGCCGGGCATGTCCCCGGCGATGCCGACTTCCAGCGCCAGACCGACATCCGGGTCGACGAGATCGACACTGGTCGTTGCCCCGCGCAACCCCACTTCCTCCTGAACCGTTCCGACGCCGTAGACCGTGTTGGGGTGGCCGATGTCCGCAAGGGCCTTGATGGTGTCAATGAACAGGGCGCAACCGATGCGGCAGTCCCACGCCTTGGCGAGCAGAAGCCGGGGATTGGCCATCGGCTCAAACGGGCTGACCGGAATCACCGGGTCCCCGGGACGGACACCGAAGCGCTCCCTCGCCTCGGCCTCGGAGGCAGCCCCGATGTCGATGAACATGTCCTTATGCTCCGCGACCTTCTTGCGTTCGTCTTCGGTCAGGATGTGCGGGGGCTTGGACCCCACGATTCCGACCACTTCGCCGCGGCGGGTCTTGACCACGACGCGCTGGGCCAGCATGACCTGTGACCACCATCCGCCGAGGGTCTGGAACTTGAGGAACCCCTCCTTGGTGATAAGGGTCACCATGAACCCGATCTCGTCCATGTGCCCGGCGAGCATGATCCGCGGCCGGTCGGAGGTTCCCGCCTTGCGGCAGATCAGGCTGCCCAATCCGTCCTGCTCGATCTCAGCCAGGCCGCCAAGGTACTTGCGGATTACCCGCCTTACCGGCGCCTCAAAGCCCGGCACCCCGGGAGCCTCGGTAAGCTCCCGCAACATCGTCATTCGCTCGTCCAGTCCTCCCGCCTCCCTCTGGCCGGACCTCGCGTCCGGCCGATTGTATCCAAGGTCAATTGTAGCCCAGATTTGGGCAGGTACATGCCTCGCGGGCCCCTCACAAAAGCCCTGCTCTGTATGCCACCTTCACCCGGCCACGGGACGGGGGATCTCGAGCGGCGCGCGCCCAGGCCGTGATCCAGGCACCCGGCACAAACGCCTTCCGCGAGTTCGCGGTCTTCGCCCATAGCGGTGTCAGCCGGTTTCTTGGGCTTACCCCGGCGCCCCATTCTCCCGCGTGGTCAGCATGCATGGGGCCATCAGCGTGGGCAGCGCCTTTGAAATCCACCTGGTCGGCGGCCCGGAGCCCCGGCCCGCGGCACGTCCAGGGGTCTCAATCATGCCCGAGGCGCCAGCGCGGGCAGGGACGGCGGGCGACAGGTAGAACTCGACGTTGTCATCCAAGCGAGGTGGTGCAAACGTGGTCTCCAGCGCCGTCACCGCTACCTGCTATGGCCCCGCCGCCCAGGTTGAGATTTCCGTGAAGGATCTGGCCCAGCTCAGCGGGCTGCGCGGCCAGTACCCGGTGGTCTGGGTCAACGTGGACGTGCTCGAGGAAGATACGATCGGGTGGGTTGGCGAGGCGTTCGGGATCCACCGGCTGGCCCTGCGGGCGGTGTTCGAGGCCAGCCAGCGGCCCAAGGTCGAGCAGTTCGACGACGTTCTGTTCATTGTGGCCCGTATGACCACGTGCACCGACCGGCTCGAGATCGAGCAGCTCAGCATCTTTCTCGGACCGGGGTTTGTCCTGACGTTTCAGGAGCGGCCAGGCGACTGCTTTGACCAGGTGCGAAACCTGATCCGCCGGGAGGGCAGCCGGCTCCGCACCACGGGGGCGGACTATCTCGCCTATGCCCTGCTCGACTCGGTCATCGACAGCTACTTCCCCTTGCTGGAGCTGTATGACGAGCGCCTGGACGACCTGGAGCGCGAGGCGTTTGTCTCCCCGGACGCTGCGACGATCTCGAGGATTCACGACGTCAAACGGGAGCTTCTGGTCGTCCGGCGGGCCGCGTGGCCGCACCGCGAGGTGGTCAACTCGCTGCTCCTCGAGGGGACGCCTTTCGACCGGGAAACGCGGATCTACCTCCGCGACTGCTACCAGCGGGCGGTCCAGATCATCGACCTTCTCGAAAACTACCGGGAAATAGCCGCCAGCTTGACAGAAGGCTACCTGTCGACGGTGAGCAACAAGCTCAACGAGGTCATGAAGCTGCTGACGGTATTCATGGCGATCTTCGTGCCCCTCTCGTTCATAGCCAGCCTGTATGGGATGAATTTCCGCCCCGAGATTTCGCCGCTGAACATGCCCGAGACCGTGTGGTACTACGGATACCCCTTTGCTCTGGGCATTATGGCGACGGTGGCCGGCGGGCTGCTGTACTACTTCCGGCGGAGGGGTTGGCTGTAAGGCGGCCTGTCCAAGGACGCGGACGTCTTGAGGGCAGCGTAGAGGAGTGCCGGCGGTGATCGTTAGCAGGACGCCTTGCAGGATCTGCCTGGTCGGCGGCGGCACCGACGTCAGAGACTTTTATCAGGAAGAATACGGCGTCGTGGTGACGTGCGCCCTTGCCTCCTATGTGTACGTCCTGGTAAACAGGCGATTTGACGAGCGGATCGGGGTATCGGGCATCGCCAGTGAGGATTGCGCCATGGCGGCGGACGTTCGGCACCCGCTCGTCCGAGAGGCGCTGCGGGCCAGCGGCGTGCACCAGGGAGTTGACATCGCAGCCTTCAGCGAGGTGCCGGAGGGGACCGGGCTGGGGTCGTCGAGCGCGCTGACCATCGGCCTGTTGCACGCGCTCGGGCGCTATCGGGAGGTCCGCGGCGGCACTTGCGTGCTGAGGCGGCCGAGGCCCACGCACTCGCGCAGGAGGCCTGCGCCATCGAGATTGAGCGTCTAGGTGGAAACACCGGCAAACGCGATCAGTTCAGCACCGCACTGGGCGGTCTTTTGCATATCAGGTTTGACCCGGACGAAACCACGAGCTGCACGACGATACCTGCGTCAGAACAAACGCTCCGCAAGCTTGAGGCCCAGATGATGCTGTTCTTCACCGGACAGACCCGCCTTGCCTCGGGGGTCATGTCCGGCTGGCGGCGCAATATGGCCGGGAAGCGTGCCGCATTGCGGCGGATGCGGGATCAGTCCGGCGAGGTGGCGTCATACCTGGCGTCCGGGCAGGTGGAAGCCCTGGGTCCTGTTCTCGATGAGGCCTGGCAGCTCAAGAAGACCATGGCGGAAGGGATAACATCGCCTGAGATTGACCGGATGTACGATGCGGCGCTCGGAGCCGGCGCGACGGGCGGCAAACTACTGGGTGCGGGCGGCGGCGGTTTCCTGC
>JAUYEG010000130.1 GCA_030691505.1 Bacillota bacterium | reverse complement strand
CGAGCAGGACATGCGCTGCCCCATCGAGCAGGGAGAGCAGTGGTACGTGGCCCTCAAGCGCCTCGGCAACTGCCCCGTGGAGTTCGTGCGCTACGCCGGCGAAAACCACGAGCTCTCACGCTCCGGCAAGCCCCGCAACCGGATCGACCGGCTGGGGCGGATCGCGGACTGGTTCGCGCGCTATCTAAACGCATAAGGGCTCAGGACGAGCTGCGGGGGCTCCGGGGCGGGATGCCCTCCCCGGGGCCCCGCGCGTATCGCCGGCACATCAGTTTCAGCGGTAGAAACCTTGGAGGCGATACAGATGGCAGCGGCCGATTGGCGAAACTCCCTCGTCTGGGGTTTGCGCGGGCACAGCTCCCATGTGCCGCCCAAGCGGGCCGTCCGGGGACTGACGGCGGACGAGGCGGCTGCGGAGGCGGCTGCGGCCCCTCCGGACGGGCTTCACAGCGCTCACCGGTTGCTCCACCACATCGTCTACTGGCAGGACCTGATGCTGGCGCCGGCCGCAGGCGACAAGGTGCAATGGCCGCAGGGCCCGGAGAACTGGGATTGCCCCATGGCCTCATGGGACGACTTGGTGGGCCGGTTCGCGGCTGGACTCGAGAAGGCCGAGAAGCTCGCCCGCGAGGCCGACCTGACGGTGCGGATCCCCGAATGGGGGCCGGAGATGACCGTCGGCGGGGCCCTGGGGGTCTTGATCACGCACAACTCGTATCACATCGCGCAGCTCGTGGATGTGCGCAAGGCAACCGGACACTGGCCGCCGCCGAAGGAGTAGGGGGGACGAGGGCCCGTCCTCAGTGCCGGCCGCTTCCTCGCCGCAGAGCCTCCACGCCCCGCCTCCACCGGCCCCTCTGTAGGCCTCCGGTCAGCATCGCCCGCCCGGGGGCGGCTGATCCTGAGCTGGCATCCCCCGCCTGGACTCCCGGATCACTTCCATCACCGCCCGGAACCCCTTGCCGTCGAGCCCGGCTGCGGCCTGCAGCACGGCCTGGACGTCGGGATCGAGCAGCATGCGCCGCGTCTCGGGGGTGAGGTTGGCCAGCAGCGTTTCCGGGTCCGGCCCCTCGACCAGAAGGTGACACGGCGTGACGGACAGCGCGCGGGCCAGCCGGTCCACGGTTTCCAGCGAGGGCCGGGCCGCCCCGGCCTCGATCTGCGAGATCATCCCCGCGGAAAGGCTGGCCATTGCCGCAAGCTGCTCCTGCGTCAGGTCCATGCGTTCCCGCGCCCGCCGTATGCGCGCCGGCAGGTCGGGCGCATCGAGGCCGGCGCCCGGCGGCGGGATGAGCGAGTTGCGGGGGATGCCCAGCGCACCAGCAATCCGGTCCAGACTGACCAAAGAGGGAAGCTTCTTGCCCTGTTCGATCTCGCTCAGAAAGGATGGTGACAGCCCCGCCTTGCCGGCCAGCCCGCTGATCGTCAAGCCCAGATCCTGACGGCGCAGCCGCAGCTCGCAGCCGAGCAGCCGTGCCCGCATCGGATAATCCGGGTCGCCTTGCGACCGGCGTCGGGGGCGTCGCAGGTCACCGCGTCCGCGCTGCTCGCTAGACATGCCACACCCGCTGGCTCGCTACGCGGCAATGGTCGACCCGCACGGCCATCCCTCCCCGGCATAGTGTACCATCACGGGGAAAGGTGCGCGTCCGGGGGACTGCGCGTCCGGGGGACTGCTTTGCTCGGCACAAGATAGTCCACGTCGGGCCGGGCCGGGCCGGGCCGGGCCCACCCTACCTGTCCGGCAGCAGGCCGACCACGAACGCGGCGATGTGCAGCGGCACCACCGCCGGCAGTCCCAGCAACAAACGTCCCCAGGCGCCCGGGGTGTCGAGAACCCCGGCGTAGTCCTCAAGCCAGTAGGACCGCACCGAACGAAGCAGGATCGGCACATCAGCGGCCGCCCGACGCGCCGTGGCGGCCGGGTCCAGGTTGATGCGGTCAAACGCGCCAAGGATGCGGTCCTGCTGGTCGCCTGTCAGGTCGCGGCGGTAAACCGCGACCAGTGAGCCCCGCGGGCCGTCGCGGCGCGCCGATTCCACCGGGTCAGCGGGTCCGGGCGGCCGCTGGACGATTCCCCGCCAGAAGTACGAAACGGTGGCCCGCGTGCCCTCGTCGCCAGGACCCAGCGAATAGGCAAACCACCCGCGCCCGATCCTTGCCGAGGCGAGGGGCTCTCCGGTGCTCACCAGCCCCGACGACACGGCGCTCGCGACCGATGACGCGTTGGCGCGGTAGTCCATCGCGTCGGTGACGTAAGTCCGCCAGAGCGGCCGCGCGAAGAACGCCCAGGCGGCGACGACGATAACCAGCAACACCAGCCACGCCGAGGCTGCGAGGGGGTCGCCCGGCGTGGCAATCGGCAGCCGGCGGGCCCGCACAATCCGCTGCGGCCTGAAGCGCCGCAGGGTGGCCCGCAGTGCGAGCAGCAGCAGGACCCAGGGCAGCACCGCCGCCGCGGTGACGAGGAACGCGACGATTACGGCTCGCGTGGCCCATCCCTCCCTGCCACTAATCATTCCCTGTTTGCGGCACAAGGCCGCCACACTCAAACCACAAATAGCACAGCCGGCGAAAGCGCGGCATATTGCCATTCTTTTTCTGCATCAGGTAGTTGACAAAACCACACCCCCGGCATATCTTTAGACCCAATACCTGCTCCGCTCAGTTCGGTCGCCGTCGGTGAACCGGATGACGGTCCCGGGGCGGCTCAACAGAGGGCAGCCAGAACCCCAGACGCATAGGTCGGGAGGGCACCTAGGGTTCCGGTGCGGCCGCGATCCGGTCGCGCGACAGGTCCGAGCGGTGCCAGACGCGCCGGGAGGCGCGCCACACCGTGGGTACAAAAGACCCCAGCGGCAATTCCGGACAACGGGAAGATGCCGCTGGTTTGTTTTATGCGCAGCTAGCACGCACCAACGTGGCAAGCGGTTTGCAGAGATATAGAGATATATAGACACAGGCGATGCGGGAACCAAGGCCGGGTCAGGTCGCGCCAACAGAGAGCCGGACAAGGTGCAAGCCGGCGCGTGACCTCCGGAGCGCTCGATCCCGAGCCGGTCGCGTGAACAGGCCGTGGGCCCCAGTAGCCCGACCCGGGCACTGCCCGTTAAACGCAGTATCCCCGCCAGAGCCATGCAGGGCGGGGAGGCGAGGACCGCGCCGCAAGGTGCGGCCGAAACCGGGGTGGTACCGCGCGCCCGTGCCTCCGGAACCGGAGGCACGGGCGCGTTTTGTTTTTGCCGATGAGAGTCCGAGTCGAGTCTGAAGATAAGGGGGGACGGCTGATGAGGCACACGCTTTCCGTGCTGGTAGAGGACAAACCGGGGGTCTTGACGCGAATTGCGGGCCTCTTCGGTCGCCGGGCGTTCAATATCGACAGCCTGACCGTCGCGGGCACGGAACGGCCGGGCTACTCCAGGATGACGATCGTCACCCGCGGCGACCGCCACGTCGTGGAGCAGATCGAAAAGCAGCTCTACAAGCAAATCAACGTGCTTAAGGTTTCCAACCTCACATCCGCCCCGGCGGTTGAGCGCGAACTCGTCCTCATCAAGGTGCAGGCGGACGGCCAGAGCCGCGCGGCGGTCACCCAGATCGTCAACATCTTCCGGGCCAGGATCGTGGATGTCGCACCGCGCTCGCTGGTGGTCGAGGTGACCGGGGACCGCGAAAAGATCGAAGCCATCCTGTCGATGCTCCG
>JAUYEG010000122.1 GCA_030691505.1 Bacillota bacterium | reverse complement strand
TCCATGCTCATTGTCTTCTTGCCCGCGTCGGTCGTCACAGTGGCGGGAGCGGGCCGGCTGGAAACGGTGCTGAGCACGGTCAGGGCCGGCTCGGTCTTGACCCCCAGTTCCATGTAGAAAACGTCGTTGAACACAATTCCCCCTGCTTGGATCTCCGTCACCCCGGGGACGAGCGAGCTGAACTCCTCGGTGCCGGTTCCACCGCAGCTCACTATCTCCACCTCAAGCCCGTCCTCCCTGCACAGCCGGGCCGTTTCCACGAGAAGCCCGACAGACTGCTCGACGGCCTGTTTCCTGAGGACGGGGTCCTTGACCCTCCTGGTATGCCCCTCCCAGCCCATGACGCCCATGAACCTGAGTCCGTCCAGGCCTGTTATCTCTCTGGCGAGTTCCAAGCCCATCTGGCCCGGCTGCACACCGGCCCTCTTGCTCCCAAGGTCAACCTCGATAACGACCCTGATGGTGCTGCCAACCTCGCGGGCCGCCCCGGCCAGCTCGCGGGCATTGTCGGGCGAGTCCGCCGCCACGATCACCGGAGACTGCCGGCAAAGGGCCGCCAACCTGCGGGTCTTTATCGACCCAACTATCTCGTTGGCAATCATGATGCCTTTGACCCCAGCAGCCGCCATCACTTCCGCCTCGCCCAGCTTGGCGCAGATGATCCCCAGCGCGCCGGCGGCGAGTTCGAGGTGGGCAATCGCGGGCATCTTGTGTCCTTTGGAGTGGGGACGCCAGCCTACTCCCCGCTCCGAGAAAAACGCCGCCGTCCTCTTCACGTTGCGCTCCAGCCGGTCCAGATCTATGAGCAGAGCCGGGGTATCCAGGTCTTCTTTCCTCATGCCAATGACTAGAGAGTCCACGCGATCATCCTCCATGCGCTGGGGGGTGCTCAGCCGTATCAGGCTGGTGGTTTAGCCTTCTGCATGGGTATCACAGACCCTGCCCTTGAGCGGCAGCGCGGACGAAGATAGGGTTGATCCAGGTTCCTGTAGTGCGCCTGGAGATCATCCAATTCGGGGAGGGTGCCTCCGATTGGAGGGTAGTTCGCCTTCCAGTCACGGATCACAAGGGCATCAAGAGCAAGCTCCCTGTCCACCACACGGTAAGTCGAAACATACCTGCGCCAGCCTGCAGAGGACGAAGACTCTGGTTTCATGCCCAATCAACATAGGGATTCGGCCCCCGTGAGCCGCAGCAATGCGATGGCTGGGAAGCTCCGCACCAGGGCTCACTCGCAAGTAGCATTGGTCCGTTTCTGCCTGGTGATCAAGTGGATCCGTTTCTGACACCCGGCCGACGGGTCTTGTGCGTAAGCTTCGATAAAACTAATCATGCCTATTGATATAGTTCACACGACCAAGCTAAAATCATCCCTGGCGCAAGGGAAAATCCGGTGCCTACTCTCGGATAACACCCAGATGAGACCAAGGAGGGCTTGTTCATGCCGACACAGCAAATCGAACTCTCCGCCCGTACTGAGGACCTTCCCATCCGCCTCACTCCGATGACCGACGATCAATACCAGGCGTTTATGGAGATCTCCTGCGCCGACCAGGTACAGGACCAAATCCTGGCTGGGCTCATGGAGTCCAGCCAGGCCGCCGAGATAATCGCGGCCCAGCAGAAGCAGATGCTGCCCCAGGGTGTTTGCACACCAAACCAGTACTTCTTTTCCATTCAGTCAACGGCTACTGGAGAGCAAGTTGGCTACCTATGGTTCACCACCATGAAGCGGCTCGGCAGGGAATACGGCTTTGTAATGGACATTCAGATCGACCCGAGCCATCGCAGGCGCGGGTATGGAGCCGCGGCATTTGCGGCGATGGAGCGCTTTGCCCTGGCACAAGGGCATGATGAGATCGGATTAAACGTGTTCGGCCACAACACTCCGGCACGGGCGCTTTATCTGAAGCTAGGGTACCGCGAGGTCGGAGTTTCGATGACCAAGAGGATTACGCCCCAATGACTTGCTCAATTGTGGCGATCGATCGCAAGGCGGGGGAAACCGGATTCGCGAATGGCCTCGTGCTGCTGGGATGCCGTTCACATTCAGGTCAATGCAACAGATAACCCGCAACAGCCCGGACCGAGGAAACACAAAGTAGCTTCATGGTCGTGCCGGGGTGTGCACGAACGTGTCCGGGGCCTGCTCGCCCTGCTCCACCAGGGCCGGGACAGGGTCACGACGGAAGAGGTTGCCAAGACGATGGAGCTGGCCTGCCGGTTCGCGTTCGACCAGGGGGCCGAAAAGCCTTGGGTGGCGTCCTGTCAGTTACCGAGGTTGCCAGGACAATCGAGCCGGATTACGGCCCTGCCTCAGCTTCGCGGCCGGGTGGCGGCTGCGGTGAGACGTGTAATAGGCTGGTAGCCAGTAACTGCAGGAATAGGGTGAACGCAGATGGCTAGAACCGTACGACCATCAGTTGCCCATGCCACGAATCGTGCTCAACGGCCTTCCAGTAAACGGCCCCGTCGTCTCCCCAGATAGCGCCGTGCGCCCTGTTGCTGACCAGCGTTAGCTCGTGGCTTACGCTATCCCACACCCATAAACACGACCAGCCCGTCTCGTCCTGCAGCGGGTCCATTTCCAGGAGGAGTCTTGTGCCGTCCGGCGACCAGCCAAGCGGGCGTGATCGCACATCGCCATAGGTAGCCAGAATATCCGCGGCGGTGGCCTTCTCGTAGTTAACAATCTGAATCCACCGGTCAGAGCTTGGGCCTATGCTACACGCAAGCAGGCCCGTACGGGGAGACCACACTGCCTCGCCCAGCGACCATGCAAGGGGGTCGACGTTGACTAGCTCGATACGGCCTGATCCAGGCTCCAAGACCCGGATGGGGTCCATCTCAGCGTACGCCGGCGTGCCGAGCCAGGGTCCGCCCAGCTGGACGGCGAGCTTACGGCCACTGTCGAGCCAGTGCACTCGGATTGGGAAGAGCTCGGAGTCTCCGAGCTGTTGAGTAAGGGCTAGGACCCTGGCACTTCGTCCGTTGACGTCAAAGAGCGTAACGCCTTGGCGGCAGGTGATAGCCACTGTACACCCATCAGGAGACCACGCGATGTGGCATGACCTGTCCACTAACGCGACAGAGCCGAGTGAGCTAGAACGGCCGTCGCGTGTGTCGATTACGTGAACCGTGCCCTGCGCTCCGCCCTCTGGGCACGAAACCCATGCCACGTGCGTGCCCACCCCCGACACTGCCGCGGATACGCAGTTCTCCAAGTACCACTTCACCGACATATCGGCGAGGGACACTACACAGCCGGTAAGGCCGCAAGTCGGGCCTTCGACGGTCATCACGAGAAAGCCCCCAGCTGCTCCGAACAGGTGATGGATGTAGAGGTCAGGCCCCCACGGACCAAGAGAGGTACTCGGCTTGGGGGTAGGGAGCTCGTTCATCACCGCTAGTCTGGCTAGACCATCCGGAGGAACGTGACTACCGCCTGCCCTGAGCAGTGGGCCTGCCCTCATGAATTCTGCGTTTTCTTGCAGTTCGGGGTACACGGCGAGCACCTTCTGCCACTGCTCAATGCCCGCAGCCGCCGGTTCGATAAGCCCGCCGTGCTCAGCCACGGTGATGCCTAGCTGCCCATAAGCCTCTGGACGGAGAGGGCTGAGCTCAATCACAGCAAGGTGGATCGCCGCGAGGTCCTTCGCGGTGAGCACCCCCTGTTGCGCAGCAGCGTACGCGCTCAGGATGTCGGCAGCCTGCTCTCGTTCCTCCGCTGGGAGTGCGTGGGCGACTGCAATCGCCCGATCTACATTTCCACTAACCAGGAGCCTCTGGACGGTGGGAGGCCCTTTGCGGCAAGAGACCAGCATGACGGTGATGATGATGAGTGCGAGGAAAGAGGCCAAAACTGTTTGCGCCTTCCGATGACCGACGACCATTGTCTCACCGCCTTGCGGTACATTAGGTAGGCGGCGAGGGGGCTGGCGGCGCCAGCCCCCTCGCGGAGGCTAGGAGTTCTTGAAACTCATTATCCACATGATAGCTACGGACCTGGCTTGAACGGTGAAACCCTCGCTCAGAGGGAAGTACCCTTTATGCTCGATATCGAGTATCGCCGCAGGGATGAGATCCTCGCGTTAATTGATATCTTTATGCCAATGGAACATGAAGAGCGGGGCCCCCAGCACGACCACGGTGTCCCCTGTGAGTGTGCGCACTTCCCTCACGGGCCGAGTATCTACCGCAAGCCCACACTCGCGCAGGGTCCCCGCGATGGCCTCGGCAACCTCCAGCGTTGAGGAGTAACTTGTCGCATACCCCACCAGAATCGAAGATGACATGGGTGTCTCCTTTCGGAGCGATTGCCTCGGGAGCATCTTCGTTTCGAGACGCCCTAACTGGTAGCCTTTGGCCGACCAAGACAGACCACATCATTGGGAACAGGGCATTCGAAAGAATCACCTGCTGAAGGATCTGCCCTGGAACATAATCGACACTCAAATGAACGGCTTACCGGTTCTGCCACCCTACATCTGCCTCGAGGGCAGCGATCAGGTCGCCAATACGAGAGATCAAGGCAGGCAGATGGTCGGTAACCACTCCATAGACTCTCTCAGGGTCAACCACGCCGTAGTTGTGAATTAGGACGTTACGCATGCCAATGATCAGAGACCATGGGATGTCCGGATCGCGTCTCCGTGTCTCGTCCGAAACGTGCCTTGCAGCCTCTCCAACGACCTCAACACAGCGAATAACGGCCGCTTGCAGCAGGTCATCCTTGAGGAATCCCTCCAGTGCGCATGTTCCGAGGAACTCCCGCGCCCTCTCGGCGTGGATCCGCATATCCTCGCATTTCACGAGGTCGCGTTCGCGGGGATCAAGTGGACTCATAGAGTGGCTCCGTGTGACGCAGGGCGTACCACCGGAAGTACTTGTTGGGCGAGCACTCAACTGCATTGCGAGAAAGCAGATCGACCCTTCGGCCAGCTAGTTCCTCCAGCTCATTCTGAAGCGCAAAGAACTCCAAGCCGATTTGGGCGTCCGGCTCAAAGGTCACAAGGATGTCAATGTCGCTCTCGGGCCCGGCTTCGCCCCTCGCAAAGCTGCCCATCACCTCAAGACGCGCGACCTTGTATCGATAGCAGAGATCCGCCAATTTGATGCTATCGAGACGAAGCCCTGAAACAGCCATAGGCCGCCAAGCATCCTTTCTTCTTTGAGCCGCCTTACCCCGATTCTACCAACTTGGTCGGTTGTGGTCGAGTCGGCTCCCTCCTCGACCGAAAGACCCGAACTCAGAATGCCAAGAAAAAAGCCCTTTGGGTCAACTTCCCAAAGGGCCTGCTATATGCTGGCTCCTCGACTTGGACTCGAACCAAGAACCCTCCGGTTAACAGCCGGATGCTCTACCAATTGAGCTATCGAGGAATTATGTTTGCAGCGGCAAACGTAACCTTGCCTTGCAGCTACATGCGAAGATTATATGTCAGCCGCGCCGCGGCGTGCAAGACATCGTCGTCGACTCAGGCACACAGCCCGGATCACATCAACACCTAATCCAGATAATCCTTGAGCTTCTTGCTCCGCGTCGGGTGCCGCAGCTTGCGCAATGCCTTGGCCTCGATCTGCCGGATGCGTTCCCTCGTGACCCCAAACACGTACCCGACCTCTTCAAGCGTCCGCTGGCGCCCGTCATCCAGGCCAAACCGCAGCCTCAGCACACGCTCTTCCCGATCCGACAGGGTCCGCAGGACCTCCTCGAGCTGCTCCTTGAGCAGCGAGAACGAGGCCGCCTCGGCCGGCGCCGGGGCGTCGTGGTCCTCGATGAAGTCGCCGAGGTGGCTGTCCTCCTCCTCGCCGATCGGGGTCTCCAGCGACACCGGCTCCTGCGCGATCTTCATGATCTCGCGCACGCGCTCCTCGGTGATGCCCATCTCCTTGGCGATCTCGTCGGCCCCCGGCTCGCGGCCGAGCCGCTGCAGCAGCTGGCGCGAGATGCGGATGAGCTTGTTGATGGTTTCGACCATGTGCACCGGGATGCGGATCGTCCGGGCCTGGTCGGCGATCGCCCGCGTGATCGCCTGGCGGATCCACCACGTGGCGTAGGTGCTAAACTTGTACCCCTTGCGGTAGTCAAACTTCTCGACCGCTTTGAGCAGGCCCAAGTTGCCCTCCTGGATCAGATCCAGAAACAGCATGCCGCGCCCGACGTAGCGCTTGGCGATGCTGACGACGAGCCTCAGGTTGGCCTCGGTCAGCCGGCGCTTGGCCTCGTCGTCGCCGGCCTCGATGCCCTTGGCGAGCGCAACTTCCTCCTCGGCCGTGAGCAGGGGTACGCGGCCGATTTCTTTGAGGTACATGCGTACGGGGTCGTCCATCGAGACGCCCTCGGGAACGGCGGTAACCTCCGCCCCCTCGGGCTCCTCGCGCTCCTCGGTGGTCTCGGCCTCGGCCTCGCCGTCGCCGCCGGTCGTGGTCGCCTTGGCCAGCGTGACCGACTCGGACAGGTCGTTGACCACCTCGACGTTGATCTCGGCGAGCCGGTCGTAGACCTCCTCAATCTGATCCGTGGAGAGGTCCTCGGCCTGCAGGACGTCCACTATTTCTTGATAGGTCAAAACGCCGCGCTGTTTGCCGCGCAGCAGCAGTTCCTTGACCCCTTCCGCGTTGACCACTTTCAAGTCCATTATCACGAGTCCCCCGCTGCTACCGAGATGACCGGCCGCGGCCGCATCCATCCGCCGGCCCCGGCCAGTCCGGTGTCCGCCACGTCACGTTCGCGGCCTACGCCCCCGCTACGCCTCCGGTGGCCGGCCCTTGACCGAACGCACCAACCTGGTATACTCCTCAAGCAGGTGGCTTGGCACGGGCTCACCGGCCCGCTCCAGCCGCTGCACTTCCTGACGAACCTCGATAATTCTATTGCCCAGGCTATGTTCCTGCAGAAACCGCACACAGTCCTGCACGACGCGTACGCAATGTTCCTTGCCAACCTCGTCCGTCACCGCAAGCCTTCCGATCAATGACGCCGCTTCCAGCTGGCCTTGTTGCTCAAGAGCGCGAATCAGACCGTGAGCCAGATCCTGCTGGGCAGGGTCCACTGCCGCTCTATCAGCCCCCGCCGCCGCGCCGTCCGCCCGCGCGGGCGCCGCCGCAAGCAGCATCTCAACCACGTGCCGGCAGGCCTCATCCGGGAAATCCGCCGGCTCTATCCCTCCAGCTACTTCGTTGACAAGCTCCGGGTGCATCAGCAGGGCGGCGATGAGTTGCTCCTCAGCTTGCCGGTATGCCGGGCCCGCAAGCAACCCTGAGCCAATATTTCCTTTATTATCCCTGTTAGGAGCGGCTATATGCCCTGCGTCAGACGCTGGAGCGCCACCGCCGCCCGCCTGCGCGGCAGGCCGCGCCGCCCGGCGCACCTCGGCCAGCACACTGGCCTCGCTCACGCCCAACTCGCGCGCAAAACGTTGCACGTACGACTCGCGGGCCACCGCGCTGGCGACCAGGACCAGCCCCGGGGCCACCGCGGCTGCGGTCGCGGCAGCCGCCCGCGCCGTGCCCCGCCCGTATTTGGCTTCCGCCGCCGCCCGCGCAAGCCGGAAGCGGTATAGCAGGTAGTCTTCAGCCTGGTCGAGAGCGTCCGCAAAGGCCGACGCACCGCCGCGCTGGATGCATTCGTCCGGGTCCTTGCCCTCTGGGAGGTTGACGACCCTGATTTCCGCGCCCACCATCGCCAGGACCTCCAGGCCGCGCAGCGTCGCCGCCTGCCCGGCGGCGTCGGCATCGTAGGCCACGCTGATGTCCCTGGCCATCGTCAGCAGCATGCGCCCCTGGACGACGGTCAGCGCAGTCCCCAGCGACGCCACTGCGTGCTTGAAGCCGGCCTGGTGGCAAGCCAGGGCGTCCATGTACCCCTCTACGATTACCGCCCCGCCGCGTTCCCGAATCGCCGGCCGCGCCAGGTGCAGGCCGTAGAGCTGCCTCCCTTTAACGAAAAGGTCGGTCTCCGGGGAGTTGAGGTACTTCGGCGACTGCGGATCCTCGTTGCCGGGGAGCACACGCCCCCCGAAGGCGATGACCTGCCCACGGCCGTCGCAGATCGGGAACATCACCCGGCCGCGAAACCGGTCGTATACCCGCTTTCCGCCCTCAGCTTCCCCGGCCAGCCCGGCCCGTACCAGCGCCGCACCCTGCACGCCGCGCTGCCCGAGGCCCTGCACCAGCCCGTCCCACCCCGGCAGGGCCCAGCCGAGGCGAAAGTCCTTGATCGTCTGGTCCGACAGGCCGCGCCTGCGCAGGTATTCCAGCGCCGGCTTCCCCGGGTCGCCCCACAGCCAGCGCTCGTATTGGACGCAGGCCATCTCGTGCAGTTCCCGCAGCCGGGCCAGTTCCGCCGCCCGGGCGGCCTCCGCAGGACTGAGGTCCTGCTCCGGAGGGCGCAGGCCGGCCCTTTCGGCCAGCAGCCGCACGCTTTCGGGAAAGGTGAGCCCCTGCTTTTTCTGGACGTAGCTGAAGACATCCCCGCCGGCGCCGCATCCGAAGCAGTAAAAGATCTGCTTCTCAGCGGAAACGGTAAACGATGCGGTTTTCTCGTTGTGGAAAGGGCAGAGACCAAGGTGGTTGCGGCCCCGCCGCCTGAGCGCCACGGACTCGCCGATCAGCTCAACGATGTCGGTGCTGCTTCGAACCTCGTCCACAAACCGGTTATCGAAAAAGGACCTGCCTGTGTTCGCCACGTCCGGCATGTTTCCTTCCGCGTTCTTGCTCCCTAGCCGCCCGCTCCGCCGCCGCCCGCCGCCCCACCCTCGCCGCGCCCGCCCGCCCCGATCGGGGACGGTATGAAGTGGTACTGGAACTGCTCTATCGCAAAACGGTCGGTCATCCCCGCGACGTAGTCGGCGACGGCGCGCGGGAGCTCGACCGCCGGCGAGACAGCCCCTCCATAGGGCGGCTCGCGCAGCTCCTCCGGATGCTCCATGTAGAAACCAAACAGCATCTCCAGCAGGCGCGCCGCACGCTCGCGCTCCTTGACCGTGCCCGACCCGAGGTAGACATGCTCAAACATGAAATCCTCCAGCGCGTCGGCCGCGTCCGCGACCTCCGGGCTAAAGGCGACAACGGCGCCGTCAGGGCCGCTATTGATCACGTCGACCACCATGGTGTTGATACGCTGGGAATGCCGCTCGCCAAGCACTTCCGTCACTGCCGCGGGGATGCACGCGGGGGAGAGCACCCCAGCCCGCACCGCGTCGTCGATGTCGTGGTTGAGATAGGCGATGCGGTCGGCGAGCTGCACTATCTGCCCCTCGCGAGTCCCGGGCCGCCCCTCGGACGAGTGCTCGCGGATGCCGTCGCGTACCTCCCAGGTCAGGTTGAGACCGCCGTCGCCCTCCAGGATGTCGACGACCCTCAAGCTCTGCGCGCTGTGGCGAAACCGGGCCGAATCCACGCCCACGCCCAAATCCGCGCCATCCGCGCCGCCCGCGCCGCCCGCGCTCCCCGCGCTCCCCGCCGGCGTCCACAGCCCGGCCCTGACGAGGGCCTGCAGCCTTTCATCCAATACGTCCTCGCCCAGATGGCCAAACGGCGTGTGCCCCAAATCATGACCGAGCGCGGCGGCCTCGGTCAGGTCCTCGTTGAGCCGCATCCCTCGGGCGATGGTCCGGGCGACCTGCGCGACCTCAAGCGTGTGCGTCAGACGGGTGCGGTAGTGGTCGCCGCCCGGGGCGATGAAAACCTGGGTCTTGTGTTTGAGACGCCGGAAGGCCTTGCTGTGGACGATCCGGTCGCGGTCGCGTTGGAATACGGTGCGCACCGGGCATGGCTCCTCGGAACGCGCCCGGCCCCGCGAGGACCGGCTCTTGACTGCATGCGGGGAGAGGTAGTCCTCCTCCCGATCCTCCATGCGCAGGCGGACTGAGGCGTCGCGATCATGTCCCAACGGCGCTCTCCCCTCCGGGTTAGTACTTCCGGGAGGTTCGGCGCCGCGGGGCCTAATGCCTGTGCCCCAGCGAGGGTTGAGGGGCTAAGCCGTCAGCCGTCCCGGTGAGCGTTTGCGCCGGCCGCGAGCGCGGCGTGCGCCGCAGCCAGGCGTGCCACCGGCACACGGTACGGCGAGCAGCTGACGTAGTCGAGCCCGACCTCATGGCAAAACGCGATCGAGCGGGGCTCGCCGCCGTGCTCGCCGCAGATGCCGACCTTGAGGTGAGGCTTGGCCCGGCGCCCGGCCGAGACCCCGATCTCGATCAGCCTCCCCACGCCGTCCCGGTCGAGGACCGCGAAAGGGTTGTCCTTGAGCACTTTGGCCTGGCTGTAGTGGTGCAGGAACTTGCCCTCCGCATCGTCGCGCGAGAAACCGAACGTCGTCTGGGTCAGGTCGTTGGTGCCAAAGGAGAAAAACTCCGCCTGTCCGGCGATCTCCCCGGCCGTGAGCGCGGCGCGCGGTATCTCGATCATGGTCCCGATCACGACCGGGAAATCGCAGCCCGTCGCGCCCCGGACCTGGACGGCGACGCGCTCGACCATCTGCCGCGTGATCTCAAGCTCCCGCACGTGCCCGACCAGCGGGATCATCACCTCGGGGAGCGGATTGCGGCCCGCGGCGATGAGCTCGGCTGCGGCCTGGAAGATAGCCCGGGCCTGCATCTCGTAGATCTCCGGGTAGACGATGCCGAGGCGGCAGCCGCGCAACCCGAGCATCGGGTTGACCTCCTGCAGGGCCCGCGCCCGCCGGACCATCCGCCGGGTCCGGTCAAGCTCCTCAAGCGCCTCTTCGGCCTTGCCCCGCGACCTGCCGAGGTCGGACCCCCTGGCCAGCCGGCGCACGCGCTCCCGCAGGCGCCGCATCCTGGCCTCCAGTTCCTCGATGTTGGGCAGAAACTCGTGAAGCGGCGGGTCGAGCAGCCTGATGGTCACCGGAAGGCCGTCCATGGCCTCGAGAATGCCGCGGAAGTCGCCCTGCTGCATCGGCAGCAGCCTGACCAGGGCGGCCTGGCGCTCCTCGACGGTTTCGGCCATGATCATCTCCTGCACGACCGGCAGCCGGTCCTGGGCCATGAACATGTGCTCGGTCCGGCAAAGCCCGATGCCCTGCGCCCCGAACGACCGGGCGCGCGCCGCATCACCGGGCGTGTCGGCGTTGGCCCGCACCCCGAGGCGGCGGATCTCGTCGGCCCAATCCAGCACCGTCAGCAGGGCCGGCGAGAGGTCGGGATCGATCAGGCGCACCTCGCCTTCGATGACCTCGCCGCTGGCACCGTCGATCGAGATGACATCCCCCTCGGCGAAAGACCGCCCGCGGACAGCGAACACCGCCGCCCCCAGGTCGATGCGCAGCTCATCGCACCCGACCACACACGGCTTGCCCATGTGCCGGGCGACGATCGCGGCGTGGCAGGTCATGCCGCCGCGGCTTGTCAGCACGCCCTCGGACGCGACCATGCCGTGGATGTCGTCGGGGGTCGTCTCCGGCCTGACCAGCAGCACACGCTGACCCTTGGCGGCCATCTTCTCGGCCCGGTCGGCGTCGAAAACGACGCTGCCGGTCGCCGCGCCGGGCGAGGCGGGCAGGCCGCGCGACAGGACCTCGACCCGCGACCGCGGGTCGATCCGCCTGTGCAGCAGCCGCTCGACCGTCTCGGCGGACACGCGCCGCACGGCCTCGCTCCGGTCGATCAGCCCCTCGCTGACGAAATCCACCGCCCGCCGTACCGACGCCTCGGCGGTGAGGTTGGCGCTCCTGGTCTGCAGCACAAAGAGCCGCCCGTGCTCTACGGTAAACTCGATGTCCTGCACCTCGCGGTAGTGCCTCTCAAGCAGCGCCGAGACGCGTTCCAGCTCGCCGTAGACCTCGGGCAGCTCATCGCGCAGGCGCGCTACCGGGTACGGGGTGCGGATGCCGGCAACGACATCCTCGCCCTGCGCGTTGGGCAGGTACTCGCCGAGGATGCGCCTTTCGCCGGTTGCCGGATGGCGGGTGAAGAGCACGCCGGAGCCCGACGTGGGGCCGGAGTTTCCGAACGCCATGGCCTGCACGTTGACCGCAGTGCCGAGGTCGTCGGGGATGGAGTTGAGGCGCCGGTAGACGCGGGCGCGCTCGTTTTGCCAGGACTCGAACACGGCCCGCACGGCAAGAATCAACTGCTGGCGCGGCTCCTGCGGAAAGGAGACCCCCGCGCCGCGCTGGATGGCCGATTTAAACCGGTCAACAACCCGGCCAAGCTCCGCGGGGCCCAGTTCGTGGTCGTGCCGCGCGCCAGCGCGGTCGCGCGCGGCTGTCAGCAGATCCTCGAACGTGCGGGCGGAGACCTTGAGCACGACTTCGCCGAACATCTGCAGCAGGCGCCGGTAGCAGTCCAGCGCGAAGCGCCGGTCGCCCGTGACCTGTGCCAGCCCCTCCGCTGCCTGGTCGTTGAGGCCGAGGTTGAGGATCGTGTCCATCATGCCGGGCATCGACACGGCCGCGCCCGACCTCACGGACACGAGGAGCGGGTTCGCGGCGTCTCCCAGCTGCTTGCCCATTGCGGCCTCTAGCTCGGCCAGCGCCGAGCCCACCTGCTCTTCCAGGCCCGGCGGCAACTCCCGGCCCGACTCGTGGTAGGCGATGCAGGCGCGCGACACGATGGTGAACCCGGGCGGCACCGGCAGGCCGATCCGGGTCATCTCCGCCAGGCCTGCGCCCTTGCCGCCCAGCAGGGCCCGCATCGAGGCGTCGCCCTCGGTAAACTTGAACACAAACCTGTCGCCCGTCATCTTCGCAAAGGCCTCCAGACGTGTCGCGGCTTGGCTACAGCTCCGCGTTGTGGCGTTGCACGATCTCCAGAACCCGGCTGGCGGTTTCCTCAACCGCACGGCTCGTTACGTCAACGACTGGACATCCCAGCTTGCGGAACACAGCGCCGGCGTGCTCCACCTCGCGCTCGATGCGACCCGGGTCCGCATAGTCGGCGCCCATGGCGAGTCCCAGGGTTCGCAGCCTCTCCTCACGGATCTGCCGGAGCGCGATGGGGTCGATCTGCATGCCGATAACCCGGCCCTTGGGCAGCAGCGAGAGCTCCTCGGGCTCGGGGATTTCCGGTACAAGCGGGACGTTGGCGACCTTGATCCCCCGGTTGGCCAGATACAGGCTCACCGGAGTCTTGGATGTGCGCGAGACCCCGATGAGCACGGCGTCGGCCTTGAGGAGGCCGCGCGGGTCGCGCCCGTCGTCATATTTGACGGCAAACTCGATGGCCTCGACGCGCTTGAAGTACTCCTCGTCGAGCTGGTGCACCAGGCCCGGCTGCAGGCGCGGCTCGCCGGTGACGATGCTCGCCAGGGCGTCCATCATCGGGCCCATGATATCCACGCTGGGGATGCCCGCTTCCTCGGTGCGTGCCCTCATCAGCGCCCGCAATGCGGGGTACACAAGCGTATAGACGATGATGCACTGCTGGCCCTCGGCCTGGGCGATGACGTCGTGGACGGCTTCCTCGTTTTCAACGTAGGGGATGCGGAAGATCTCGACCCGCCCGCCGTTAAACTGACTCAGGGCCGCCCTGGTCACCAGCTCGGCCGTTTCGCCGATGGAGTCCGACACGACATAGACAACCGGCCGGTCGGAGAACAAGTCCGGCCCGGCGGCGCCTTTCTTCCTGCGGCTGCGTCTCATCCGATCCCCCTCTGACCTGTGAGGTGTTTCACCTCGCCCCCCGCGTCTCCTCTGCCGTACCGGCGGGCGCCGTGACCAGCTTGCTCAGGTCGCCGGCGCGCGCGTACAGGTCGTGGGCTGTGCCACAGAGAGCCAGACGGTTGCGGCGCAGGTCTTCTTCGGGCGCCATGACCAGCACCCGGTCCAGGAAGCGGTCCAGCGGCTCCTTGAGCTCCAGCAGACGCCGCCAGTAGTCTATGAACCTGCCCGACTCCAGGTGTTGCGTCAGCTCTGGGGCCGCCGCCTGGCAGGCGCGGTGCAACTCGCCCTCCTCGGGCGCTACAAACCCCTCCGGGCGTGCCGGGCCGGTCAAACCCGCCAGGGCACCGGCCCCCAGCCCGGCGGCCCGCACGCCGCCTGCGACCACGTCGGCAAACCAGGCCTGTCGTCTGGCCTGCCCGAGCGCGCCGCAGGCGCTGGACCACAGCCCGGGAACCAGGGCCAGTCCCGTCGAGGCAGCCGTCGCGGCGATCTCGTCGTACGCGCATCCTTCCTCGCCGAGCAGCGCTTCAAGGCGAAACGTAAGCAGCTGCAGCACCTCGCCCGCCGCGGTCTGCAGGGCCTCGCCGTCGAAACCGTTTACCTCGCGGTACGCCCGCCCCGCCGCGTCCGCGAGCTCGTCGAGCCGCACGTGGCAGCCGTTAGCGCGAAGCCATGCCACAACGCCGGAGGCTGCCCGGCGCATCCCATACGGGTCCTCCGACCCGGTGGGCCGCACGCCCGCGAAAGCGTGTCCCACCAGGGAGTCGGCCCGGTCCGCCACAGCCAGGGCCAGGGCGACCTTCGCGCTGCCGGCGCCGTTCCGGCCGCCCGCGCCCCGCGCCCCGCCCGTGCGGCCCGCGCCGCCCGCATGGCCCGCGGCCTCATCCGCCGGAAGATACTGCGAGGCGATGGCGGCGGCCACCGCCTCGTCCTCGCGGTCCAGCCGCGCGTACTCGCCCCCGATGATCCCCTGCAGCACCGGGAACTCCCGGACGACGCGCGTGACCAGATCGCACTTGGCCAGCTCGGCCGCACGGTCCACCTGCCCGGCCTGGTCGGCGGAAAGCCCAAGCTGGACCGCTAGCCATACACCGAGGTGCCGCAGGCGACGTGTCTTGTCGGCCATGGATCCGAGGCGCTCGTGGTAGGTTACGCCCGCGAGTTCGGCGGCGCCCGCCGCGAGTGACCGCTTGCGGTCCTCCCTGAAGAAAAACTCCGCGTCGGCCAGCCTGGCCGCCAGCACGCGCTCGTACCCGCGCCGCACCACGTCAAGATGCTCCCCGCCTCCATCGCGCACGGCGACGAAGGCAGCGGCGAGCTCGCCGCCGGCGCCGCGTCGCACCGGAAAGAACCTCTGGTGGTACCTCATCGACGTCGTCAGGATCGCCTCGGGGAGCTCCAAATGGCTTTCGGCAAAGGACCCCAGCACCGGGTACGGGTGTTCGGCAAGCCAGACGAGCTCCTCGAGCAGGTCCGGCAGCAAGTCTATCGTGCCCTTTGCCCCGGCCGCCAGCGCGGCGGCCCCGTCGCTGATGAGCTTCTCGCGCTCGGCGGGGTCGACGATGACGCTTGCCTTGCGCAGCGCCTCGCTGTAGCCGCGGGCATCCGTCACCCGCACCAGGCCGGGAGCCAGGAACCTGTGCCCGCGGCTGTGCCCCGGTGGATCATCCAGGTCCGCGGGCAGGCCGGAGAGGGCGACGCGCACCGGCTCCGAGCCCAGCATGCACAGCAGCCACCGGATCGGGCGCACAAACAGGAAGTCGCAGTCGCCCCAGCGCATCTGGCGCGGGAACTGCAGGCCATAGAGCATGTCCGAGACCATGGCGGGCAGCAGCTCGGCGGTCAGGCGCCCGTGCTCGGTGCGCCGCGCAAAGACATATTCGCCTGCCGGCGTGCCCCGGCGCGCGAGCTCCTCGACCGGGACCCCCTGTCCGCGCGCGAAGCCTCCCGCCGCCCTGGTCGGCCGGCCCTCCGCGTCATATGCGGCCGCGGCCGACGGGCCCCTGGTCTCCACCTCCCGGTCCGCCTGGCGCTCGTCGACACCTTGGGCCAGCACGGCCACGCGGCGCGGCGCGCCGTAGCCCTTGACCGGACCGTGTTCGAGCCGCGCCGCCCGCAGCGCGCCCGTCAGGGCCTCACGAAGACCGGCGACGAAGCCGGGCAGAAACCGCGCCGGCACTTCCTCCATCCCGATCTCGAGCAGCAGGTCCCGCTTACTCACCGGCAGTCACCCCCCTCCCTGCCCTGACTGGCCCCCAGCAGGGGGAACCCCAGCGCCTCGCGCTGGGCCAGATACGCGCGCGCACACGCCCGCGACATGACCCGGCAGCGCCCCAGAAGGGCCGTGCGCTGGGCCACACTGACAGTACCCCTGGCGTCGAGCAGGTTAAAGGCGTGCGAGCATTTCAGCAGGCAGTCGTACGCCGGGCGCAACAGGCCGGCCTCGAGCGCGCGGCGGGCCTCGGCCTCGTTCAGGTCAAACACCCTCGCCAGCATCTCCGTGTCGGCGAGGTCGAAGCCGTACGCGGAGTGCTCGTACTCCGCGCGATGAAACAGCTCGCCGTACGTTACCCCCGGCGCCCACTCGATCTCGTAGACTGTGTCGCACCCCTGCACATACGCGGCAAGCCGTTCGAGCCCGTAGGTGATTTCCGCCGCGACCGGCCGCACGTCCATGCCCCCGATCTGCTGGAAGTACGTGAACTGGGTGATCTCCTGCCCGTCGAGCCAGACCTCCCAGCCCGTGCCCCACGCGCCCAGGACCGGGGTTTCCCAGTTGTCCTCGACAAAGCGGATATCGTGGGCGAGCGGGTCGATCCCGAGCTCAACCAGGCTGGCCAGGTAGATGTCCTGCACGTCGGCCGGCGACGGTTTCAACACCACCTGGTACTGAAGGTGCTGGTACAGGCGATTGGGGTTCTCGCCGTAGCGCCCGTCGGCCGGACGGCGCGAAGGCTCGATGTAGGCCGCCCGCCACGGCTCGGGCCCGATCGCCCGGAAGAAGGTGGCCGGGTTCATCGTTCCCGCGCCTTTCTCTAAATCATAGGGAAACCAGATCAGACATCCCCGCGCCGCCCAGAAGCGCTCCAGCTTCATCAGCAGATCTTGTAGGTACACGTCCGCCGCCTCCTGCCCCGCTGCTGCTAGAATGACCCGCCGGACCACCTCGCCCGGCGAAAAGAGAAACGAAAAACCCGTCGCCGCCCGACTGGGCAGGGACGGGTCTCACCCGCGGTTCCACCCTGCTTGGCCCGTCGCCAACGCTTCAGGCGGCAGGCCCGCTTCATTGCTGCTCCTCGGGAGCGCCTTGGCCCTCGCGCGAGTCCGGCTCGCACCTGCCGCCGTCTCTCTGGTCACGCGCCTGAGGGTTACTACTCTCCGTCAGCGGAGCGCTATGCGATTTTGATGTTTAACCTCATGTGGCTAGGGAGCCTTCCGGCTAGGCCAAATCTACCAACCAGGGCCTCCCGTGTCAAGGCGCGCGGACCGTCCCGTCCTGGCCGCCGCCGCCGACGGCGCGCGCGGCGCGGGTAGCCGCCACGATGTCCACAAACTCCAAGCTCCGCGGCCGCCGCTCGAGGTGGCCGGTCAGGGCATCCCACAGCACGGCCCGAATCTGCGCTTCGAGCTGCGCGCTGAGCCGCAGCGCGGCCAGCGCCCGCGGGCCGGCGTCAAGCAGCCGGGACAGCACGCGCAGCACATCGGGCCCGAGACTCAGCCCGGCGACGCCGGCAGCGGCGGCGCACGCCCTGCAGAGGGGCCCCTCGGCGGCTCTTGGCCAGACAGCGGCTTCCCCCTCCGTCGCCCGCTCTTCCGGAAGCTCCCGGCCGCAGGATGCGCAGCGGCCGAGCTGGGACAGCAAACCGGCGTCACGCAGCAGGCGCAGGCCAAACGAGTAGGCGGCGACCTCCGGCGCCTCCCCGTAGGCTACCAGTGTCATCGTCTGCAGCAGCGCGACGTAGGTTTCGGGCGACGGCACGCGTTCCTCGGTGGTCAGGTCGACCAGCTCGGCGACGAGGTTACCCTGAGCCAGGCGCCAAAGATCCTCACGGAGTGGGCCAAACCCCTCTTTGGAAACCGCCTGGGTCAGCGTCTCGATGCTCGAACGGCCGCGCCAGAGCATCACCTCGGCTTGCGTCAGCGGCAGCGTCGCACCGGAGAGCCGGCTTTTGGGCTTGCGCGCCCCGCGCACTTTGGCCGACACCTTGCCCTCGGCGAGGGTGTACAGCGTCAGCAGCCGGTCGGCCTCGCCGAAGTCCCTGGCCCGGAGAATCAGGGCCTCGGTCGTGTATGCCGCCACCCGGGTTTCCCCTTTCTTTCTCTTGCCCGCCCCTGCCGCCGGCCGCGCGCCGTGCGTCCTAGGTCTTCAGCGCGGAGAGCAGCCACCGCGCCGTGGCAAAGTAGATCAGCAGCCCGGAGACATCAACGGCGGAGGTGATAAACGGGCTCGACGCGACGGCTGAGTCGACGCCCATGCGGTCGAAGACTATCGGCACCATCGTCCCCAGCACCGCCGCGATCGTCATCGTGGCGACCATAGAGATCCCGATGACCAGGCCCAGCGTCGGGTTTCCCTGCCACAGTGTGGCCACGCCCGCGATCAGCAGCCCGCAAAAGAGCCCGAGCATTACCCCGATCTTGGTCTCACGCCAGAGGATCCTCGGCAGGTCGGAGTGCTCGATCTCGCCCGTGGCCAGCCCGCGCACGGTCATCGCGAGCGACTGCGTGCCCACGTTGCCGCCCATGTCCATCAGCACGGGGATGAAAAACGCGAGCGCAACGATCGCCTCCAGCACGTGCGCGAACCCCCGAATGACGTTGGCGGCGAGGAAATCGCCAAACATGAGGATCACGAGCCAGGGAAGCCGCAGACGGACCCGTGCCCAGGCCCCGGCGGCCACGCCGGGCTGGACCCCGGGGCCGTGGCCCCCGCCCAGCACTCCGTGCAGGTCCTCGGTCGCCTCCTCGTCGAGGACGTCGACGAGGTCGTCAATGGTCGAAATGCCGAGCATCCGGCCCTCCGCGTCCACAACCGGCACGGCTAGGAGGTCGTAGTGCATGGCCGTGCGAGCGACCTCTTCCTGGTCGTCGGTCACGTTGACGGTCACGACATCCCGCTCCATAAACGACCTGACGGGGCTGTCGGGATTGGCCACGATGATTTCGCGCAGGCTCAGCACGCCTTTGAGCCTGCGCCCGCCGTCCAACACATAGATATAGTTGATCGTCTCGGCCTCGGGAGCCAAGCGGCGGATCCGGTCGATGGCCTGGGCGGCGGTGGAGTTCTCGCTCACCCAGACGAAATCGGCCGTCATGCGCCCGCCCGCGGTGTCCTCGGGGTAGCGCAGCAGTTGCCGCACATCGTGGGCGTCCTCGCGGTCCATCAGGCCGAGCAGGCGCTGGGCCTCTTCCCTGCTGAGGTCGCCGAACAGGTCCGCCAGATCGTCGTCCGGCATTTCCTCGAGGATGCCGGCGATCTGCGGCGTGCTCAGCGAGGCGATAACATCGCGCTGGGACTCAAGGTCCATCTCGTCAAGGACGTCGGCGGCGTTTTCCTCGTCAATGAGTGCCAGGAGGCGCGCGCCGATGTCGGGCTCGAATTCCTCGACGACCTCGGCGAGGTCGGAAGGGTGCAGCCTGGCCAGATAGGTGCGCAGTTGGTGGGTTTTATCCGGCCCCAGGAGTTCTTTGATCTCCGAGACCAGCTTGAGGATATCGCGATCCATGGACCTCGCCCCCCCTTGCTTGACGGCGAAGGTCCCGTGCGCCGGCTCAGCGCAATCCGCGTGAGGTCATGGCACAGGAACCCCGCCTATGTAGTTGTGCTCCGATTTCCTGGCTTGGGCCTGAAGTGCCCAAGCGACCTAAGGGGACGTCGCTACTATGGGGTTCCACGTGCGCCTCACCTCCCGAGCATGATCCCGGTGCGGGCTTAGAGCAGGCTGGATGCCTGATTGGGACTGTCCTGCGCCACACGCATCTTACGTATGAATCGCCTGGAATGTTGCTCTAACGGATGAATTATACCACCTGTGGGCTGGGCGGTCAGCGATATCCTAGCTCGCGCAGCGCCCGGTCGCGGTTTCGCCAATCAGCGTTGACCTTAACCCACAGGTCGAGGTAGATGCTGCTGCCAAGCAGGGATTCCAACTCTTTGCGGGCTGCCGTGCCGACCTGCCGCAGCATCGCTCCCCCCGCCCCGATGATGATCCCGCGCTGGCTGCGGCGCTCGACGTAGATCAGGCACCGGACGTAGATCGTGCCGTTGGGGCGGGGCGTCATTTCCTGAACCTCGACGGCGACCGAGTGCGGGATTTCCTCCTCGGTCAGGCCGATGATCTTCTCGCGCACGACTTCGCCGACTATGAACTGCTCCGGCTGGTCGGTCGTGACGCCCTCGGGGAAGTACTCAGGCCCGGGCGGCAGCACGTCGAGCACCGCCCGCAGCAGCTCGTCCATCCCTTCACCGGTGAGCGCGGAGACCGGATAGACCGCCGCGAAGCCGGCAAGCCCGGCATAGCTACGTATAGCCGGCTCACGCTCCGCCGGGCCGACCAGGTCGATCTTATTGAGCACACAAAAGGCGGGCGTCCTGGCCTCGCGGACGTAGTTGGCAACGTAACGGTCGCCCGGGCCGGGCGGCTCGTTGGCTTCGACGACCATCAGGACGGCCTCGACTTCTTCCATGGCCGCCCGGGCGGTCCGCACCATGTGTTCGCCCAGCATGTGGTGCGGCTTGTGGATACCCGGGGTGTCGATCAGCACCAATTGATAGCCCGAGCCGGCGACGACGCCGAGGATACGGTTGCGGGTCGTCTGGGGCTTGTCCGCCGTGATGGCAATCTTCCGTCCCACCATCCGGTTGAGGATCGTCGACTTGCCCACATTGGGCCGGCCGATCAGAGCGCCAAAGCCGCTGCGGAACTGCGGGCGCTCCGGCGGCTCACCCTGCTCCGCCGCCCGCCCGTCCGGGTGCCCCGGCCCGCCGGTATTGGTCATCGCGCAGCCCCGCTCCGCAGGCCAAAGGGCTGCGGCAACAGCTCGTCCAACGTCTTTTCCTCTGTGACGGCGCCATCGGCCGTGGCCAAATACAGCCGGAGGCGCGGGGCAAACTCGGCCAGGGCCTGCAGGCATGGACCGCACGGGCGCGGCGCACCCGCCCCGTCCGCCACGACGGCCATGGCCTCCAGGTCACGCTCGCCGGCGCTGACGGCGGCAAACAGGGCCACGCGCTCGGCGCAGACGGTAACAGAGTAGGAGGCGTTCTCGATATTGCAGCCGCAGTAAACCCGCCCACCGGTGGTCAGCAGCGCCGCCCCGACCGCAAACTCGCTATAGGGGCAGTACGCCAGCCTGCGCGCCTCGGCCGCGGCCCGGACCAGCCCGGGGCACTCGCCTGTGCTCAGGGTGCCAGCACCTCCACCACCGTCTGCTCGGGCACAATCAGGATCCACGTCTGTCCGGGCGGCAGCTCGAGCCTTTCGCCGTTCTGATCAACCAGCTCAAGGGCTGATGCTCGCGTGCTCTTGCGCCATTTGGCCTCAATCAGCCGGCCGTCGCTCGCCACGATCGCCCTTCCCGCTCCGGTGAAATTCGCATCGAGCCTGCCCTCGGGGTCACCCGCGATCCGCCACATCTTGGCGAAAAGCACCGCGACGTTGCGCCCGCCCAGGATCTCGCCGGACTCCTCGTCAAGGTGCGGCTTATCGTTGACGCTGCGCTCGTAGCGTCCGTATTCCTCGCCCTCCGCAGCCGCACGCCAGCGGAAGACGGTTACGTGCCCCGTGCTGCTGAAAGGCCACACGACACGCAATCCCGGGGCCGCCGGAAGCTCTGCCGCCGGCGCCGCGCCTACGTCAACGGGCCAGCGGACCGCGGCGGCATCGCGCGTAAGCGTCAGCCGGGCCTTGACGGCCGCGGCGCGCAGCCGCTCGTCGCTTGTGTACAGGTTGTGCGGAGCCTTGCGGGCGGATTCACGCCAGTAGTGGTCGTCGAAACCGAACGCGTTTAGGCTCGCAACCTTGAGGTTCTCGATGTCCGCGGCAGCCTCCGGGCTCTGGCCGGCGTGCGCGATAAACGCATCGAGCCCGAGCGCCAGGTCCAGAAAGTACGGCCGCGCGCTTCGCACCGGACCGATGCGCTCCGGCGCCGCGTGGGCGAAGACCGGCGCGAGGCGGGTAATGCCACCCTCGGCAAGGGTCTCGAACACCAGGCAAGCCGCGGGAATCCCAGCCTGCGGCCTGGCCGCCGAATGGTTGTCGAGCAGGACCAAAAGCGGCCGCCGATAAAGCGCCGTCTCCGGCGGCACGACGGCACCGCACAGCCCGCAGAGCACAGGTGGCGGGGGCACGGGTGGTTCAGGCTCGGGATCGACCGGGGTCACGACCGGCTGGGGCCGGCAGGCGACCGCCGCGACGGACATGAGCACAACCAGAACCAGAAAAACGTGACGGTCAGGGTGGCGCCGGACACGGGCAGACAGGAAAATCGCCTCCATAAAGGAGGGTATTCCTGGCCACAGCTAGCCGGACCTTCTGTTGTCACGCGGCGCTCCGCCAGGCACAGGCGCGAAGACGCCGCCCGAAACCACGAGCTTGAGGCCGTCTTCGACCGACATCTCGAGCAGCTTGACGTCGCGCTTGGGCAACATGATCAGGTAGCCCGAGGTCGGGTTGGGCGTCGTCGGCAGAAAAACGGAGACGAGCTCCTCGCCGCTTATTGCACAGGCCTCCTGAGGGCCGTCGGCGGTGACGAACGCGATCGCCCAAAGCTCGCGCCGCGGGTATTCGACCAGCGCCACGCGCTTAAACGCCGTTTGATCGGTGACCGTGAACGCGTCCACGATCTGTTTCATCGTGACATACACGCCCCGCACGATCGGCGTGCCGGAAAGGATCGACTGGCCCATGTTGATCAGTTCCCGGCCGAGGAAACTGCGCGTCAGGATGCCCGTCGTCAGCACGATGAACACTGTGACCAGCAGGCCTAGCCCGGGAATCGCGTGGCCCAGCACCTGCGCCACCCATTGCGCGGTAAGTCCGTCGAGGAACCGGAAAAGCGATAGCAGCACGTACCAGGTCAGAACAACGGGCACGAGCACGATCGCGCCGGTTATCAGGTAGTTGCGCAGCCTCTTGACCAAAAGCGTCCCCCTATCCGTTCCCGCCGGGTGTAAAGCCGGCACTGGCCATCGCCTCTGCTTCCATGCGGCGCATGGCCTCCTGCTCGGGGGGCGTCTCGTCGCCGTGCCCGAGCAAGTGGAGCACACCGTGGACCACGAGCAGCGCAATCTCCGTCGCAAGATCATGCCCGTACTCGACGGCCTGCTCGGCGGCCTGGCCCACCGAGATCACGACGTCACCGAGGAGCAGAGGCAACGGCTGCCCCACGATATGCTCTTCCGGGCCGCCTTCGTACAGCGAAAACGAAAGTACATCCGTAACGTCGTCCACATCCAGGTAGGTGCGGTTGAGCTCGCGGATGCGGTCGTCCCCCACCAGAGTCAGGTCGACCTGGGCGTCGGCCGCGGCGGGACCGTCACCGGCGGCGAGCGCGGCAGCCGCGGCGCGCTCCAGCCTTGCCACGAGCTCCTGCGTCAGTTCGAGGTCTGTCTCGTTGTCGATCTCAAGCACGCTGCTCACTTCCCGGCGCCGGTTCGTCACTTCCCGGCGGCCGTTCGCCGCCGGTATCAGCATAGGCCTTTTCGCCGGTATCGACTCCGGGCGCCCCGGCCAGCCCGCTGGCCCTGATCTGCTTGATCAGCCCCTCGCTGTCACGCGGGTACTCTATCCTGGCGTGGAAGATGCCAAGCAGGACGCGAACGAACGTCTCCCCGATGCGGTCTAGGTCGCGCAGCGTCAGGTCACACTTCTCAAGCTGCCCGGACACCAGCCGCTCGCGGATAATCCGGCGCACGAGGGCTTCGATTCGTCCCGGGTCGGGATCGGACATGGCCCGGACCGCGGCCTCGATGCTGTCGGCAAGCATGACGATTGCCTCCTCGCGCGTCTCGGGCAGCGGGCCGTCGTAGCGGAAATCCTCTTCAGCAATCCGTTCCGACTGGCCGTTCTCCGCCGCCCGGCTGTAGAAGTAGGAGACCAGCGACTTGCCGTGGTGGCTGCGGATAAAAGAGGTCACCTTGGCCGGAAGCTTGGCCTCCTGCGCCAGGGCGACCCCGTCCTTGACGTGCGAGGTGATGATCAACGCGCTCAGGCTGGGGGATATCTTGTCGTGCGGGTTGTCCTGACCTATCTGGTTTTCGATGAAGAAGTACGGCCGCACGACCTTGCCTATGTCGTGATAGTAGGCCCCCACCCTCGCCAGCAGGGGGTTGCCGCCGATCGTGTCGGCCGCCGCCTCGGCCAGGTTGCCGACGACCACGCTGTGGTGATACGTCCCGGGCGCCTCCACGAGCATGCGCCGCAAGAGCGGGCGGTTGGGGTTGGCCAGCTCGAGCAGGCGCACCGCGGTCAGGATGCCGAAAGCCGACTCGAAGAATGGGAGCGTGCCGATGGCCAGCACGGCGGAGAGGATGCCGTTTAGAAACCCAAGGCCTAGTTGCCCCCACGCCTCAAAGCCGGTCAGCGGGACGCCGCCCAGGAGCAGAAACGCCAGGATCGTCAGCACGTTGGCGACGCCGACCGCGAACCCGGCCCGCGTGAAGTCGGATCGCTGCCCCACCCAGATGAGGCTGTACACGCCGACGGTCCCGCCCACGAGACCGACGATGGCCAGGGGCAGGTTGGTTCCGGATATGAGGCCGACCGCCACGGCGACCACAAACCCGGTGAAAAGGGCCAGCCTGGGATTAAGCAGTGAGGCAACCACCATCGTGCAGAAGGCGACGGGGGCCAGATAGGGGGATATGCCGCGCGTCAGCTGGGTGATGATCAGCACCAGGCCGACCGCCACGGCCAGCAGCAGCAGGTGAAAGTGGTTCTTGTACACGTCCCCCTCGTAAAACCGGAGGTACAGGGTCGCCACACCGATCAGTATCACCGTCAGCAGCAGGCTCCCCGCAAGCGTGCTCGCGTCGAAATGGGTCAGGAGCATGCCGAATTCGCCCATCAGCGCAATCTGGTGCTCCGTGAGAACGTCGCCCCGGCGCGCGATGGTTTGCCCCTTGAGGATCGTCACCTGCGGCACGGCGGCCGCGGCGGCGGTTCTCAGCCGTTCCGTTTCCTCGGTATCGAGCACCATTGTGGGCACGATCTTCTCCTGACCGAGGCGGACCAGGTACGTGGTGAGCGCTGCCTTGAGTTTCAGCGCCTGCAGCTCCTGGGCGAGCGCGCTTCGCGCCCGCTCCGACTCAGCAGACGTCAACGCCCCGCTGATCACGCCGAGGACGCCGGCCCGGAGCCGTTCGATCATGCCGGCCCACTCCTCCGGACTCAGATCGGCCAGCGCACCGGTAACCTCGGGCCCGGGACTCCCCGGAAGCAGGGATGCCATCGCGGTCATCCGCGCCTCACGGGACAGGTTGGCGTCCTCGATCAGCGACAGCACCCCGGAGTTGAGAGCGTCAAAAAGACTGGCGGCAGTCTTGGAGAGGTTGGGGTCAAAACGGTGGACTTCGGCCACCGATGCGGATGCCTGCTCCTTGAGCCGGGCGGTCATGTACTTGTCGTATGACGTGCGGGGAGCGGCGTAGTCCTGCGGGGCGATGGACCCGACCCGCAGGTCCACTCCCTCTGGCTGGTAGTTGTAGAGAACTACCGCGGCAACAAGGGCAGCGAAGAGTACGCCGATGATCAGGCGCGGCAGCTGGGTCACCAGGCCTGTCCACGGCCCCGGCGTGCGGGTGGGGGCCCCCGGCGAAGTCGCTGCGGACATGTCAGTCGAGCTCCTGGGTGGCCCTGGATGCCTCGGACGGGGTTTGGGCGACGGTTGCCGCACCGTTGGCCGCTTGCTGCTGCTCGTACCGCTCGTAAGCCCGGATGATCTTCTGGACCAGCTCGTGGCGGACAACATCCTGGTCCGTGAGATCCACAATCTCAATGCCCTGCACGCCGTGGAGCACGCGCCTCGCCTCGAGCAGGCCCGATTCCGTGCCGCGCGGCAGGTCGATCTGCGTCACATCGCCTGTGACGACCGCGCGGGAGCCGAAGCCCAAGCGGGTGAGGAACATCTTCATCTGCTCGTGCGTGGTGTTCTGGGCCTCGTCCAGGATCACGAACGAGTCGTCGAGGGTGCGGCCGCGCATGTAGGCCAGGGGAGCGACCTCAATATCACCCCGTTCCAGGTTGCGCCTGAATGCGTCCACTCCCATGATCTCGTGCAACGCGTCGTAAAGCGGGCGCAGGTAGGGGTCAACTTTGTCCTGCAGGTCGCCGGGTAGAAACCCGAGCTTCTCACCGGCCTCAACGGCGGGCCTGGTCAGAACGATCCTGGCCACCTGCTTTTGCTTGAAAGCGGCGATGGCCATCGCCATGGCGAGATAGGTCTTGCCCGTGCCCGCGGGCCCGATTCCGACAACCAGCCCGCTGCGGCGCATGGCCTCGACGTATTGCTTTTGCCCCAAGGTCTTGGGGCGAATCTGCTTGCCGCGGTTGGTGCTGACGAGCACGTCGGCGTAGAGATCGGTGAGTATCTCTGCGTTGCCCGTTCTTGCCTGCGTAATCGCGTACCGCAGTTCCTGGCCGGTTACATAATGTCCAGAGCGGTGAAGCTCGATCAGGCGCCTCAGAAGCTCGGTAACCTGACCTACGTCGGCGTCCAAGCCCTCAATGCTGACAACGCTCCCGCGCGCCACCAACCGCACCCCGAAGCTGCGCTCTATCAGCTTGAGGTTCTGATCGTTGCGGCCGAATAGCTCTATGGCCTCGCCGACCGTGGCGACCTCGAGAGACTCTTCTCGGCGTTCACCGGCGCCGGGATCCCGGTTCAACGTTGGCCCACATCCCCTCAGCGGTCCGGACGACAAAAAAGAACCGGCCGGCCCGCCGGCTTTCTGGTCAGGGGGCCGGGGAACCGCGGATCCTCGTCAGTCCGATGTCCTCAATCGCTTCGACGATCAACCGCACGACCATCGAATCGTTTGCGACGCGTTCACTAACCTGCTGCCCCAGCAGGATCGCCCCAGGGACAAGATGCCTGCCGAGCTCTTCCCGCGCCGCAGCCTCGGCCTCGAGGCGCGCTCCGTCAGGACCGAGATACTCCTCGATGCGCTCCAACTCATGATAGGTAATGGAAACTAGTTCTGCAAGCACCTCGCCCGTCCCTCCCCTCCAGGCAAGCGAGTCAGGGCTCTCCTCGTATAGCTCGAAAGGGACCTCCCGCGGGCCGCTCAGTATTATGTCCCGCACACCAACCCGCAACACCGCCCGCTGCTGTTGCTCACCTGTGCGGCGCACGATGACCCGCAGCAGCGGCGCCTCCGCCTCAAGCTCGTACGTCACGCGCGCCTTGACGATACCCCGTGCGCGCAGACCTGCTCCCGCCGCCGCAGCCCCAGGGGTGGGCCCCCGGGCACCCCCGCTGCTCACACCGCCGCCCTCTCCGGCGATGAGCACCTGGCCGGCCTGTACCCGCTGGCCCTCGTCAACGCGGGCCTGGCCGTGCAGCACGACCAGCATTTCGATGACCCCGTCCTTGGCCGCTACCACGTCCGCCGGGAGCATTTCGGCGGCGAGGTCTTCGCGGGCGCTCTTTTCAACGACCGTGACTATGGCCACCATCCCGTGCAGCTCGATGCCGACCCACGACAGACCTGGCATTCGAGTCAGCAGTTCTGTCTCGACGGCCCGGGTGTCAACCCACCGCCTGGGCTGGCCCACGCGTAGCCCGGATTGGTCCAGAGCGCACAGCACGACGTCCTCAGAGACGCCGACGATGCCCGTGATCTCGATGCGCCAGACGAATGATCCCAGCAGGTATATGAGGCCGATGAACAGGACCAGGCCAAGCAGGGTCGCCTGCCGCGCCGGCCCGCGCAAACGGAACGGCAGTCCCGAACGCCCGACTATCCTGACCCTGGTGTGCGTCCGCCTGGCCAGCGGCCGCACGCGGCGGAAATCGCGCGCCAGCAGGGAGGCCTCATAGGCCTGCCCCCGGTAGCGGAGGTCCCAGAACTCTATGCCTTCGTGCGCGGCGGCCTGGACAAACCTGGCCACGGCAGTCCCGCGGAGCTCAATGCGCAGGTACCCCAGCGTGTATCTCAATGCTCCGGACATGCTCACGGCCGTCCCATTTGCATTTCGCCCTAGTCCGGCGCGAGCTTGGGCCCGGCGGCGCCGTCTGCCAGTTCAAACCGGAGGGTTTGAACCCTGCCGGTCACCGTCAGCTCGCTCGAGCCGATAAAGCCCACGACAAGGTCCTGACCGCACACGATCAGCCGCCCCGACTGCAGCCCAAGCGTAAGAGTCTGGCCGTCATAGGAGAGCAACCCACGGTGGTTTTCCACACTGACCTGAAGGTTGCCGATCAGGACAACTCTCGGCAGATCGAAGAAGACGTCCTTGGGCAGCTCCAGCCCTTCCGCCAGCCGGTGGGCCGCACCGCTCAGCCCTCTAGCCTTTGCGGCCACACGGTCTCCCTCCTCCCCCGCGCAAGCGGCCGGGCGGGCGGACTCGCCCGCGCAAATCTGCGCGTTCCCGCGCAAGCCCGCGGGGCAATGCCGCCTCCAGACAATCTATGGCCGACTGCGGGAGAAAAATGCCCTGCGGAGGGAGAGGGAGAGCGGCGCTCCCGCCTACTGCCGGTGGGAGCGCGCGCCGCCCGGGCCCGTGCGGCGCAGGGCCCGGGGTGGACCGAGGATCTCTGCCAAGACGATCGCCGCGCCCGCCCCTTCGGACGGGTCACGTGTTGAGCGCAGGGCCGCCAGGGCTGTCGCGATCGGGCCGGTTGCAGGATCCCCCGGCCCTCCGCCGGCCTCCGCCTCGTCGTCTAACATCAGGCTGAGGGATCCCAGGACCGTCTCGGTGTCGTGCATGGTCAGCCCTTCAGCGGAGGCGTAACCCATGCTGCCGAGGTAGTCGCCGGTTTCCACTGTTACTTCGTCCGCCGGGGCGGCGTGTTCACTTTGCGTCAGTTGCCCCTGCCGCGCCTGCTGCACCTGTTGCCCGGGACGGAGCGGCCGCCATTGCTGGCCGCCGGGCAGCTCCCAGGGTGCGCGCTGCCCCTGGGATAGTTGTTCGAGAACGCGTATGCCCCAGTTGTCACCGTCCCTGGCGCGCCGCACGGGGCGGGATTGTCCGGGCCGCCCGGAACGGCCGGCCTGCCCGGGGCGACCGGCGCGGGCCGACAATTCAACTAAGAAGACGAATATCAGGATGATCAACGCTATGCCTGGCATCCAGGCCTCACCTCGCCTCAGGCCGGCTTATGCCTACTTGCGCTCTCCGCCGGGAGCCGCCGGGGGACCCGACTGGCCGCCGCCACGTGAGATCTGCTCGCGCATGGCCGTGTCCGCAAGCACGTTTTGCAGGTTGTAGTAGTCAAATACGCCTAGCTTGCCGGCACGCAGGGCCTCGGCCATGGCCTTGGGCACCTCGGCCTCGGCCGCGACCACCTTGGCGCGCATCTCCTGGACGACGGCGCGCATCTCCTGTTCGTGCGCCACGGCCATAGCGCGGCGCTCCTCCGCCTTGGCCTGCGCGATGCGCTTGTCGGCCTCGGCGCGGTCGGTCTCCAGCTGGGCGCCGATGTTCTTGCCGACGTCCACGTCGGCGATGTCAATCGAAAGGATCTCGAACGCCGTCCCGGCGTCAAGGCCCTTGGCCAGCACGGTCCGCGAGATCGTGTCCGGGTTTTCGAGCACTGCCTTGTGGGACTCGGCGGAGCCGATGGTCGTCACGATGCCCTCGCCGACGCGGGCGATGATCGTCTCCTCGCCGGCGCCGCCGACCAGGCGCTCGATGTTGGCGCGCACCGTCACCCGGGCTTTGGCCTTGAGCTCGATGCCGTCCTTGGCGACGGCGGCGACGATGGGTGTTTCAATAACCTTGGGGTTGACGCTCATCTGCACGGCCTGCAGCACGTCGCGGCCGGCCAGGTCGATGGCCGCGGCCCTCTCGAACTCCAAGGGGATGGCCGCGCGCTGCGCCGCGATAAGCGCGTTGACAACGCGGTCGACGTTGCCGCCTGCCAGGTAATGGGCCTCAAGCTGGTTGATGTTGACGGCAATCCCGGCCTTGGTCGCCTTGATCAGCGAGTTGATGATCGTGTGCGGCGGCACCCGGCGCAGCCGCATGCCGATCAGCGAGATAAAAGGCAGGCGTACCCCGGCCGCCAGAGCGGCGATGTAGAGCCCGACAGGAATCAGGCTGAGCAGTATTGAGGCGCCGATGACCACCAGGCCGGCGATCACCAGAATGCTCACGAGCTGGCCCATGTCCATTACTCATTCCCCCTGTGATTCGTTGTGCTTGGCGGTCCGGCGCGCGACGATAGGAGCAACCACCACGCGCGGCCCCTCCACCTTGACAACCTTGACCCGCGTACCGGCCGGCACGTAGATGCCCTCGGTAACCACGTCCACGTTGGCGCTCTCGATCCGGGCCACGCCGGCGGGACGGAGCATCGTCGCGGCGACTCCCGTCTGCCCAAGCAGGCCGGAAAGCGCCGGGCCGGCCACAAAGCCCTCCTCGGTCGTCGTCGCCTGGCGCAAGGCCAGCCTGGCGAACCAGCCGCGCGACACCCCAACACGCAGGGCCAGGGCGACGAGCAGCAGGCTCATGACCACGGCCACTGCCAGGGACCGCAGGGCGTCCGCGCTACCGCGTGAAGCCAGGTAGATGCTCCCGATGATCGACCCGGCGCCGGCGACACCGAAAACGCCAAACCCTGGGATTATAGCTTCTACCACCAGCAGTACGATACCCAAAACGAAAAGGGCGGCTACCTCCCACCCACCGAACCCCGCCACCAAATGGCCGCCGAAGAACAACCCCAGCGAAATCAGCCCGACAATCCCGGCTGCCCCGAACCCGGCCGTGAACACCTCAACGGCCAAGGCAACCAGGCCCACGGTTAGCAGGACCGGCGCGACCGCCGGATGGGTGATCAAGCGCGAGGCCTGCTCGGCAGCACCTATGGGCAGCGGCCGCACCTGGGCCCCGGTAAGACCGGCAAGGGCGAGGGCCTCGGCGGTGGTGGCCCCGATACCGTTGCTGAAGTTATGCGCCTCAGCCTGGCTCGCGGTGAGCACGAGCAACTGCCCGGGGCCCACGATGCCGGGCAGGTTGACAGACGCGTCAACCATGGCCCCGGCGAGGGCCGGACCACGTCCCCGGGCCTCAGCGGTCGCTTCAAAGTCGCCGCGCAGCGCGGCGAGCGTCTTGGCGGTGAGGGGCGCCGGCTCGGCCGCGCCGATGCTGGCCCCCGGCGCCATGACCAGCGTGTTGCCGGCCATGGCGATCAGGGCGGCGGCGCTCCAGGCACGCCCGACGACATGCGTGACAACGGGCACCGGCGACCTGAGCATGGCATCGCGAATGGCCAGCGCCGCATCGACGCGGCCCCCGGTGCTGTCGATCTCAAGCAACAAGGCCGCCCCGTCAGCCGCAGCCGCCTGGAGCACACGGGTGACATAGCGGGCCACCCCAAGGTCGACCGTGCCGGAGAGGCGGGAGGTGTAAACCGTGACAGGCGGTGCGGCGCTCGCCAGCGGTGACGCTTGCGTAAAAGAGCTCAGTGCCACTACCAGGATCAACGCCGGCAACCCGCGGTGCATCCACAGCCTTGCGCTGCGCCGTCCGCCAGCGGCAAAAAGGCCAGGACAAAGCCCCATACTGATCTCCCCTCTCCCCTCTGCCCTCTGCCCCAAGGGATCGATCGTGAGTGCGTGATGTGCGTCCGGCCGGCCAGTTGCTATTGCTAGTATACAACGGGGATTGCCGGAGCACTACTCCGAAGTTCCATTTGGTGGGGAGGGGGACCACGGTGGCGCCCCGCCGCTGGCCCCCGCCTCGGGTAAGGGGTCTCGCGGCGGGGGACGCTGATCGGGACTGATGCTCGGTGGCGAGCAGGAAGCTCACGGGACCTGATCGCCAGCGAGCAGGTCCCAAAGTTTGTTGCTCCCACGCAAGCAACAAGCCGGTTACTGCTCGGAGGAGAGCAGGTGCGGCCGCACATGTGCTTTCTGCGGAGCAGGTGGCGGGCCTTGCTGCTCGCCAGGAAGCAGCAACCGCTTGCCGGCTCAGGGTCTCACGTCCTCGGGTCGGTGGCGTTGCCGTGGCGGGGTCGCGCTACCCCACCGCAGCGGCTTCCCCCGCCGGCCTCGCCCCAATATCCCGCAGAAACCTATCCATCGCCGCGGGAATGTCTATCCCCTGCGGGGCCCTGACCTCGGCAGCACCCTCCCGCGACTGCCGGTCCGGAGCGATCGCCGGCTTGGAGCGGGGGGCCGGCCCGCTCTATCCGCCCCCGGCCAGTGCCTTCTTGACTAGTTCGCTGACGGTCTTGCCGTCGGCGCGGCCGCGCATCTCCGGCATCAGGACCTTCATAACCTTGCCCATGTCCGCCGGCCCGGCGGCGCCTGTCGCGGCCACGGCATCACGGACCGCCTGAAGGATTTCCTCGGCGGTGAGCTGGGCGGGGAGGTAGGACCGCACCAGCAGCAGCTCTTCTTGAAGCTCGTCCGCGCGTTCCACGCGCCCGAGCCGCCTGTATTCGGCGATGTCGCCCTCGAGCCGGGACGCCTCGCGGGCCAATACGCCCAGAGCCTCGTCCTCGGTGAGCGGGGAGCGTTTGTCGATCGCCGTGTTGGCCAGCGCGGCACGGAGGAGACGAATAGCAGCGAGGCGCTTACGACCCGCCTCACGGGCCTTAAGCGCCTCGTTCATGTCTTGTTGCAGCCGATCAGCGAGCATGGCTCTTAGCGGCGGCTTTTGCGCCGCTGAGCTGCGATGGATTTCTTCTTGCGCTTGACACTGGGCTTTTCATAATGCTCGCGCTTGCGCACTTCCTTTAGAACGCCGGACCTCTGGCACTGGCGCTTAAAGCGTCTTAATGCGCTCTCCAGGTTTTCATCTTTTCCGATTTTGACCTCAGACACCCCGTACAATCCCTCCCTCCACCGCCTGGCGCGGGGAAGCCTTTCTAGCCCGGTGGCCAGCCCAGCTCCCGGCCGCCCAGTACATGGTAGTGGAGATGACCAACCGTTTGGCCGGCGACCTCACCGGTGTTTACGACAACCCGGAAACCCATGTCCGCAAGCCCCAGATCCGCTGCCAACTTGCCGATAACGACATGGATCTGCGCCACAAGGTCGGCGTCGCCCGGGTCGAGATCCAAGACGCTGGCTATATGCCGCCTGGGAATGACCAGAAAATGCACCGGCGCGGCCGGGTTGATATCCCGGAAGGCCAACACCTGATCGTCCTCGTACAGCAACTGGCTCTTGATCTCGCCGGCCGCGATGGCGCAGAAAATGCATCCTGACAGCCGTAACACCCCCATCAACATACCAGTCAATAAGATACCATATCAAGCCCGTTTCGTCCGAGTTTGCGCAGCCGTTGGACAAAAGGAAGCAAACGGGGCAAGGCCGATCTTCGAGGAACTCTTATCGTGGAGCTTGCGGGAATCGAGCCGCCTCGAAATCAGGCGGTCCGCATCGCAGCCCGGCTCGGGCTCAACAACCGGTCCCACACCGCCGTCGCGGGGGTTCCCGGGTTCCCCGGGTGGAACTGCACCGAGAAGGCACCGATGCCTGGATACTCGAGCCCCTCGATCGTTGCGTCGTTGAGGGCGGTATGGGTGACGCGCGCGCCGGGCGGAGGACCCAGCACACAGTAACCGTGGCTCTGAGTAGTCCTGAACACCTCGCCGGTCTCAAGGTCGCGTACGCCGAAACCGCGTCCCCGGTGTCCGCACCACATCAGGCTAGTGCGCGCCCCCATCGCCCGGGCCAGCAACTGGTGGCCGAGGCCGACGCCCAGCATGGGCAGTTCGCCGAGCAGTGGACGGAAAACCGAGATTACGTCATCGCCGCCGGCCGGATTGCCAGGACCTCCTGAGAGGACAACCGCGTCGGGCAGCATCTCCAGCACCGCCTCGGCGGGGTGATCCCACGGTACCACGGTTATCTTGCAGTCAAGCGCAACCAGTCCGCCGAGGATATCCGGTCCCAGCCCGTAGTCGTAAACGACGACGCGCGGACCCCCTCCGTAGATACGATACGGGCGCTCGGTGCTTACCTGCTCTGGGCCGACGTCGGGCGGCGCGGGATGGCTGGACATGGCGGCGAGGCGCCGGGCCGGCAGCCCGGGCTCGGTCCCGGCGGGAACAATGGCGCCGGCGAGCGGTCCGGTGCGGCGGAGGTGCTCGGCGAGAGCTTCGGTATCCACCCCGGTCAGACCGGCGACACTGGCCTGCCAGGCATGTTCATGCAACGGTTGGACATCCACCCCGTTGAGCACGAGCCCGGACGGATAGCAGCGCTCCGCGGCGGTCTGCGGAGTCGAGGCCGGCGAGCCGACGCCTACCACGATCTGGCCGGCGAACGATGGCCACGAAACGAGGCTCTGCCAGCTCAAACCGCTGGCGCAGACGACCTCCCGTCCATCAGCCTCAGGACGGCCGCGCCCGAAGACATCCCCGGGGAAAACCGAGCCGTCCTCAAGCACGAGCGCACCACGCATCTTAGCCACCTCACCGGCTGACCTGTTGGGCATAATTATAACGCGATACTGCAAGAGTATGCAACAGGCAGCCGGTTGATGACTCGCCGAAAACCGCTCTTTGGCTTGGGGACTCCTACTCGATCACGATCGCCTCTGTCGGGCAGGACTCCGCCGCTTCCTTGATCTTATCTGCCAGAGACTCCTTCACCGAGCCTTCCTTGACATGCGCGAAACCGTCGTCCCCGAGAAAGAAGACCTCAGGGCAGATGTCAACGCAAGCCCCGCACGCGATGCATTCCTCAGTCACCTTTACTTTCACGCGATCATCCCTCCGTGGGTGTTATTGTTTGCCTGTGCTCCGTACTCAACCCGTCCGGCCAAGATGCGGACGGACAGAGGTGCATCGGTTTCCACCATTTGCTGCGGGTTGCGCTAGCTCCTGCCCGCGCACGGGCGCCCCGTCGCGCTCAGTGGCATGGTTCTTGCATGACAAGCCCAAACGAGCATGAAGCACCGGAATCGCACTGGAGGTGGCAGGACTTGCCCAAAACCGGCGTCGCCGGGGGAGGACTGCGGTTCTACTTGACCGTAGCCCGGATGAGCCTGCGCCGCAACCTGCAGTACCGGGGCCAGCACATGATCAACAATGCGGCCAGCGCGGTCTTCGGTTTCATCTACATAGCGCTCTGGCAGAGCGTGGCGGGGAGCCCGGCCGCGGCCCCCGGGCAGGTTGGCGCGGCCGTCCTGGCCCACTACATCGCGGTCAACCAGTGCCTGCTGTGGGTAACGACCTTTGACCGCAGCGGGCTCGAGCTGGCGGCCAAGGTCCGCGACGGAACAATCGGCACGGAGCTGATGCGGCCGGTCAGCTTTTTCTGGATGCAGGCGGCGCGGATCTACGGCATCCGGGCCTACAACTTCGTGTTTCGCAGCCTGGTGCTGGCCGCGGTGTTCTGGCTCGCGGTCGGCCTGAGGCTGCCGGAGGGCCCGGCGCGCCTCGGGCTGACCGCCCTGGCCTGGGTGATGGCCGCGCACGTCGGCACGATGCTGACCTACTTCATTGGGCTGGCCGGCTTCTGGACCACGGATGTGGGGTGGATGTACCTCTCGCTCCAGATGCTCAACATGTTCCTGGGCGGGGCCAGCATCCCGCTGCACTACATGCCGTCCGGGCTCGCGGCGTTCGCCAAACTTACGCCGTTTGCCTGCGTCGGGTACCTGCCGACGTCAGTCTGGCTGGGGTGGGCGGGCGCGGAGGCGCTGATCCCGATGGCGTTCTGGTCGCTCGTCCTGCCGCTTCTGGCCGCGGCCCTCACGAAGCAGGCACGCAGGCGGGCGGAGGTGGTCGGAGGATGAGCCGCACTACGAGCCCCGGTAGGAGTCCCTCTACCAATCTGTGGCCGGTGCTCTGGCTGCTCGCGCGGGCCGGGCTGCGGGAGAGGATGCAGTACAAGTTTAGCTTCCTGGCCTCCGCGCTGATCCGCGGGGCGTCCATCGCCGTCGACTTTGCGCTGGTGGCGGTGATCCTGTACCGGTTCCGATTTGTGGACGGGTGGGACGTCTTTGAGGTCGCGCTGCTCTACGGGCCGGCCAGCGCGGCGCAAGGGCTGTTCCGGATGGTCGGCTACGAGATCGAGGGATTCGAAAACTACCTCATCAACGGCACCTTTGACTCCATCCTCATCCGCCCCTGGCCGACGCTGTTCACCCTGCTCGCCAGGAGAATGGATTTCAACCGCCTGGGCATCACCGCACAGGGGCTGGTCGTCTGCGCCCTCGGGGCTGCAAAACTCGTGGCGCGCGGGCAACTGCAGGCGTGGGATCTCCTGTACATCGCTCTGCTGCCTCTTTTCGGCGCGCTTGTGCTCCTGGCAGTCTCGACGTTCACCGCGGCGCTCGGTTTCTGGCTGATCCGGATCGACGAGCTGCAGGTGTTTACGCTCTACGCACCGCTGACCGCCTCCTATTACCCGCTCTCGATCTACCCGGGGTGGCTGCGCGGGCTGCTCTTTACGGTGATTCCGATGGCCTTCATCAACTACGTTCCGGTGCTCTACCTGCTCGGCAAGGGCGGAGGGGTATGGGCGCTGGCGGCCTCGCCGGCTGTCGCGGCGGTGGCTTGCGCCCTTGCGTACCGGTTCTGGCTGTTCGCGGAAAGACACTACCAGAGCACTGGCAGCTAGCGGCGCCGGGAGCATAGGAGGAGGAGCGACATGGAAGATGGGATCAGCTCGGTGGTGAGCGCAGTAGGTGTAAGCCGCCACTTTCATATCGCCGAAACCGGCCGCGGCGTCGTCGGTGCGGTGCGCTCGCTCTTTAGCCGGCGCGGGCGGCTGATCCGGGCCGTGGACGACATCAACTTCGAGATCCCGGCCGGCAGCTTTGTCGGCTACATCGGCCCCAACGGCGCGGGCAAGTCCACGACGGTGAAGATGCTCTCCGGCATCCTGCACCCGACCGCGGGACGGATCGAGGTCCTGGGGATGTCGCCGCAGACGCACCGGCAGGCCGTCGCGAGGCGGATCGGGGTCGTGTTTGGCCAGCGGACGCAGCTCTGGTGGGATCTGCCCCTGGCCGACTCGTACGAGCTGCTGGCGGCGATGTACGGCGTGCCTCCGGCCGACGCTGCCCGGCGGGTGAAGCGTTTCGACGATATACTCGGGATCGGCGAGTTCATGGACGTGCAGGTGCGCAAGCTCTCGCTCGGCCAGCGGATGCGCGCCGACCTCGCGGCGGCCCTGTTGCACGCGCCGGAGGTGCTGTTTCTCGATGAACCGACCATCGGGCTCGACGTCGTGGCCAAGGCCGCGATCCGCGACTTCCTGCGGGAGATCAACACCGACGGCGCCACCATCTTGCTCACGACGCACGACATGGACGACGTCGAACAGCTCTGCTCCCGCCTCATCGTCATCAACCACGGCCGGTTGGTCTTTGACGGGTCGGTCCCCGAGCTGCGCCAACGGGTCGGCGTGCCGACGACCATGCACATCGACTTCGTTGAAACCCCTGCCAGCCCGCTTCCTGACCTCAACACGGGCATCAAGGTGGCGGGTGACGGTAAGCGCGTTACGGTCACCTTTGACCGGGCTCAGACCTCGGCGGCGCGGATCATCGCCGCCTTCCAGGACCGGGGCGAGATCAGGGACATCGAGATCAGCGAGCCCAACATTGACGAGATCGTGCGGAGGATATACGCGGCGTAGGAGCGCAAGCGAAGCGGGCCGCCGCAGGCCGGAGGCCCGCTTCTGCGCCTGCTGGACTACTGGACGGTCCGCTGGAGGTTCTGCAGCTTCTGCTGGGAGCTCTGCACGTCCATCTGGATCTGCGTTTCGATGTCGTAGGGCTTATACCAGCCCTTTTCAACCACGAAATCCGCAACTTTGTGCTGAAAGGAAACGGCCTCGTTGAGTTGGCTCTGGAAGGTCTGGCGAACTTCCGGAGTGGCCGCCTCGGTCAGGGCGGACGCCAACTGCTTGACCGCTGCCTTGGCCGAGGACAGCAGATCCGCCGCGACAGTCTGGTCATCCATGATGTTATGCTGCTGCGTCGCCATGTCTACCGTCCCCCTACCTTGGTGCCCTGCAGCAGCCCCTGTATCTCGCGGGCGTGCTTTGTGGCGGACTGGACGTCCGTGTTGAGCAGCCGCCTGAGACCCTGATCGGATACCATCTGAGCCATCGTTGCGGAACGCGCTGCGCACGTGGTCATAAAGCCCAGGATCTCGTGCAGATCAAGGGCTTCGTGGTAAGCTAGCCCCACTTTGGCACCTCCCTAAGAATCTGGTCTCTCTGGGAGTATGATGTGTTTGGACTGACCGCCTGATGCGTGGGCTGGTGCGTCAGTTGACGCCCAGGGTGAAAGCTGCCGACAGGCCGCGCAGGCTTCTCCTCCCGGGCGGCGATCGTTCCATCATACACATGAGGCGGCGCCCGCGGCCGGGAACCGTCACAACGGCTCCAGGATGTAGCAGACGATGAGATACGACCGCATCGCGCAGTGCGGCCACCACCACCAAGTGCGGCCCAGCAGTTTCATTCCGGATGATCCGCCCCGCGGCGTCTCTTCGGTCAATCCGCCGAGGTCGCTCCCCAGCAACGAGTACTCCGGAAGCCACGCATCGATGTCGCTCGCACTAATCCATGAGGCATCCGAGGCATCCTTGCCCCTCGCCTCGGCCGCCAGGTTGAACAGAGATGCGCTCCCATCGTACTCCCTGCCCAGCATGAAGGTGTCATTGAGGATCATGATCTTGGACTTCCGGCCGGAAAGGAGCCGCAGCAGGCTGTGGTGATTGCGCCCGGCGGCACGGGATATCCTGAATATCACGTTCCTCTGCCGGTCGTATATCTCGCGCAGCGGCTTGTCCAGGGCCAGCGCACACTGAAAGGCGTAGTTGAGGGAGATCTGGGTCAGGATCAGGTCGGATATCACGAGGCCGAACGGCATCCTGGAGGACAGCTCACAGGGAAGGGACGATCGCTGCCAATCCCCAAGGGACAGCTCCGTCCTATCCGCTGCCTGTTCCAATGTCAGCCCCGACGCTCTCATCTCGCCGATCAGAGCATCAACCCCCTGACCGAACGGCCCGTTCACGTCCCAGCAGACCCGGACCACCCGGGATGCCAGGTCAGGCGGTATGAACGCGCCCGCGCCCTCCAGCGCGTCCGGGTTCTTGTCGACCAGCACCACCTCGCGGAAACTGGCGCATAGGAAGTCCATCGGGAGGTCCCGGCAGGAGCCGGCGCCCAACACCACAAGGCTCCCCATGGGCGGCCGCGCCGTGGGCCCGATGCACTCGGAGATGGCGCGCCACAGCATGTGGCGGTTCACCGCCCACCTGGTGTAGAAATCCACCGACGCCGCCGATTCGCGGTCGTAGGCGATGCTCGGATATTTGGTGTAACAGCAGTCCTGCATGGGCCTGCCGCTGCCGCAGAGGCAATCCTCGGTCACAGAGACCTCACCTTTCGTGTCTGACACCAGTCTACCACCACCTCGTCGACCCCGGGACAGGGAAGCGAGCGCCTTGGTAGAAGACCTGGGTGATGAGAGTACTGCTGGCGGACCCCCCCGCGATGATGCTCGACGCATCCGGACTGACAAGGCAGGTCGAGCCGCTGGGACTGGCGTATGTGGCCTCGGCCCTGGCAGCCGAGCACGACGTGCGCCTGCTCCTGCCGGACACCCGGTCATACACCGGCCCGGACCCGTGGGCGGAGATTGCGTCCGCCGTCGCCGGCGAGGCCCCGGATGTTGTCGGGATAACGGTGGTCACCGCGGCCCTGCCGGCTGCCGCCCGGCTGGTGGAGCTGGTCAGGGGTCTGGATCGTGACGTTCGTGTCGTACTCGGCGGGGCTCACCCGACAGCCGATCCCCTCGGGGCGCTCAATGCCACCGGGGCCGACTTCGCGGTCATCGGCGAGGGCGAGGACGCCATCAATGAGCTGCTCAGGGCCCTGTCAGGCGGGCCTGCCGCGAGTCTCGCGGGCATTCGCGGCCTGGCCTGGCGGGCGCCGGATGGCCTGGCGCACGCCAATCCGCGGCGGCCGCCCATAGCCGACCTGGACCGGTTGGCCCGGCCCATGAGAGACAGGCTGGTCTGGCCGGAGGACATCGAGCCTCCGTTTTACCAGGCGATGCTGTCCAGCCGGGGCTGCAACTCCTCGTGCCTGTACTGCGCGTCCGGACTGATGGGCAGAGGACTGAGGCTCCGCTCAGTCGCTGGTGTCCTCGACGAGATCGCCGCCCTCCGTTCCGAATACGGGGTCAGCCATGCATTCTTCCAGGACAGCGTTTTCACCGGAAACCGCGCACGCACGTTGGACCTATGTACGGCGCTGGCCCGGGACGTGGAGATCACGTTTGACTGCCAGACCAGAGTGGACTGCCTGGACCCGGAGCTGCTGCCGGTCATGGCGGAAGGCGGGTGCCGCCACATCATGCTCGGAATCGAGTCCGGCGATGAGGAGACCCTCCGGCGGATCGGCAAGCCCGGCAGGCTGACGCGGACTCCCGAGGTTGCGAAGCAGATCCGGCGGGCCGGCATCCGCTCCACCGGGTTTTTCATGATCGGGTGGCCCTGGGACGACGCCGCGCGAATCCAGCAGACGGCGGATTTCGCCTGCTCGATTGGACTGGACGCGGTTTTTCTGTTTTCCGTGACGCCGCTGCCCGGGACAAGGCTGTGGGAGATGGTGTCGGGCAGGGCCATGCCCGCGTCCGTGGATTTTCGCTCCCCCGCCGTCAACCTCACCTCCCTCAGCGACCCTGATTACGCCAGACTGTTT
>JAUYEG010000073.1 GCA_030691505.1 Bacillota bacterium | reverse complement strand
AAAAGGATAGTCCTGACATGTAACGAGCTCGAGAGCTTGGTTCGGCAGGGAGTTGTCCGTAATCCACGAACTGGCCAGGTTGTTGTGGATCTTGTATCTATAGGTCTGCATCTGGATAACCAGTTCCTTGCATATGAGCCTCGGACGGAGGAGTCGCCAGTCACCCCCCCTCAGGAGCTACCAACCAGGCTAACAATCGTGTCCTCAGGAGACACCTATATTCTGCCCCCTGGGGGCAAGATACTAGCATGCTCCGAGGAGGTCGTCGCGATCCCCAATGATCTGATGGCATTCATCCAGACGAAAGGCAGCTTGGCGAGGGGATTTCTAACTGTACATATGTGCGACGCGCAGATTGAGCCAGGGTACCAAGGTAAGATCACCTTGGAGATAGTCAACTTCAGTGATTTCTCGTATGAGCTCGCTCCAGGTATGCCCATTGCACAGTTGTTCTTTGTTGCTCTCTTGGCTCGGATGCCCACTGGGTACTGTGGCAGGTATCAAGGCGCGATGGGGCCAACGGCGATGCGTAGTCCGTCAGTCGCCAAGGATTGCTCAGGTGGTCGCACGGCGTTGTGAACCTTGCGGTTAACGAGGCGGCCGGTAAGCTCCAGAGAACGCTCAGAAGTCTTCGAACGATACCAGACTGAGTGTACGCCAAGCGGCAGGAGCTGACGAGGAGTTACTTGAGACACGTGATCAGTGACATGGTCTAAACGTCAGACGGCGGCAACATGGGGGCTTCTGGCGGGAGGTGCACCAGAGTACAGCGCCTAGTCTGGGTACGGCCGCGACAGGCATGTCCCCACCTAGTGGAACTGGAGCAGTATTCGAGGTATGCCCAGCTATGACCACTTGATCACTGCAGCACAACTGTAGCAATGGCAGCGAATCAGGGTGTACGCGGTGGACCTTCCTGGAATAACAGGCCAGCTAGGCGCACAGTAGTGGAGGGCGTGGACATCCCTGGACGGCCCGCAGCTAACTCACATTCAAGAGGTCGCTGGTTCAAATCCAGCATCGCCCACCAGCATCTAGCAGGCCTTCTGCAGATGAAGACCTCGGCAGGAGGCCTTTCTCTATGCCTTTGCAGACATTGAGGATTCTTCGTGTCTGATTGCAGCTATCGTGCCTACCAGTGTCTCGTGGAGGACTCCCTCAATAGGCCGTCCCAAGGCTGGGGATCGCTCCCGGGTCGAGAGGTGGAAAAAATGACCGATTCCGCAGACCAGAGGGATTGGGCGCGGTCCCTATGGGGGTCGTGAATGCCAGGCCGATATCCTGCCAAGCTTCACCGAGCGCCAGACGTTCTTGCGCTTGCCGGACTCTGTGACGGCGCAGGGCGGCTAGCGCCATGGCGGGCAGCGCATTTGTGCCCAGGGACTTGGCCGACTTGGGCTCGGCGAACGACGCTCCACCTTTCAGCCACTGAAGCTGTCGCCGGACCGTCTCCTTCGACTTGAGCGCCATCCCCGGATTGCCCAAGCCAAAGGTCCTTGCTCCGGCCGACGGTCGGTTCGTCAAAGCCAAGGAGAACGTATCCACCATCACCCAGCGGTCTGGCGCTTCGGCCTACATTCTGCGCAAAGTCAGCCTCGGCAAACCTCGATTGGCTGCCAGGGAGTCATAGAGATCGAGTACGCCCAGAGGTCCTTCCCTTAGGGCTCTTTCTGCAGCTCCGAGGGGAACGAGGTCAAAGATGGTCTCGAAAACAAAGGCCCCCGCGGTGCCCCCGTAGTGTCCCTGGCCACCCTGGCCCGTCCACAGGTCGTCCCCCGCCTGGCGGCCATGCCAAGCCTCATTAATGGCAGTCTGAACAACCGCAAAGCAAGCGGCGATGTCATCTCGGTAACGCCGTCCGAGGGTGCTCTGGCGAGCTAGACCCTCCATGAAGAGAAGTTCGAGGATGCCGCGAACCGGCTCGGGCCAATCATCGAGCCACGTGATCTTGCGCGCAGGGTCGAACCGGTAGAGGTTGACTGCGGCGTGGTTGTACTCGTGGGCTGCCACCTTTACCAGATCGGCGTCGTTCTCCAAGAGGTGCAGGTCGAGGAGAATATGAACGACCGGTCCGGACATCCAGGCGGCCCCATCCAGCAACCCCGCGCCGAGAGCCATCAACTCCAACCGGATCTCTCCTCTGAGTTCATCCCGCCAGGGAATACGTTCCAGGGCAAGCCGTTGGGCTCGGTCGAGCCAGGAAAGATCGGAAGTGACCTGGTTGAGGCGTACCTCCAGATCCTGCGGCCTGTTTCGGATTGCGTCCAGGCTGAGCTTCAGCTCTCCCACCGGCTGCCCCGCGGCCAGCTTAAGGAAAGCACGTCGGAACTCATCCCGGCTCGCACCCACAATCCTCATTGCCAACTCAGTCGTATCGTGAGCAATGAGCAGAGCCACCAGAGCCTGCGTGAATTCCTCAGAAGCTGAATCCAGGCTGGCGCCTTCCTTGGCCAGAGCCAGAACCGCCTGAGCCGCCTCCGGCATGACTGAAACTGTGCATTGGCCGCCGTTGTCCACGTTGTGCGTCCTCCTTGATGCGGGCCGGCCTCTACGGATGATCCGGCCCCGAAGATCAATGTGATGGGTCATTCACTCTGCTGGGCGGGCCTTCCTCTCGGCCCCGTGGGTGCGCCGTCACGGTCGGGAGCGGTGCCTTTCAAGCATCCCGGCCTCTAGCTGCGTCCGGGCGGTCCGTATCCCGCTCCAGACGAGATAGGCGGCGAGCGCGACGGACCCCAGAACGTCCACATAGCGGGTTGCAGGATGGCCTGGCGCCGCCGCAACCGCCGTCAACGCGGTAAGGACGCACAAGTCCGCCGCGGCCTTGGCACCATACAGCCCCCGTTGGGCGTCGATCACCGCGTTGTACCGCTCACGCCCCAGCTTTGTGTAACGCCGCCAAAACCACACGTTGGTGAGCAGGCCCAGCAGGGCGATGGCCAGCCCGGGGTACACGTTGCCCCCCGGCACAAACGTGCGAATGCGGGACAGGCCGACAGCGAGCATCACGATCCCCGAGAAACCCAGCGCGGCCGCGACACTCAGGCCCGCGGCAAGCTCCATGCGCGCCCTTGGCTCCGGGGCGAGCTCAGGCCTCCGTTCGCCGTGGCGAAACACCCACCAGGACACGAAAAGAGCCGCCGGCTCAACAGTGCGCCGGACGAAGTCCGCCAGCTGCGTCGTCGAGCGGCTGGTGATGACCGCGATACCCGTGGCCAACGGGGCCCATGCGCTCAGGAGGAGAGCGGCGAGCAGGGTTCTTTCGCGGCTGGCGGCCTGCTCTTTGGAGAGAGAGCTCACCTTACAGCCCCAGGAACGCGAACAGCTCAGCCAGAGGCATGATCAGGACGGCCGCTGCGAGCGGCACGGTCAGCGTGTCGGTGCCCCGCCGCGAAAATAGCTCCACTATGCCGCACACGGGGGCCACGACGGCCGCGATCAGCAGGCTGACGTGCCACGCCTTGCCCCCATAGAGGAGCAGCGTCCAGAACAGCGCCGTCCCCGCGGCTACCATCATCGCGCCCGTGCCCACATACGTCTTGCTGCCTTCGATGAGGCGATGGATGACGCGCCGTCGCCCGAAGGCCTTTCCAACCAGGGCGGCGGCGGCGTCTCCGAACCCCCAGGCCATGACCGCGGCCGCCACGACATAGTGCCACCGTGTGCCCAGGAGACCCCAGAAGATGAGGATCAGGACGGCGAACGTGACCTGGACGTAGATGAGTTGCCGTCTGAGTTCCCCTCCGTGGGCGGTTCTGTCGACAAACAGCCGCCTGTAACGCGGGGACTTCTCGACCGCCAGGAGCACCGGGTACGCGAGCAGCACCAACAGGAACGCAGCCCCGATGGCCATGTACCAGGCGCTGAAAAGCCTCAAAAGCAGGAAGACGGAAAGGCTGTAGACCACGTGCTGGATCTTGCGTACCAGCTCAGTCGGTACCCCGGCGGCCTTAAGCAGAGTCGGCAGGGAACCCACGAATACCAGGTAATAGGCCATCAGTATGCCGGCGCCGATGAGGTCCCTGATCAGAGCTCCCGCCTTCCGCTTCCGTTGTTTCTGATTCCGGCCCGGGCCGCCGCAAAACTGTCCGACACCCGCCCAAAGAGCTCGATGAACCCCTTGACCTCACTCTCCGATACAACCCCGGCCGCGATGTCAAAGACCTCGTTGTAAACCCGCTCGACCTCCGGGCTGATCGCTCGAGCCCTGTCCGTCGCTACGACGCGGTTGGCCCGCATGTCGGAAGGGTCCTTTTCCCGGGACACGTAGCCCTTCCTCTCCAAAGACTCCAGTGCCCGGGAGACGGCGGGTTTGCTGACATCGAGCTGCTCGACGATCTCGTCCTGCTGCAAAGCGTGGCCCCGGGTCAGGAGGTGAAGCAGGACGTTGCCCTCGGCGCTGCTCAGGTTGAGCGGCCTCAGGCCCTCGTTGACCAGCTGCCTGGATGAACGGATTATGTTGTTGGCATACAGCCAGATGTCCTTGATGCCGGACATGGGTCACATCCTTGGTTAAGTTGTTAACCATATCATACGGCTTAATGGTTAACGTGTAAACGTAACATTCTGGTCGACTAAGCGGGAGGGTGCGTTCCCGCCGTTGCTGGCGTCAGGAAACCTGCTACGTAAAGGTTTGGATACGCCAATGCTGAATACGTCGGCAGGAAAGCCGCGCTTAAATCAGTCAGGGGGGTTCGGCCGGTGTCCACAACCAAGGAGAAGATCGTCAAGGAAAAGCACTGCATGATACCCCGGATTCTCGCCAGCGCAGGGGTGGATGCGTGGATGGTCGTGACCAGAGAGGATTCCGATCCAGTGCTGCCCCTTGTGCTGGGAGAGCATCTGGTGATGGATACCGCGCTGATTTTCACCCCTCACGGCAGCACCGCTGTTCTGGGTCACATCAGCATGTCCGCCGGCCACGGCAGACTATTTGACCGGGTGGTGGAGTACACCCCGGGCAAGCTTGAAGACAGCCTTGTACCTCTCCTCAAAGAGATGGATCCAAAGGTCCTGGCCCTCAATTTCTCCGAATCCGACCACACCTCTGACGGCTTGAGCCTTGGCCTGTACCGCCGGCTCCAGAGGGCGCTGGGGACATGGCTGGCGGGACGGGAGGCATCGGCGGAGGATATTGTCGCCGAGCTCCGGGGGACCAAGTCCGCCTCTGAAATCGAGCTGCTGGAAGCCGCGGCCCGGATCACCATGGATGTTTCAGACGGATCGGACCCCGCCTCAGAGCTGGTATCACCCACGGAGAACTCAACGACCTCTTCCGAAAGACGGTGACGGAAGACGGCCGCGCACAACCGGAGTTCTTCATCCCCACGAGTGGCTGCCCGGGCAAGATCCTCAGGGGGCTTGACAGCTACCGTGTCGAATCAGGAGACTCCCTGATACTCGACATGGGAGTACGCTACGAGGGCTACACCTCGGACTACAAGCGCATATGGTACTTCCTGAGACCTGGCGAGACGCAGGCGCCGGCAGACCTCAGACGTGGTTTCACCCTTGTGCGCGATGTCATCGCGGAGTGTGCCGGCTACCTGCGTGCGGGCCTGCAGGGATACGAGGTCGACGAGTTGGCGCAGTCTCGGATGGTTCAAGCTGGGTACGAGGAGTTCAAACACGCTCTCGGCCATCAGGTCGGTATGGCTGTGCATGATGGAGGAGCGATTCTCGGGCGCAAGCATCGGTACCGGGGCGCCTCGATGGTCGTGAAACCCAGCATGGTGTTTACCCTGGAGCCGGGAATCAAGATGCCGGAGCACTACCCGGTCGGCGTAGAGGAGGTCTGCCTGACCCAGCTCGAAGGTTCTGCGAGGCTTTTTGTTCCTCCTCAACAAGAGCTGTTTCTTGTTCCTCCAGAGGGCCCATGCACACCGGCTTGACCAGACTCGCCCCAACCTGTCGGCCGTCGCGCCGCCGGCACCTACCCCCGCGCCGCGATCCCCCCGTCCCGGCGAGGGTCGGAAGCACCCTGCCAGCCGCCGTCCCCGCCCGCGGCAGCCGCCAGCTGCACCCGCCCCTGCAGCGTGTCGTAGCCGAAAGCGCCATGCTTGATGACATGGCCTGCTGCGGCCAGCGCGGCGGCGGTGGACCGCAGAAAGCGGGTCTCCAGCGAGACCGGCCCCCCCTCGCAATGGACCCGGGGCTCGGATACCGCCTGCACGGGCGGCATGCCAAAGTCGATGCTGTTGAGCAGCACCTGCACGATCGCGTTGACGATAGCATTGGACCCGGGGCTGCCCAGCACCAACTGGGGAAGGCCGTTCTTCATGGCCATGGTTGGGCTCATCGCGGAGATGCGAGCCTTTCCGGGCGCCACCGAGTTGGCCAAGCCCGGCTCCGGGTCAAAGTTGGCCATGGCGTTGTTGTACTGAAAGCCCAGCCCCTTGGTGATTACCCCCGAGCCCATCCCAAGAGTATGCGTAACCGCCACGGCGTTGCCGTCGTCGTCGCAGACGGTGAGGTGAGTGGTGCCGGGCGGCACCGGCTTCTCGCCGCCCTCCGGGGTACGGCCGGCCCGCATCTCGGCCGCAGCACCCGCGGCCCAGCCCTTGTCGACCATCGCTTCCACCGGTACCTCAACAAACGCGGGGTCGCCGAGTTTCGCCTTGCGTTCGGCCGCCGCGGCCTGCATCGCCCGGATCACGATATCCAGGTACGCGGGCGAGTTGTGGCCCAGGGCCGGCAGCTCAAACTGCTCCAGGATGTTGAGCATCTGCAGCACCGTGACCCCGCCGCTCGGCGGCGGCGGGACCATGACCTGGTAGCCCCTGTAGCTGCCGGCAACCGGCGGCTCCACCCTGACCTTGTAGTTTGCCAGGTCGCCGGCCGTGGCCAGCGCCCCGTTGGCGGTCAGGTCCGCCGCGATCCTGGCCGCGATCTCGCCGCGGTAGAAATCCTCGCCCCCGGCATCCGCCAGCCGCGCCAGGGTGTCAGCGTAGTCGGGAAGCTGCACAGGTTCGCCCACACCGCGGAACGAGCCGTCCGGTTTCAGCCAAATGCGCGCCATCTCAGGCGTGGCTGACAGCCGCTGTTGCTGCGTGGGGTGGTCCGGCGGGCCTGCCGGGTAGCTGAAGTAGTCGGCGATGTACTGGTAGAGCGGGTAGCCCGCCCGCAGGAAACGCTCGGCCGGCCGCACCAGCTCTGCCCAGGGCATACTGCCCCAGCGCCTGTGCATCTCCATCATGCCGGCCACGGTGCCCGGAACAGCTATCGACCGGTAGCCGATGTCGTTGCCGAAACCCTCCACGTAGGACTTGCCATCGGCGGTCTTGCGCGCCTTGTCGGCCCAAAGGTCGGCCCGGGCTGCCGATCCGGCACGGCCGAAGAAATCCACGCACAGGTTGTCGCCTGTCTCCTTGACGAACACCTGAGCTACGCCGAATCCCCCGATGCCGCACATAAAGGGGTCCGCCGCCGCCTGCATCAACACCGCGGCCACCGCCCCGTCGACCGCGTTGCCCCCAGCGCTCAGGACCTCCGCTCCTACCTCTGCTGCCGGGGGCTGCGGCGCCACCACGATACCGCCCATGTCCGAGCCTCCTCGCCTACGCGAATATATCAAATCTCTTCGATTGTCCAAGTTTGGCCTGTCGGGACGGAACCCTTCTTCGGGTGTGGGTCCTCCCGCACACTCCGGCGGGGTGTACATTGGTGTCAGGCACAAAGGGGCTTGGCGCGCTCGCGCCCAAGGTCGGCGGCGAGCATCACAGTCATGGAGGTGCCGACATGGCGGCAGACGTAGAAACCGGGGTTGGCAAGAGCTATCCCCGTCTGGCGATCCGCAACGCGACAGTGGTCTCCGGGCGCGGCACACCCGCCGAGGGGCCGATCGACCTGGTCATCAAGGATGGCGTCATTGAAACGGTACGGAGGGTTGACCCAATATCGCAGAGCTTCTCCGGCGAGGGCAGTCAGGTTGATCCCAGCGATCATGTAATTGACGCCAGCGGCATGTGTGTACTGCCGGGGCTGATCGACGCTCACACTCACGTGCCGACCGACCCCGCTCATTGCGGCCCCGGGGGCTGGCAGTACGCCTACAAGCTTTGGCTCGGGCACGGCGTGACCACGATCCGCACCGTCGATTTCGGCAACGAGGCGGAGCTTGCCGGGCACCGGAGGTGCATGCAGCAGGACGGCACCGTAGCCGTGCCGCGGCTGGTGATCATGGCCGGTGGGTGGCCGCCGCACGTGCATATTAAGCCCGAGGAAGCGCGCGCCCACGTGCGCCGGTTCCGCGAGCTCGGGGCGGACGGACTGAAGCTCATCCCGGGGATGCTGGTGACCATCAACCTTGCAACCCTGGAGGCCATGTGCGACGAGGCGCGGAAGGCCGGCATGGAGGCCGGGGTGGCCATCCACCTGGCTCTCAACAGCGAACTCAATGCGGCTATGGCCTCGGACGCCGGTGTCCGGACGATCGAGCACACCTATGGCATTCCGGAGGCGGCCATCCCCGGGGTCCAGAACTTCCCGCTCGGCTACAACGAAATGGACGAGATCGCCCGCTTCAGGCACTCCGCCAACAACTGGCCGGACGCGGACCGCTACCCCGAACGCGTGCTTGACGTCCTCGATAGGATGATTCGCAACGGCACAGTCTGGAGCCCGACTATGGTCGTGTATGAGGCCAACCGGGATATCACGCGGGCCCAGACAACCCCCTGGTACGACAAATACGCAACGCCGGTGCTGCTGAACAGGTGGAAACCGCAGCCCGGCATACACGCCTCGTACCATTTCGATTGGAGGACGTCGGACGAAATCGCCTGGAAAGAGAAATACCGGCTGTGGATGAAGTACCTCCGGGTGTTCTTCGAGCGGGGCGGCACGATCATCGCCGGTGCGGACGCGGGATGGCTGCACACCCTCTACGGCTTCTCCATGATCCGGGAGCTTGAATTGCTCCAGGAAGCCGGGTTTCACCCTCTTGACGTGGTACGGATGGCCACCACCAACAGCGCACGGGTGCTGGCCCTTCAGGATCTGCAGGCCGGCATCTTTCCGGGCGCCCCCGCCGACCTGGCGATCGTGGACGGCAACCCTCTCGAGAACTTCAAAGTCATGTACGGAACGGGTGTCGACCGTTTCCTTGACGACCGCAAGACCAAGGTCCGTACCGGCGGTGTCAGGTGGACAATCCGGGGCGGCGTCGTATTTGACGCACGCGCGCTTCTCAAGGACGTGGAGGAATACGTGCAACAGATGAAACTTGAGGCGGCGGCCGTGTCTTCCGTGCCTTCCTCCTGAGGCCTAGGCCCCGGCGCGCTGCTGAAAGACGTGTGACCATAGGAAAGCGTGGAAGTATAGGCCTTCGACCAGCATCACCGCGGCAGCCACAAGCGCGGCATGCGTGAAATCGACGTAGACGCCGTAGGTCCGGAGCGAGAAGACAGTAACGAAGGCCAGTCCTCCGTCGACCAGGGTAGCTGCCGCGTTCCCGAAAGGAGGTAAGATCAGGAAATCCCCGAACAGATACGCCAGGACCGTGAGGGCAAACGCGTAGGCCAGCGCTAGACCAATGCCCACGTTCGTTGTGACTATTAGCAGCACTGCAACCGGGAGCCCGTTGATGAGCGCTTTCCACAAGTAAGCCGTGCCGTATTTGGCCATGATCCCACCTCGCAATGAGTGTGCCCCCGCCGACCATGGCGCCAAACTCAGCAGTTGGTAAGACGAGAGTAAGACGAAAGCAAGATAAAGGTAAGACGCAACAAGAGAAAAGGGGCGGGTAGGGTAACTGTTGCTTGTGAGAGCGCGAACCAGGATGTCGAGCCGCGGCCACATAGATCGCTGTACCCGGAGGCGAACCCTTGTGAGTACCGAAATCCGTGAGCTGACCGAACCCCAAGCTGCGGTCCTTCTGGACGTTGTCGGAGAGGCCGAGATGGGTGGCTTCTACGACCGCGCCGACGAGGCTCACCGCAGCTGGGTGAACGCGACAATCCACCGCTATTTCGTCCGGGGAGCGCGTTTCTTTGCGGCGTTCGGCCTCGACGATGAGCCCCTGGCGTACGCCGCCTTGCTCGTCGACGATGCTCCTGGTTTCAGGTGTAAGGGCGAGCTTATCAGCTTCGGCACTTGCGCCGGTCACCGGCGGAAGGGCATCGGCTCCAAGCTGATCGATCACATCACCGGGATCTGCCAGGATCTCGGGCTGTACTGCATCGTGACCTCGACATACGCGGGCGATGCCCGCGCGGTCGCTTTCTATGGCCGGAACGGCTTCTGCCCGGTGGCGCTGCTGCCGGGTGTGCATGGCCCGCGCGACGAAGGTCAGCTCTATCTACGCAAACTTCTCGGCAGTTGGGACTGGAAGCCCTCGCCCTCCTAGCTCCGCGAAAGGATTGTCGCTCCGGACCGTGGAAGTCGTTTTGTGTCTTGTATGATACTTGTCTGCCAGAATGAGGAGTGAGGGAACGATGTCAAACGACCCTCTGCCCCGGACGGGTCTTGTGGGCCGGATGCTGGCAGGGCTCAAGCGGCTCCTGGTCGAGAGCCCCGGAAGAGGCGATCTCCCGGATGTCCGTGTGAACGCAACCGAGAACCCGGGCAATCTTTCTGCGTTTCGCGGGCCGGGCGGCGGGACCCTGACCGGCCTCGGGCCCGGCGAGTGGGTGGCCGATGGCGCATCGCGGAGCGATGTCCCGCCTTCGGTGCCGGCCGACCGGACCAAGCCGGGGCCGGACCGGCAGAGACGTTCCTAGACCGCAGGAGGTAGGCTTATGGCCATCGAGCAACTGGCAAGCAGGCTGCACTCGCTCTGTGCAGCAACCCCTTTTGACACCACCTGGTACCTGAAAGACCTGCGCTCCGGCGAAGAGGCCGACAGGGGCGGGGATACGGTCGTGCCCTCGGCCAGCACACGCAAAACTTCAATCATGATGACGGCGCTTAAGGCCGTCAACGATGGACGCTTCGGCCTCGCGGATCCGGTGACCATCCAGGCCAAGTACCAGAAAAACACGTCCGGCTGCTTCCAGCACCTCGAGCCCGGTTTTGTCATTTCCTTCAGAGACGCCCTGGTGATGATGATCATCGTCAGCGACAACACTTGCACTGGGACGGTCGCGGATTTGGTGGGCCTGGATGAGATCAACGCGTACTGCCAAGCGATCGGAATGAAGAGCACGCTGCACCGGTACGGCTTGCCGCCCCAGGACCTCGTCCAGGGGATAAGGGCCGGCACGGTAACGACGGCGCGCGACCAGGGGCTGCTGCTCGACCTGATACTTGCCGGCACGCGCGATGCCGCCGCCGCCGCCCGGCTCGGCTGCCCCCCGGAGCTGGTCCGCCTGGGCCTTGACATCCTAAGCTGGCAGAAACTCAACACCAGGCTGCCCTCGCTGCTGCCGGCCGGGACCGTTGTTGCGCACAAGACCGGCACCGGCCCCCGGAATTTCAACGACGCGGGCATCGTCTACTCCGGCGCCGCGCCGCTGTTCATCCTGACCTGCTACACGGGTGGAGTACCGCTTGAACTGGCTGACGGTACACCCGGCTTTGCCGCGGCGGCGAACCTGATCGGCCGGCTGGCAAGGACGGCCTACGACGCTCTCAAGCCGTAGCCGGCCCAGCGTCCGGTCGCGCCGCCGGTTTTGCCCCGGTTGGCACAATTCCTGCTAGCAGCTACGGCAGCGACGGCGGCGACACTGCGCTGTAGCTGACTGGTGGGAGTGAACTGGGTGTCCTCGAAACCGACCGTGCCCCAAGAGGGGTGCTGCCATCCCGAATTCGACGGCGAGCAGGCCTACCTGAAACAGACGGTCCAGCTGATCGACCAGCCACGACCGTGAACACACCGAGACTTACCGCATCGGGCGCGCCGCGGCGCCGGGCGTGACAGACTGGCGCGCGCCGGTGGCGAGCCTCTTCTACTCGCGAGGGGGAACCGGCTACGACGCCCCCGGCGGTGCGGTGACCGGCAGGGTGCATTTGCGACGGTATTACCGGATCAAGGAGTCCCGGCTCCTCGAGCTTTTCGACGCCCGCGTTGCCGACGAG